>NZ_NRRG01000001.1 GCF_016583575.1 Thiocystis violacea
GGGCACGTAGGTCGGTGGCGACACCTCACCACGATGCCGGATATATGGCTGCAACGTCTCCTTCTGCCGAATAGCGATTTCCCTCTTGCATCGCGGGGCGGACCATATATGTGTAATGCGATGGGTTAGGGGTCGATGGACGCGACAGGGCGTGCGGGGGGCCATCGGAATCGGGGCCTGGAGGCGGAGTCAGTCCACACCGATGGCGAGCGCGGCTTGCCGCGAGTCTTGCGTGAAGGCCAGGCAGACCTGGCGACGGCCTTTCTCAGCGGTGCTCTGATCGCGGCGGTCAGCAGGGCCACGCCCGAGGGCATGGGGGGCGAGCGGGTCGGGGATTCCGGGACGACGGGCGCTCATTCGACCCCGTCGTCCAGACCCTGTTTCCGGACCAGGGTTTGGGCGGTTTAGTGAAAAAGGTCGGTCACTACTGCTCGACGAGCTTAAAGGACTTGATCGTCCAGTCCATCGGCTCTTTCTCCATCATCGCTTCACCCGCGATACCCTCGGGAGGATATTGGAAGCTCAGGGTCGCTTCGTTGCCGGCGATCTCCAACACCGGCACGATGAGATGGGGCTCGCTCACCTCCTGGGACGAGACGAATAGTACCGGCTGGCCGAATTTCATCAGTTGGATACCTTCCTCGTACCATGAACCCCTGACCATACGCAAAGGAACCCGCTCCTTGAGCGTATCGGCATGGAAATATTTCTCCAACCGATTCGAATCAATGAGGGCTTGTAGAATCGCCTGTTTGTCTTGCACTTGGGTAGCCTCCATATCCTGAGCCGCGGAACATGCGAAAAATGAAGTCGCCGCCATCGCTAAAATCATGAGCGACACATGCCTGGCACACATTTTTAGTCTGTTCAATCGATCACCTGTCCGTAAACGCGTCGTTCGAATTCCTCGCCTTCCTCCCCGGCGCGGTCTATTCCATCCTTGTCATCGCCCCAGTGAACAAGTTCGTGCAAGAGAGTGACGCCGACCAGGTATACGTTCTTGCCGCTTTTCGTCTTCCTGACGCCTCGCCCAGCCTCGAAATCCTCGACGAGTCCCTTATTGATCCGGATCTCGTTCGAATTCGTGTCGGGCGTGAATTCCCCATAAGCCCCCGCCAGAACCACGACCTGAATGTCCGGACCCTCCCCCCATTTGACCGCGCGCTGTAACGTCGCCCTATCCAACTGCCCGATTTCCTGCATCGCCCTCACGATGGCCTTGCTCTCCATGATGGTCGGTATGGATTTTTTCACATACAGAGCAAATTTCGGATAGCGCGTGATATCGACGTTCTGCATTTTCATCTGTCTTCCCCATTCGCCATGAAACGGACAATGGTCGCTACGGAGCCTATTCGAACGGCTGGGAATTCTTGAATGCGGGATCCCAGGGAGGGATTGGTCGCCCCGCCTTAGGAACGCTGGTTAGCCGACGCCCGGCCCGGTCCCGGACTCGCGGCTTTCTCGCATCCGCTTCCCCACTTGTACTCGCCTTCGTGCGAGCACCGGATTTCATGCAAACACCCGTGCCGTGCCACGAATAGCCGCTCGATGATGCAAGGCCAGGCGATGCCGAGCTTCGGAATCCCGCGGTTAAACAGCGTTCAGGCGAACGCTTTTGCGTTGACTACCGTGCCGATCGAGCCATTTGAACGCACTTTTGACGGCCATCCTTGGAAGCCTCAAGGGTCGTCGGAGCGGCTTCGCGGACCAAAAGCTCTTTAATAGAGTAATTGGCGGAAAAAGACGACACAAACACATGTTTTCTAAGGATATGGAGAAACGCGCCGATCAATGCGGCGATACGGCTCGCCATCCAATCATCGGGAACGCGACAGCGAAAGGCTGGAAGCGGCTCGCTCCCGATCGGTTCAACCTAGAAAGAGCCGTCAGCCGCCAGCGATCAGCCACCAGCCGTTGTATGGCCGAGGTTTTCGCTTGTTGCGGGCTTCACCCGAGGGGTGAGCCTCGGCCAGTCTCGGTCAATGGCCAAGTGGCTGATTCCCAATAGCTGGAGGCTGGCGACTGGAAGCTGACAGCTGACAGCTCTTTTTAGGTTCAAAGACCGTATTCGGCGATGCGGCGCTTGAGGGTGGAGAGCGGGATGCCGAGTTCGCGCGCGACGGCGGTCTTGTTGTTGCGGTTGCGCGCCATGGCCTCGCCGATCATACGGCGCTCCATCGCCTTGATCTGAGCCGGGGAGTTGGCGGCGGAGGCGGAAGAATCCAGCGGCGATTCGATCCGCGCGCCGACCTGGGGGGACGCGACATCCAACAGACGCAGATGCTCGGGCCGAATGTCTCCGCCGCGACAGAGTACCGCCGCGCGCTCCAGGACGTTGCGCAGTTCACGGACGTTTCCGGGCCAGTGATAGGCACGCAGCGCGGCCTCGGCCTCGGGCGAGAGACGGCAGGGCAAACCCAGCTTGTCGGCGAAGTTTCGCACCAGCAGCGGGATGTCGGACTTGATGTCGCGCAGTGGCGGGACGCGCAGGCTCATGACCGAGAGCCGGTAGTAGAGATCGGCCCGAAAACGCCCATCCTCCACCATGGCCTCCAGGTTGCGATGGGTGGCGGCGACCACGCGCACGTCGACCTTGACCGGCTGATCCGACCCCACGGGAACCACCTCCCGGCTTTCGAGGGCGCGCAGCAGCCGGGGCTGCAGTTCGAGCGGCAGCTCGCCGATCTCGTCGATGAAAAGGGTGCCGCCCTCGGCATGGCGGAAGGCGCCCTCGCGCGGACCGGTCGCCCCAGTGAAGGCCCCCTTGATGTGGCCGAAGAGGTCGTTGCGCACCATCTCCGGATCGGTCACCGAGGCGTCGAACACCACCAGCGGGCCGTGACGGCCGGACAGCTCGTGCAGGGTGCTGGCGACCATCTCCTTGCCCGAGCCCGATTCGCCGGTGATCAGCACCGTCGTCGGGGTCGGCGCCACCACCTCGATCAGACCATAGAGTTCGCGCATCAACTCGGCGCCGCCGACCAGCGAACCGAGACGGTTCTCCTTGGAAATCTCGTAGGTCCGTTCCTCGGTTCCGGCGCCGATACGCATCTGGGTCGAGCCGAGCGCCAGAATGGTCGCCGGTTCGAGAAAGACCTCCTTGATCCTTAGCCCGTTGAGCGAAGTTCCGTTGGTCGAGCCGAGATCGCGGAGCAGCAGACCGTCGCGCGTCATGAGAATCTCGGCGTGATGCCGCGAGACCGTGCGATCCGTCAGCATCACATCGTTGTCGGGCGCGGTTCCGATCCTGACGCTCGGCAGGGTCAGGCGGATCTCGCGACCGGCGTCCGGGCCGGAGAGGATATCCAGCTCGATGCGCTCGAGTCGGATCTTGCGGCCGGTCCGGGAAGGCACCGGCATGATCTGCGTGGAGATGGGATCCGGTTGGGTCATCGGCGGCTCGGTCGGGGAGAGATTGGGGTCAATCTTAGCAAGCGCCGGCCTGCTCATGTACTTCGCGCCATGGCCCGCGCCGCTACCTTGCCCATTCTCCGGCGACAAACCCGCTTACAATGCACGCCCGAACGGGATCCGCCCGAGCCAGGCCGCGGGCTTGATCGCGCCAGGCGCCCCCATCGACCGACGATCAGAGCGGCGCGCATGACGCGCGCAGGAGCCATTACCGATGATGCAGGATTCACCCTTCGATCTCGCCCAAGCGGATGCCTACGGGCGCTGGCGCGACCAAAAGCTGGCCCAGGCCCCGACGGATCTCGCCGAGCTGGTCGTCGAGATCGGGGATCCCCGCCGTCTGACGCCCGCCGAACAGGGGGCCATCCTGGAACGCTGCCAACGCGCCAACATGGCCATCTATGTCGGTCGGACCGGGGACGATCCGGACAAGGCCATCCCGACCGCGCTCGGCGCGGCGGTCGGCCTGCATCGGCTCGATCACAACCGGGGCGCCGACGAGGACGCCATCACCTCGCTCACCGTCCAGACCGACGCCCGACACCGGGACTACATCCCCTACTCCAACCGCCCCATCGCCTGGCACACCGACGGCTACTACAACAGTCCCGAGCGTCAGATCCACGGACTTCTGCTGCACTGCGTCCACCCCGCCGAGCAGGGCGGCTCGAACGATCTGCTGGACCATGAGATCGCCTACATTCTGGTGCGCGACCAATCTGCAGACTATATCCGCGCCCTCATGCACCCGGAGTGCATGAGCATCCCGGCCAGCCATGTCGACGGCGAGCAGGTTCGGCCCGACCAACCCGGCCCGGTCTTCTCGGTCCGACCCGACGGGCGTTTGCACATGCGCTACACGAACCGGGCGCGCAACATCATCTGGCGCGACGACCCGCTGACCACCGAGGCGGTCGCCTACCTGAAGGACGTCATCCATCGCGACACGCCCTGGCATTTCTCGGGTCGGCTGGAGGCGGGCTGGGGACTGGTCAGCAACAACGTATTGCACACCCGCTCCGGTTTCACGGACGGGGCGGTTCCGCGGCTGCTGTATCGGGCGCGCTATTACGATCGCATCGAAGGGAGTTGAGCGGGCTTCGGGAGAGCCATCGCCCTCCCCGGCTCGCACCGACCGAGGCGGTCAGCGGCTCGGGAGGTCAATGACATCCCGGAACGCCTTGATGAGAGCGGCATTCTCCTCGGGCGTTCCGACCGTGACCCGCAGACAATCGCGCAGCAGCGGGTGCGCCCCGTGCAGGTTCTTGATCAGAACCCCGCGCTCCTTGAGCCCGGCGAAGAGGGCGTCCGCGCGTCCTTCGGGCGCGCGGACGAGGATGAAGTTCGCCTCGCTCGGATAGGGATGGAGACCCTCGATGTGCGTCAATGCCTCGAACAGGTGGGCGCGCTCCACACGAATGGCGTGGGTCTGCTCATCCAGCACCGCTTTGTACCGCAGCGCGAAGGCGGCCGACGCCTGGGTCAGGACATTGACGTTATAGGGCAGACGCACCTTGTCGATCTCGGCGAGCCACGCGCTCGGCCCGACCAGATAGCCCAACCGTAATCCAGCCAGACCCATCTTGGAGACGGTGCGCATCACCAGCAGGTTTTCCCAGTCGCCAAGCAGACCCATGAAGCTGCAATCGGTGAAGGGCGAATAGGCCTCGTCGACGATGACCAGACCGGGCGCGGCCTCGATGATGCGGACCACATCATCGGCGTCGAAACGGTTGCCGGTCGGGTTGTTCGGATAGGCGAGATAGACCAGCGCGGGTTGCTCACGCTCGATGGTATCGAGCGTCGCCGGAAGGTCGATCGAGAAGTCCTCCGCCAGGAGCGGCACACCGACGTACTCCATGCCGGCGAAGAGCCCGATCATTCGGTACATGACGAAGCTCGGATCGACCGAGAGGATCTTGCGTCCCGGCTGGGCGATCGTCAGGGCCAGCATCTGAATCAGCTCGTCCGAGCCGTTGCCGAGCAGCAGGCCCATCTCGGCCGGGAGGTCCATGGCCTCGCGCAGCGCGGTCTGGAGCGCCAGGCCCTGCGGATCCGGATAGCGGTTCAGCTCGACCGCGCGCAGCGTTTCCAGCCATTCAGCCTTGAGCGCGTCCGGCCAGCCATAGGGGTTCTCCATGGCGTCCAGCTTGATCAGTCCAGCGGCCGGGGGAACGTGATAGGCGTTGAGCGCGCGGATCTCCGGGCGGACCAGGGTTTCGATCAGATTCCTCATGCCCCGGCTTCCCCGCGATACTCGGCCGATCGGGCGTGGGCCGTGAGCCCCTCGCCACGCGCCAGGATGGACGCGACCTTGGACAGCTCGGCCGACCCCGCGCGCGAGGCCATGATGAGGCTGGAGCGCTTCTGGAAGTCATAGACCCCCAGCGGCGAGGAGAAGCGCGCGGTGCGCGAGGTCGGCAGCACGTGATTGGGACCGGCGCAATAATCGCCGAGCGCCTCGGCGGTGTAGCGGCCCATGAAGATGGCCCCGGCGTGACGGATGCGTCCGACGATGGCCTCGGGGTCCGCCACCGAGAGTTCCAGATGCTCCGGGGCGATCGCGTTGGCGACGGCGATGGCGTCATCCAGGTCGCGCGCCAGGATCAGTGCTCCGCGCACCTTGAGCGCGGCGGCGATGATGGTCTGGCGCTCCATGCTCGGCAACAGGCGGTCGATGCTGGCGGCGACGCGCTCCAGGAAGCCGGCGTCCCAGCTCACCAGGATCGACTGGGCGTCCTCGTCGTGCTCGGCCTGGGAGAAGAGGTCCATGGCGATCCAGTCCGGATCGGTCTCGCCGTCGCAGATCACCAGGATCTCGGACGGACCGGCGATCATGTCGATACCGACCTGACCGTAGACCGTGCGCTTGGCGGTAGCGACATAGATGTTGCCGGGACCGACGATCTTGTCCACACCGGGGATGGTATCCGTCCCATAGGCGAGCGCAGCGACCGCCTGCGCCCCACCGACGGCGAAGGCGCGGTCGACACCGGCGACATGGGCGGCGGCCAGGACCAGCTCGTTCAGCTCGCCGTCCGGGGTCGGCACCACCATGATCAGCTCAGGGACGCCTGCGACCTTGGCCGGGATGGCGTTCATCAGCACCGAGGAGGGATAGGCCGCCTTGCCGCCGGGGACATAGAGCCCAGCGCGATCAAGCGGCGTGACCTGCTGACCGAGCAGGGTACCGTCGGGCTCGCGGTAGCTCCAGCTTTGGAGCGTCTGATGCTCGGCATAGGCGCGGATGCGCGCGGCGGCCAGTTCCAGCGCCTCGCGCTGGACGGCCGGGATGGTATGCCACGCCTGTTCCAGACGGGCGCGGGGCAGTTCCAGATCGGTCGCGCTGGTCGGGGTCCAGCGATCGAAACGCGCGGTGTAGTCGAGCAGCGCCGCGTCGCCGCGCGAACGGATCTCACGGATGATCTCGGCGACCGTCTGTTGGACGCGGTCATCGGAGACCGAGTCCCAGGCCAGGAGCGCGGCGAGCCGGGGCTGGAAATCGGCGTCGGCGGTGGAGAGACGTTGGATGTCGGTCACGGGCGTTTCACTCAATGTTGGGTCATGCCTGTAGGCATCGGAGGTTGTCCGGATCGAACCGGGCGCGGTCTCGCTACCATTCCTTCGGCGTGAAGCCGCCATCGTTGCGGATGAGGATCGAATCCCCGCTCTGCGCCAGGACGAACAGCCCCTGCCGATAGGCATAGCGGGCGACATCGTCGGGCAGCACCATGGCCGCCACCGCCCCCATCAGCCGATAACCCCCGTACTGCGGAAAAAGGCGTTTGAATTTTTCGAGCCGCTCCAGGTGTTCGCGCACGTCCTCAAGCGTCAGACGGCTCTTGCACTCCACCCCGATCGCCGTCTCGGCATTCGTGATCAGCAGATCGATCTCGATGCCTTCCTCGCCGTCGTCGTTGATCGCCGTCACGTCGCGCATCACCTGATGCACCTCCAGTCCGCGACTGCGGAACAGGCGCACCACCGCCGGGCGAACCATTTCCTCGACGAATTCGCCGAGACGGTTGCTCCAGCCGCCGAAGGTCTTGCTCAGGTTCTTGATCAGGCGATCGGTTTCCTGGAGCTGACGGTCGGTTTCCTGGAATTTAAGGTCGGTTTCCTTGAATTTCCGGTCAGTTTCCTTGAACTTCAGGTCGGTTTCCTTGAATTTCAGATCCGTATCCTGAAACTTCCGATCCGTCTCCTGGAACTTCTGCTCGGTGACCTTTTGCGCTTCCGCCACTTCCCGGAACAGCGTCAGGATGTCCTCATAGGTTGTCGCCATGGCATTACTCGCTTGATCGGATGGTCGCGCTTGAAACTAACCCCCAGCTTGCTGGCTCACGGCCTCGCGCAGCCGCTCCAGCAAGGCCGTCACCGCCTCGTGCTTCATCTTCCAGGACGCCTTGTTGACGACCAGGCGCGAGCTGATGTCAGCGATGTGTTCCAGGGGGACCAGGCCATTGGCCTTGAGCGTGTTGCCGCTCTCGACCAGGTCGACGATGAGGTCGGCCAGGCCAACCAGGGGCGCCAGTTCCATGGAGCCGTAGAGCTTGATGATCTCGACCTGCTGGCCCTTGGCGGCGAAGTACCGCTCGGCCGCGTGAACATATTTGGTCGCGATCCGCAGCCGTCGGGAGATCGGTTCCGGGGTCTCCGGCAGACCGGCCACCATCAGCCGGCAGCGGGCAATCCCCAAATCGAGCGGCTCGTAGAGCCCCTCGCCGCCATGCTCCATGAGTACGTCCTTTCCCGCCACGCCGAGATCCGCCGCCCCATACTGGACATAGGTGGGGACGTCGCTGGCGCGGATGATGACGAATTTCACCAGCGGGTTGGAGGTCTCCAGGATCAGCTTGCGGCTGGTCTCCGGATCGTCCAGCGGCGCGATACCGGCATGCGCCAGCAGCGGCAGCGTCTGCTCGAAGATGCGCCCCTTGGACAGGGCGATGGTCAGCGGGGCGTTGAGATTCATGGCGATGGGATCCTGCCTTCCCCGGCGATGCGTTGGATATTCGCGCCCAGGGTCAAAAGCTTGGCCTCCATGGTCTCATAGCCGCGATCCAGGTGATAGATGCGGTCGATCAGGGTCTCCCCACTGGCGACCAGACCCGCCAGGACCAGACCCGCGGAGGCCCGCAGATCGGTCGCCATCACCGGGGCGGCGGTCAGCCCGGCGACGCCATGACAGACCGCGAGACTGCCTTCGACCCGGATATCCGCGCCCATGCGCTGCAACTCGGGCACATGCATGAAGCGGTTCTCGAAGATGGTCTCGGCGACCACGCCGACACCCTCGGCGATGGCGTTCAGGGCGCAGAATTGGGCCTGCATGTCGGTTGGAAAGGCTGGATGCGGGGCGGTATGGATATCCACGGCGCGCGGTCGGCGGCCCTGCATGTCCAGCTCGATCCAGTCCGGCCCGATCTCGATCCGCGCGCCCGCGTCGCGCAGCTTCTGGAGCACGGCGTCCAGACAGTCCGGACGGGTCTCGGTCACCCGCACGCGCCCGCCGGTCATGGCCGCGCCGACCAGGAAGGTGCCGGTTTCGATCCGGTCCGGCATCACGCGATAGTCCGCGCCGCCAAGCCGCTCCACGCCCCGGATGTGGATCTGATCGGTCCCCGCTCCCTCGATGCGCGCGCCCATGGCCTTGAGGAACTCGGCCAGATCGACCACCTCGGGTTCACGCGCCGCGTTCTCGATCAGGGTCTCGCCCTGGGCCAGGGTCGCCGCCATCATGAGGTTCTCGGTGCCAGTCACGGAGACCATCTCCATGACCAGGCGGGCGCCTTGCAAACGCTCGGCCCGAGCCCGAATGTAGCCACCCTCGACCGTGACCTCGGCGCCCATGGCGCGCAGTCCGTCGATATGGAGATTGACTGGCCGCGCGCCGATCGCGCAGCCGCCCGGCAGCGAGACATCCGCCTGTCCATAGCGCGCCACCAGCGGCCCCAGCACCAGGATCGAGGCGCGCATCGTCTTCACCAGTTCGTAGGGGGCGACGCAACTGGTCAGGGCGCGCGGCTCGACCGAGATGCGATCGCCCGCATCCTGGATCAGGCGCGCGCCCATCCGGCCCAGGAGGTCCAGGGTGGTGGTGATGTCACGCAGCCGGGGCACATTGGTCAGGGTCACCGGGCCATCGGCCAGCAGGGTGGCGGCCAGGATCGGCAGGGCGGCGTTCTTGGCGCCGGACGCCCGCACCGCGCCATGCAAGGCGTTCCCGCCGGTAATGAGGAGTTTATCCATGAATAATAGTCGAGCCGATTGAGTAAAAAAGGAGAGCGGATCCCGAGGGATCAATCCGCGAGCGGCAGGAGATCGGTTAGGTTGGAAAAGGCGGCGATCCGTTCGAGCGAGGCGGGGAGATGGCGATAGGTCAGGCGCAGGCCCCTGGAGCGAGCCATCTCCAGCCACTCAAGCAGCAACGCCAGCGCGGCGCTGTTGGCCTGTTCGACCGCGGAGAGATCGACCTCCAGGGCCACGAGGCCGCGCTCGGCCGACGCCTTGAACAAGGCATCGCCCTCGGCGGCAAGACGCATGACCGTGGTGAAATCGAGCGCCCCGCCGAGCCCCCAGCGACCGGGGTCCAGGGCGGTCAGACGTGTCTCGATCACTCCTGGCCCTTGCGATTCATGTCCGCGAGTTTGGCGATGAGCCCATCGATGCCCGCCTGGCGGATCTCGTTGGTGAAGCTGCTGCGATAGTTCCCGACCAGACTGGCATTGTTGATGACCACGTCGTAGACCTTCCAGCCGCCACCGCTGTTGTACATCCGATAGTCGACCGGGATTGGCGCGGCGCCCGCCTCGCGGACCTCGGTGGAAACGGTCACCGTGGACGGGCGGCTGCCGGGCTTGACCGGGAGATAGCGGATCTCCTGCCCCGAATAGCTCAGCAGGGAACGCGCATAGGTGCGGATCAGAACCTGCTTGAACCCATCGACCAGTTGGCGCTGCTGCGCCGGGCTGGCCTGACGCCAGTGTTGGCCCACCGCCCCCTGGGCGATGCGCTGGAAATCGAAATGCGGGGTCACGATGTTCTCGATCAGCCCGTAGATCATGGCCGGATTGCGATCGACCTCGGCACGGCGCGCCTGGAGCGTAGTGAGCATCCGCTCGGCCGTGCGCTTGACCAGTTCGGTGGCCTCGTCCTGGGCCGCCAGAAGACTGCCGCTCCAGGCCAGCGGTACGAGTAGGAAAAGAAAGAGTAGGAAATGACGTCGCTGAAGCATTAGCCGCTTTCACCTGCTTTTTTGAAAAGAAACTGTCCGATCATCTGCTCCAGCACCAGGGCCGACTGGGTGTTGGCGATCTCCTCGCCGTCGCGCAGATAGTCCGGGCTACCGCCCGGCTCCAGACCGATGTATTGCTCGCCGAGCAGGCCGGAGGTGAAGATGTTGGCGAAGGTATCCTCCGGAATGGAATCGATCTCGGCGTCGATGCGCATGGAGACGACCGCCTCGTAGGTGGCCTTGTCGAAGCGCACCGACTCCACCCGTCCGATCCGCACCCCGGCCATGGTCACCGGCGAACGGACCTTGAGGCTGCCCACGTTCGCGAAACGCGCGTTCAGGAGGTAGCCCTCGCCGCCGGTCACGAGGCTGAGATTACTGACGTGCATCGCCAGGAAAAAGAGCGCGATCAGGCCCAGCGCCATGAAGGTGCCGACCATCAGCTCGACGTTCCGCCGCTTACCCATGCCATCAGTCTCCAAACATCAGCGCCGTCAACACGAAATCGAGCCCCAGCACCACCAATGCCGAGTGGACCACCGAGCGCGTCGTGGAACGGCTCACGCCCTCGGACGTCGGCACCGTGTCATGGCCCTGGAAGAGGGCGATCCAGGTCACGAAGACGCCGAAGACCAGACTCTTGACGACGCCGTTGACGACGTCCTCCTCGAAATCGATCTTGGCCCGCATCTGGCTCCAGTAGGCACCGTCGTCGATGCCGAGCAGACCCACCCCGACGAAATAGCCGCCCAGCACGCCGACCGCGCTGAAGATGGCGGCCAGCATCGGCATCGCCACAAGTCCGCCCAGGAAGCGGGGCGTCAGGATACGCCGCACCGGATCCACCGCCATCATTTCCAGTCCGGACAACTGCTCGGTCGCCTTCATGAGACCGATCTCGGCCGTTAGCGCCGAACCAGCCCGCCCGGCCACCAGGAGCGCGGTGACCACGGGGCCCAGCTCGCGTACCAGGGAGGCGGCGACCATCACCCCAAGGCTTTGCTCGGCGCCGAACTGCGACAAGACATAATAGCCCTGAAGCCCCAGCACCATCCCGACGAACAGCCCGGAAACGCCGACGATCAGGAGCGAAAGCACGCCGATGTTGTAGATCTGCTCCCACAGAAGCCGGGGGCGGCGCAGCACCTCGCCGACACCGAGCAGGATCGCCAGCAGCAGCAGATGGGCGCGCCCGAGACGCTCCAGGGCCGTCAGGACGCCTCGCCCGAGGCCCGCGACACTGTCGAGCCACATCAGGCGGACGCCCGCGAATGGAGATCATCGGACAGGGAAGGCCCCGGATAGTGGAAGGGCACCGGACCATCCGGCAGCCCGTCCATGAACTGGCGCACCCAGGCCGAGCGATCGGCCGCGATCTCGGCGGGCGTGCCGCAGGCGATCACCCGACCCTCGTGGATCACGAAGAGGTAATCGGCGATGCTGGAGGTCTCGCGCACGTCATGCGAGACCAGGATACTGGTCAGCCCGGCCGCGTCGTTGAGTTGTCGGATCAGCGCCATCAACATGCCCATGGAAATGGGATCCTGTCCGGTGAAGGGTTCGTCGTAGAGGATCATCATGGGATCGAGCGCGATCGCCCGCGCCAGGGCCACGCGCCTGGCCATGCCGCCGGAGAGCTGGCTCGGCATCAGATCCCGCGCGCCGCGCAGGCCCACCGCCTCCAGTTTCAGCAACACCAGCTTGCGCCGCATCGAGGGGCTCAGGTCGGTATGCTCGCGCAGGGGGTAGGCGACATTGTCGAAGACGCTGAGATCGGTCAGCAGGGCGCCCGACTGAAACAGCATGCCCATGCGCCGGCGCAGCCGGTAGAGCGCGGTCCGGTCCAGGCGCGTCACCTCCTCGCCGTCGACACGGATGCTCCCCGCGTCCGGACGCAACTGCCCGGTGATGAGCTTGAGCAGGGTCGTCTTGCCCGTCCCGCTCGGCCCCATCACGGCCGTCACGCCACTGCGGCGAATGTCCAGATCCAGGTTATCGAGGATCACCCTCGAGCCATGCCGAAAGCTCAGACCGCGGATTTCCACCAGAACGTCCGGGTCCGCGACGAATGGCTCCTGGTCCGGGCGCGCGTCCTGCTCATGGATAGGGGCTCGACTGGTCATGGTCCGATGTCGTATCCGACGCGCCTGGGTCGAAACCCGCGATTTTCATGCCCAAAGAATCGAGCGTCAAGCAACCGCGAACCACGAAACGAACCGCGCCTCAAGGGGCCACCCCCATCATCCGGGTCATCATCCACCAGCGACGCAGCGTTTCGTGTTCGACCGACCCCATGAGGATGAGAACATCCCCGTCGCCGACACGTGCCGCGATTTCATCCAGCCAGACGCGCGCCGCGCGTAAATCCACATAGAGCCGGCCCGGCGCCTCCCAGACCGAACGCTCCCACCCCGGCGGCGGCCCGGCCTGGTCCGAGGCCAGCCTCGCGTAACAGAAATCCGACCAGAGCGAAGCGGCCGCCTCGCCCGAGCCGGCGACCAGCCCCCCGAGGCGCGCGCCCAGGGTCTCCGACAGCCGCGCCCAATCACGAGCGTCGGGCCGCCCTGACTCCGCCTCCAGGTAGAATCGAAAGTCTGGCGGGACATCCATCGCCCACTGGGCCAGTCGCGCGCGATCGGCGTCGCGCCATCGAGGAAAGGGGACGAGCACGGCCGGAAATTCATTGGAGAAATAAGCGAGACGCCAATCCTCCGGCAGATCGTCGGGGTAGAAGTCATCGCCCGGCTCCGGATCCCAGCCCAGTCGGATCGGCGTGATGCGGACCATGTGATTTCTGTTTTCCCTTGCGTGCTTATCGGCGGGACAGCATGGTACCCCTTGGTGTATTTTTGTGCCGCCCCAAGGCGCGATTCCAATGTGGCACATGGCGGAACCCCAGCGAGCATGACAGAAAGACGACAACTCGGCGCGCGACCAGCGACGCTTTCGCAGGATCAGGCCGACAAGATCAAGTCGCTCGGGCGCGCCGTGATCGAGACCGAGGCCCAGGCGGTCGCCGCGCTCGGCGGGCGCATGGACGACAGCTTCGTGGACGCCTGCCGCCACATGCTGGCCTGCGAGGGCCGCATCGTGGTGCTCGGCATGGGCAAGTCGGGGCACATCGGGGGCAAGATCGCCGCGACCCTGGCCAGCACCGGAAGCCCGGCCTTCTTCGTCCATCCGGGCGAGGCGAGCCACGGCGACCTGGGGATGATCACCCCGCGCGACGTGGTGCTCGCCATCTCCAACTCCGGTGAGACCGACGAGCTGCTGACCATTCTGCCGCTCCTCAAGCGGCTCGGCGTACCCATGATCACCATGACCGGCCGGCGCGACTGCACACTCGCCCGCGAGGCCGACGTCAATCTGGACATCAGCGTCACGACCGAGGCCTGTCCGCTCGGACTCGCGCCGACCTCCAGCACCACCGCCGCGCTCGCCATGGGCGACGCGCTGGCGATCGCCCTGCTGGAAAGTCGCGGCTTCACGGCCGAGGACTTCGCCCGCTCGCACCCGGCCGGCCGTCTCGGGCGCCGTCTGCTGCTGCATGTCGGCGACATCATGCACGCGGGCGAGCGGTTGCCGCGGGTCGAACTCGGCGCCGGTCTGCTCGACACCCTCGACGAGATGTCCCGCAAGGGTCTGGGGATGAGCGCGGTGGTACGCCCCGACGGCACCCTGGCCGGCGTCTTCACGGATGGCGATCTGAGGCGCGCGCTCGACCGCGGCATCGACGTGCGCGCGACCCCGATCGATGCCGTCATGACCCCCGAGTGCGCCACGATCGCGGCCACCGCCCTGGCGGTCGAGGCGGTCCGGATCATGGAGGCGCGCTCCATCAACGGTCTCCTGGTCACCGATCCGAACGGCCGCCTGATCGGGGCGCTGAACATGCATGACTTGCTGCGGGCGGGCGTGGTGTGAGATCGGACCAGGCCGCCGCCGACAGTATTCATGGGACCGGCCGGACGGCACGGCGGCGGCACCGGCGCTCGCGCGACACGACCTGGCCCCATTCGATCCGCTCAGACGTCTAGAGGTCTTACGTCCATGCAAGACATTCGAGATCGCGCTTCACGCATTCGCCTGGTCATCTTCGATGTCGATGGGGTGCTGACCGACGGCAGCCTCTTCCTCGGCGACGATGGACAGGAATACAAGGCCTTCAACTCACGCGATGGTCACGGCATGGTGATGCTCCAGGAGAGCGGCGTACGGTTGGCCGTGATCACCGGCCGGACCTCCAACGTGGTGCGGATGCGCATGGAAAGCCTCGGCGTCTCGGATGTCTATCAGGGCTATCGCCACAAGCTGCCGGCCTACGAGGAGCTGAAACACCGCCACGCGCTCACTGACGCGGAAATCGCCTATGTCGGCGACGACGTGGTGGATCTGCCGATCATGGCGCGAGTCGGCCTGGCGATCGCCGTCGCCGACGCGCAAGCGCTGGTCCGCGAACAGGCCCACTGGCGTACCGAGGCGCCGGGCGGACGCGGCGCGGCGCGCGAGGTCTGCGAGCTGATCCTGGACGCCCAGGGCCAGCTCGAACCCATGATGGCGCCTTATCGATGAGCCGCGACGCGCCCACCCAGGCACGCCCACCATGGTCGCGCCGTCAATGGCTGCTGGGGGTTGGCCTCGCCGTCACGGGGCTCGCCGCCTGGTGGCAGATCCAGACCCGGCCCGAGGACGAGGGCGCGAGACCCGCGCGCGAGCGGCTTCCCGATTACACCGTGAGAAATTTCGCCGCCGTGGAGACCGACGCGACCGGCCAGCCTAGCCGGCGCCTGGTGGCCGAGGAGCTGCGGCACTACGCCAAGGAAGACATCTCCGAGCTGGAGCATCCGCGCATGGAACTCTACCAGACGGATGGCCCGCCCTGGCTCGCCCGCTCGCGTCAAGGCACCGTCCTGGCCGGTGGCGATCAGGTGCGGCTGTTCGGCGAGGTGCGGCTCGACCGGGAGGCCGACCGCAAGACCCGAGCGACCCATCTGGAGACCGAGCGGGTCGACATCTGGCGCCAGCGTGGCCTCGCCGAGACCGATCTGCCCGTCCGGATCCTCAGCGATGGCGATTCACTGAGCGCGAACGGGATGAAGCTCTGGTACCAGGAGCCGACCCGCACCAGCTTTCACGGCCGCGCCCGCATCCGGCTCGCGCCTGAACCAGGGCCGGAGCCGAACCAGCCATGACCAGCAAGACGCACCCAACGCCGGCCGCGCACCGGCATCACCGCGCCCGATTGGCGACCCTGCTGCTGGCCGGCGGTCTCGCCGCCGGCGCCTGGACGAGCGCCTGGGCGCTCAAGGAGGACGCCAGCCAGCCGATCTACATCGAAGCGGATGATGTCGAGGTCCGCGAGAGCGACAGCACCAGCGTCTATGTCGGCAATGTTCAGGTCGATCAGGGCAGCATGCGTCTGCTCGCCGACCATGTGACCGTCTATCATCGCGAGGATCGCCAGCCCAGACTCATCATCGCGCTGGGTCAACCGGCCAGGTACAAGCAACAACTCGATGACAACCAGGGCGAGGTCCAGGCCTTCGGCAAGCGGGTCGAGTACGACGCCGACAAGGACGAACTGACCCTGATCGGCGATGGCCTGCTGATTCAGGGCGAGGACCGACTCTCCGGCGAGCGCATCGTCTACGAACGCGCCAAGGCCCAGTTTCGCGCCGGCGGCGCGGGCCGCGTCAAGATCACCATCGTCCCGGACAAGCCATGAGGCCGGCCGACGCGGGGAGGCCCGCATGAGCGCGCTGCGGGCCGAGCACCTGAAGAAGCATTACGGCGGCCGCGAGGTTCTGCGCGACGTCAGCGTCGAGGTCAATCCGGGCGAGGTCGTGGGTCTGCTCGGACCCAACGGGGCCGGCAAGACCACCTGCTTCTATCTCATCGTCGGGCTGATCGCCGCCGATCAGGGCCGCATCCTGCTCAACGACCGCGATGTCACCCGGCGGCCCATGCATGCCCGGGCGCGCGCGGGACTCAGTTATCTGGCTCAGGAGCCATCGGTTTTCCGCAAGCTCAGCGCGCGCGACAATATCCTGGCGATCCTTCAGACCCGCCAGGAACTCAAGCGTGCCGAGCGCGAACGGCGCTGCGACCGTCTGCTGGAGGAACTGGGCATCGCCCATGTCGGCGCCTCGCTCGCGCTCAGTCTCTCGGGCGGGGAGCGCCGGCGCCTGGAGATCGCGCGCGCCCTGGCGGTCGACCCGGCCGTCATGCTGCTCGACGAGCCCTTCGCGGGGGTCGATCCGATCGCGGTCGGCGACATCAAGGCCATCGTGACCCATCTGCGCGATCGCTCCATCGGCGTACTCATCACGGATCACAATGTCCGCGAGACGCTCGACATCTGCGATCGTGGTTACATCATCAGCACCGGGACCGTGATAGCCTCGGGCCAACCCCTGGATCTGTTGGCCGACCAACAGGTGCGCGACGTCTACCTGGGCGCCGATTTTTCCATGTGAGCCTGGTCTCCAAATGAGCGCAAGAGAGGATTTCGAATGCCTTCGCCAGCCGTCGACGCCGCCAAAAGAGTGAGTTCCCCGCCGGACGAAATGGACTAGAATCAGGACAGGCACTCTTATTGCTAAAAACAATCTCGAACGGATCACACCAAGACGCCAGCGCGATCGATGAAGCAATCCATCCAGCTTCGCCTCAGCCAACATCTCACCATGACGCCGCAGTTGCAGCAGGCGATCAAGCTGCTGCAATTGTCGACGCTCGAGTTGCAGAAGGAGATCCAGGAGGCGCTCGACACCAACCTGATGCTAGAGGAAGGCGACGAGGCCGACCGCTTCAACGCCGTCGACGCGGCGGACGTGCGTCTCCCCCGGCTCGATAACGAGGAGGCGAGTCACGCCGAGCCGGAGTCGGGCGTCGACCGCGAGGTCCGCGTCGAGTCCTCGGACATGCCCGAGGATCTTCCGGTCGACACCCAGTGGGCCGACGTCTTCGACAGCTATCTGCCCACCACGGCGCATGGCTCGGACGACGGATCCGACTATGACCCCTTCGCCCAGCAGAGCCGCCCCGGAACCCTCCAGGATCACCTGGCCTGGCAGTTGAATCTCAGCCGACTGAGCGAACGCGACTTCATGATCGCCCACGCCGTGCTCGACGCGATCGACGTGAACGGCTATCTGCGCGCCGACACCGACGAACTGCTGACCACCATCGATCATCCCGAGATCAGCGCCGAGGAGGTGGAGACCCAGATCCACCGCGTCCAGTCGCTCGATCCGCCGGGCGTTGGCGCCCGCGACCTGCGCGAGTGCCTGCTGATCCAGCTCCGCCAGATGCCTCACGGCACGGCCCACCGCGATCTGGCCATCGCGATTTGCCGCGACGCCTTCGAGTCTCTGCCGCGCAACGATATCGTCACCATGACCCGGCTCCTGAGGTCCTCGGAGACGGAGATCACGCGCGCCCTGGAACTGATCCGCCAGCTCAATCCAAGACCAGGTGGCTTGATCGAGAGCGCCCCGCCGGAGTACGTTGTCCCCGACATCTTCGTGCGGAAGGGGAATGGTCGATGGCACGTCGAACTCAATCCGGAATCGACACCCAAGCTGCGCGTCAACGCGGACTACGCGAGCCTGATCCGACGCGCCGACCAGAGCGCGGACGGACTCGCCCTCAAGAGCCATCTGCAGGAGGCGCGCTGGTTCATCAAGAGCCTGGCGAGCCGCAACGACACGGTGCTGCGCGTGGGCTCCAAGATCGTCGAGATGCAGCAGGAGTTCTTCGAGCATGGCGACGAGGGGATGCGCCCCATGGTTCTGCGCGACATCGCCGAGGCCCTGGAACTGCACGAATCCACCGTCTCGCGGGTGACCACGCAGAAATACATGCACACGCCGCGCGGCACCTACGAGTTCAAGTATTTCTTCTCCTCTCACGTCAACACAATGTCTGGCGGCGAGTGTTCGTCCACGGCGATCCGCGCCCTGATCCGCAAACTGATCGCGGGAGAATCCGCCAAGAAACCCCTGAGCGACAGCAGGATCGCCGAGGAACTGGCGGATCAGGGAATCAACGTGGCGCGCCGAACAGTCGCCAAATACCGCGAGGCAATGGGTATCCCACCCTCGAACGAGCGCAAACGCCTGGCCTGACAGGCCGTTTGAACCTTTGAAGGAGTCCTATGATGCAGATCAACTTGACGGGTCACCACATCGACGTCACCGATGCGCTGAAGTCCTATGTCGACGGCAAATTCGAGCGTCTAGCGCGCCATTTCGACCACGTCATCAACGCCCACGTCGTCCTTAGCGTGGAAAAACTCGAGCAGAAGGCCGAGGCGACACTCCACATCAACGGCGGCAAGGTATTCGCCGACTCCGTCCACGAGGACATGTATGCCGCCATCGACGGACTGATCGACAAGCTCGATCGTCAAGTCATCCGTTACAAGGAAAAGAAAGGCAGCCATCGCGGCGGGGTCACCAAGATCGCCGAACCGGAATAACGGCGGCCGGGTCATCACACATGAAAGCGGCGTATCCTTAAGAGAAGGATCGCGCGACACCTCGGACGGGAGCGCGGCTGAACGTTCGAGGTGTTTTTCATCGAAACGGCGACAGCCGGACGCCTCTAGAGCATTCAATAGGACGTGGAAGGCTGTCGCCCCATTCGTTCCGAGGAAGGCACAACCCATGACCAGCATCGAATGCCAGCGACATCGCGGGCGGATCAGTCATCAACCCTTGGCCGCCCGCGGGTGTGTCAGTGGTTAGCGGGAGTTCGATCCATGTTAGGCCCTGAACTGATCAACGAAGCCCGCGTCGAATGCCGCGCCGAGATCGTCAGCAAGAAACGGCTGATCGAGACGCTGGCCGGACTCCTCGCCGGCGAGCACCCGCGGCTTCAGACCGAAACCGTCTTCGAGCGGCTGCTGGAACGCGAGCGCCTGGGCAGCACCGGCCTTGGCCACGGCATCGCCCTGCCCCATGCCCGCGTGAAGGAAGTCACGGAGGTTCTCGGGGCCTTCGTGCAGACGGCCAAGGGGGTGGACTATGACGCCGCCGACGGCGAACCCGTCGATCTGGCGTTCGCCTTGCTCGTGCCAGAGGCGGCCAACGAAGAACATCTGCACCTGCTCGCCCACCTGGCCAGCCTCTTCAGCGACCCGCGGGTGCGCGCGAAACTGCGCGAGGCCGAATCCGCCGTCGAGATTCTGAAGGCGCTGAACACCCCCTGATCCGTTCCAGGCCGCTTCCCATGATCGACAGCCTCCAAAGCGTGATCGCGCAAACGGGTCCGCAGCTCAAGCTCCGCTGGCTAACCCCGGAACCTCGGACACCCCGCCCCCTGCGTGGCGAGGATCCCGAACGTGCCGGGCAGTCGCTCATCGGATCCTTGAACTGCATTCATCCGAATCGGCTGCAAGTCATCGGCCTGCCCGAGCAGGTCTATCTCTCGGCGCTCGGCAGCACCGCCTACAAGGAGACCGTCGACAAGCTGTTCGCCGAACGGCCGGCGGCCGTGGTCTTCACCGACGGCATCGAGCCCGAGGCCGATTTCCGCGCGCGCGCCGAGTCGACCCAAACCCCCCTGCTCGGATCGCCCTTCGGCGATCAGGAGCTGATCAACCATCTGCGCTATTTCCTGACCCACGCGCTGGCCGAGCGCAAGACGATCCATGGCGTCTTCATCGAGGTGCTCGGGATGGGCGTCCTGCTGATCGGCGACCCGGCCGTCGGCAAGAGCGAACTGGCACTGGATCTCATCACCCGCGGCCACCGCATCGTCGCCGATGACGCGCCGAGGTTCGCCCGAATCGCCCCCGAGGTGATCGAGGGCACCTGCCCCGAGACCCTCCGGGACTTCCTCGAGGTGCGCGGTCTGGGTATTCTCAACATCCGCGCCATGTTCGGCGAGGGGGCGATCCTGCGCGTCAAGACACTCAACCTGATCATCGATCTGCAACCCCTGGGGCCGCCGCAACTCGACTGCATCGACCGGCTCGCGGGGAGTCTGTCGGCGATGAACATCCTGGGTGTCGCCGTCCCGCGGATCACCATGCCGGTCGCGCCCGGCCGCAACCTGGCGATCCTGGTGGAGGCGGCGGTCAGACATCAGATCCTGCGGATTCGCGGCTATGACGCCGGCGTGGATTTCATCGACCGCCAAGCCCGCGCCATCAGCATGGATCGCCCGGACCCGCCCGCGCCGCGCGCTTGACGACCATCGTCCAGCCGCGCGCCACACCGTCCCCATCCCGACACGAAACACATCCGATGAAACTGGTTATCCTCAGTGGCTTGTCCGGATCCGGCAAGAGCGTCGCGCTCCACACGCTCGAGGATCTGGGCTTCTATTGCATCGACAACCTCCCCTTCTTCCTGCTCCAGGATCTCGCCCTCGGACTCCATAAGTCGCTGGACGGGGCCTTCGCCAACACGGCGGTCGGCATCGACGCCCGCGGCGACCCCGAGGCGCTGCGGCTGCTCCCCGATCTCGTGCGGACCGCCCAGGAGCGGGGCATCGACTGCCAGGTGCTCTTTCTGGAGACCCAGATCGACACCCTGATTCGACGCTTCAGCGAAACCCGCCGGCGACACCCACTCACCAGCGGCAGCCGTTCGCTGCGCGAGGCGATCCAGCTTGAGCTTGAGTTTCTTGAGCCGATCCGGCGCCATGCCGACATGGTGATCGACACGACCCAGACCAACGTCCACGAGCTGCGCGATCGGGTGCGCGGCTGGCTGGTCGGCGGCGCCTCGCCCAAGGCCTCCGTTCTGCTGAAATCCTTCGGTTTCAAGCATGGCGTCCCGCCGGATGTCGATTTCGTGTTCGACGTCCGCTGCCTGCCCAATCCCCACTGGCAAGCCGAGTTGCGGATGCTCACCGGCCTGGATCCACTGGTCATTCGGTTTCTGGAGGCCAGCCCCGAGGTGCGGCGGATGCGCGACGACATCAGCGCCTTCTTTGAACACTGGATACCCCACTTCGAGACCGATGGCCGCAGCTATCTGACGATCGCCATCGGCTGTACCGGGGGACAGCATCGCTCCGTCTACATGACCGAACAGCTCGGCCAGCACTTCGAATCGCTCGGCCACAAGGTGATGGTGAGACATCGGGAGCTGTCATGAGCGTCGGACTGCTGCTGGTCACGCATCGACCGCTCGCCGGGGATCTGCTGCGCATCGCCAGCGAGATCCTCGGGCACGAACCGCCATCGGTCGCCTGCTGCGAGGTGATCAATGACACGCCGCCCGAGGAACTGATCGCCGAGTGCCTGGCCCTGGCCGATCGCATCGACCAGGGCCAGGGCGTGCTGGTCCTGACCGATCTCTACGGCTCCACGCCCGCCAATGTCGCCCGCGCCCTGGCGGGGCGGCGCGTGCGCGCGCGGGTGATCGCCGGACTGAACCTGCCGATGCTCCTGCGGGCCTTGAACTATGCCGCCCTGGATCTCGACACGCTCGCTGGCAAGGCCCTGGAGGGCGGTCGCGATGGCGTCCGCCCGTGCGAACCCAACCATTAGGCACTAGGCTGTTACTCAGAAGGATCAACGCTGGATGATTCGCAAAGAATTCGAGATCTGTAACAAGCTCGGCCTGCACGCGCGGGCGGCCGCCAAGCTGGTGCAATGCGCCACCCGCTTCGAGAGCCGGATCCTGATCGAGCGGCGTGGCCAGAGCGTCAACGGCAAGAGCATCATGGGCGTCATGATGCTGGCGGCCAGTCAGGGCACCAAGGTGATGGTCGATGCCGAGGGCGAAGACGAGGAACATGCCATCATGGCCATCGAGGCGCTGATCCGCGACCGCTTCGGAGAAGCCGAGTGACGGTCGCCTTCCAAGGCATCGGCATCGCCTCGGCCTGCTCGGTCGCCCTCGGGCCGGCCTTCGTCGATGTTCGTGGACGCGGCGGCGTTACCCACACGCCGATCAGCGTCGATCAGGTCCAGCGCGAGATCGCGCGCTTCGATCTGGCGGTTACCTCCGCGCGCCAGGCCCTCAAGCGGGTGCGCGCCCAAATCCCGCGCCATACCCCGGTCAAGATCGCCGAATTCATCGACGCCCACCTCCTGATGCTGGAGGATGCCGCCTTGGTCGACGAGGTGCGGCGCATCGTGGCCGATCAGCTCTGCTCCGCCGAGTGGGCCTTGCAACTGCATGGCGATACCCTGGTCGAGATCTTCGACCAGATGGACGACCCCTATCTGCGCACCCGACGCGACGACATCGAGCATGTGGTGCACCAGATCCAGACCTTTCTGCATGGCGAGAACCCCCAACCCATCAACCTCGCCGATCAGGATCTGGTCGGCTATGTCGTGGTCGCCAGGGATCTGACGCCCGCCGACGCCATTCTGCTGCATCATCGGGGCGCGGTGGCCTTCGTGACCGAGTATGGCGGCCCCATGTCGCATACCGCCATCCTGGCGCGCAGTCTCGGCGTGCCCGCGGTCATGGGCATTCACGACATCACCCGGTATCTGCGCTCCGACGAGTTGCTGGTCGTCGACGGCGAAAGCGGAACGGTGCTCGCCAACGCCGATGACGCCGCCCTCCTCTACTATCGCCAGCGCGCGCGCGACATCGAGGCGCGTCAGCGCCGGCTGCGCGAGCTGGTCGACCGGCCGAGCCAGACCCGCAATGGCGTCGCCATCCGTCTCCAGGCCAATCTGGAGCTTCCGGAAGACATCGATGTCGCCAAGGCCAACGGCGCCTCCGGGGTCGGGCTCTACCGCACCGAGTTCCTCTACATGAATCGCGGCGATCTGCCGGACGAAGAGGAACACCTGGCCAACTACGCCGCCATGATCGAGAGTCTCGGCGGCATGCCCATCACCATCCGCACGCTCGATCTCGGTGTCGACAAGCGCTCTTCCGCCTGCGCCGAGCGCGGAGCGAACGTCACCAATCCGGCGCTCGGCCTGCGCGCGATCCGGCTCTGCCTGAAGGAGCCGGGCCTGTTCCGCCCCCAGGTGCGCGCCATCCTGCGCGCCTCGGCGCTCGGCCCGATCCGACTCATGCTGCCGCTGGTCACCAGCGTCCTTGAACTGGACCGGGCGCTGGCCATCATCGCGGAGCTGAAGCAGCAACTCGACCAGGATGGACTGGATTACGACGACGCCATGCCGGTCGGCGCCATGATCGAGGTGCCGGCGGCGGCGCTCACGGCGCGGGCCATCGCACGACGGATGGATTTCCTCTCCATCGGGACCAACGACCTCATCCAGTACACCCTCGCCATCGACCGCCTGGACGACTCCGTCAACTACCTCTTCGACCCGGCCCATCCAGCCATCCTGCGACTGGTGCGCCTGATCATCGAGGCCGGCAACGCCCTGGACATCCCGGTCGGAATGTGTGGCGAAATGGCGGGAGACCCCCGCTTCACCCGCCTGCTGATCGGGCTGGGCCTGCGCGAATTCAGCATGCAGCCGGGGGCCATTCTCGACATCAAGGAGATCCTGCTGGAGGCGGACACGCTGGAACTCCAGCGACGCACGGAGTACCTCTTCACCCAGCTCGATCACGCCGACCCCTTGCGGCTGATCGAGGAGCTGAACGCGACCTGAGATCCCCCTAGGGCCGCGCCCAACTGGTAGCATAGTCCGGTCACGGCCGCGCCCGGCCGATCCATCGCGACCGAGCTGTTGATCATGACCCCTGCCTCGCCCGCCAGCCCAGAGAGCAGCCGCCTCGAAGACCTCCGGCACGTCCTCGCGCAGGGCGCCGTGCGTCCGGCCGCGCGCATGCTCAATGCCCTGCAGCCGGCCGAAATCGCCCATCTGCTGGAGTCGCTGCCGCACAAGAAGCGCGAGCTGGCCTGGAATCTGGTCGACGCCGAATACGATGGCGAGGTCCTGACCTATCTCCACGACGACGTCCGCGAACAGTTGATCGGCCAGATGGACACGGGCGAACTGGTCGCCGCCATCGGCACGCTGGACACCGACGACCTGGCGGACCTGATTCAGGATCTGCCGGTCGCCATCACCCGCGAGGTGGTCAAATCACTCGATCAGCAGCGCCGCGACCGGCTCGAAAAGGCGCTGTCCTATCCGGAGGACAGCGCCGGCGGCCTGATGAACACAGACACCGTCACGGTGCGCCCGGAGATGACGCTGGACGTGGTGATCCGCTACCTGCGCCGGCTCAAGGACGGTCTCCCGGACATCACCGACAACCTGATCGTGGTCAATCGCAAGGGCCACTATCTCGGCGTTCTCTATCTCACCGACCTCCTGACCCATGACCCGGACGACTCGGTGGCCGAGGCCATGACGCTGGACGTTCAGGCCATCCCCGCGACCTGGAGCGCACGCGAGGTCGCCACCCGCTTCGAGCAGCACGACCTGGTGACGGTCCCGGTGGTGGACGAGGAAGGCAGCCTGCTCGGGCGCATCACGGTCGACGACGTCATGGACGTCATCCGCGAGGAGGCCGACCACCAGTTCCTCGGCCAGGCCGGTCTCTCCGAGACCGAGGACATGTTCGCCCCGGTGCTGCTCAGCGCGCGTCGCCGCGCGCTCTGGCTCGGTGTCAATCTGCTCACCGCCTTCCTCGCCGCCTGGGTCATCGGCCGTTTCGAGGACACCATCCAGCAGGTCGTCGCGCTGGCGGTCCTGATGCCGGTGGTCGCCAGCATGGGCGGCATCGCCGGCACCCAAACCCTCACGCTCGCGATCCGAGCGCTCGCGCTCGGCCAGCTCACCCACCAGAACACCCGCTCGCTGCTCATGAAGGAGATGGCCGTGGCCGCCATCAACAGCGTCATCTGGGCGCTGGTCGTGGCCCTGATCGCCTGGCTCTGGTTCCACGACACCCAGATCGCCATCGTGATCGGCGCGGCGATCAGCATCAACCTGCTCGCCGCCGCCTTCGCCGGCGCCCTGTTGCCACCGATCCTGCAACGCCTGGGCATCGATCCGGCCCTGGCGGGCGGGGTCATCCTCACGACCGTGACCGACGTGGTCGGCTTCCTCTCCTTCCTGGGGTTGGCGACCCTTTTCCTGCTGTGAGCCTGACCCACCCCGTTCGGACGCCAGGGCGCGGATTCCCAAGCGCTGGCCGCGGTTCCTGGGATGAACGCCGGTCGCTCGCCAGGACACGCTCGGTGTGGAAGGCATGACGCCCGCCCGTCCTGTAGTAAGATCCCCCCGTCGACCCGGCTGAAGCGGGCAAGATCCTGGAGGCTACGAAAAGGGGCGCGCCATGAAATTTAAATCTTCAAGGATTCCAGGACAAACAGGAGGCCTTGTCGGCCTTGCCGTCACTTGTGTGCTGACCTCGGCCTGGGCCGCCGATCCGCCGGCAACCCCGGCTGAGCCACCGGTGGACGTCAGCCCGCTGGAGTCGCCACTGGCGGCCTATCGGGCGCTGTCGGCCAGCCAGTCCCGCAATTACGACAATAAGCAGGATATTTCGCCCCGGCAGATGCTCATTCTGCTGGAGGTATGCGAGCGCACCGGGGCCAGTCTGGGTCAGACGCTCGCGACCGGAGAGCACGAAAGCGCCCGGACCTGGAACGATCATGTCCGTCCCACCTTGAACAATGGCCGTCTGGGCTCCGCGACCGGGGTCTGGCAGTTCATGCCCGCCACCTTCCACCACATCGTCAAGCAATTCGGAACCCGGCTGCTGGCCGCGAGCGAAGCCGATCCGGCGGCGGGCCGCGAACGCCTGGATCTGGGGGACGGGCCATTCCCGGACGCCGAGGTGCGTCGGCTGATTCAGGAGACAGCGGACGGCCGACGCGACGCGGACGACGGAGAGCTTCAGCTCCTGCGTCACAATTTCGCGGTACTGGCCTTCGCGAAACACTATCTGAGCGTCGACTCGGGGGCCAATACGCCGGAAGAAGACTATCTCTATCACTTCCTGGGGGCGGGAGAGGGCCGGCGGGTGCTGGCGCTCGCCAGGGGAGAGGCGCGCGATACGCTGAGTGTCAAGCCGGTCGCGCCAGTCGACCCGGTCGACCCGGTCGACCCGCCGGCCCCGGTCGCGGACCCGCCGCCGATGCTGGCCGCGATCGACCAGCCTGAAAACCGCGTGGAGGTCACGTCCAGGCTCCGGGCCGGCTCCCTGTCGGCCATCGAACCCAGGTATCAACCGAGGATCGGTTCGCCCCTACAGCCCCGCGTTTCGGTCCAGTGGGGGCTCGCCTCGAACTTGCAGCGACCCGCCTTCGACCCCGCGATCGCCACCATGGAACCAAGGCGGGTCTATCTGGGCGCGCCCTCGGTTCCCTCCGAGCCCGCGATTTGGTCCCAGCCCGCCGCTCCCGAGATCCCTCCGCCAGTGTCCTCGCAATGGGGGTTTCCCGCCGACTCAGCCGTCGTGACCGGCAACCTCGGGATGTTCTACCGCGACGGCAAGGGCCAGACCCAACCCTATACCTGGGCCGAGTTCATGGAACATCTCGCGCGCCGGGTCCGGGCCAAGGATCAGCCCGCGCTGACGCGGGCCAAATACGGCGTCGGGTTCGAGCTGAAAGGCGGCGACATGCCGGAGCGGGCCTTCAACCCAGAAAAGGTGTCCAAGGCGGCGGAGTTTCGCCACGAGATCAGCGGGGCCGTACTGGTGCCCGAGGCCCTGGTGACCGGCCCGCTCGGCCCGGACGAAACGCGCCGCTATAAGCGCCGTCTCGCCGAATTGGTGAACCAGGGCGCGGACCAACCGCTCGACCGTCTCCCACCGGAAACCTTATCCGCCCTGCATCACCTGAGCGTCCTGTCCCCGGACATTCAGGAACCCAGCACCGCCCACCCCGAGGTCAGCACGGCCCTGAGCCAGTTCCGCAAGCTGGTCGGCAAACAGGCACCGGACGACCCGGCGCATCGCGACCGGCTGATGCCGGCCGAACGCATCGCCCTGGAAATCTATGACCAGCGTCTCGCCCGCTATGCCGCCTTGCAGGCGGGCCAACAGGCGTCCCTGGGCGAGGCCGCCGACCTGAGCCGCGTGAGAACCATGCCGGCGGGATTGCGGAAAGCCGCGGCCCCGCACGTTTCCGTCTTGCAGACGGAACTCGCCGCACGGGGATTCCTCAAGCCGCTGACCCGGAAAGTCGTCTGGCGAGACAAGCGACGCAAGAAACATGTGAGCTACGAGACCATCCCTTTCCCTGGCTACGCGGGCAAGGCGACGCTGGCCGCCATCGAATCCTTCCAGTGGCGTAACGGTCTGCGGACGACGCAGGGCGTGGCGGACGCCGTGACACTCGCCATGCTGGGCCTGCCGCCGATGGGGCAAGAGATCTTCTCACCCATGTCCGGCCCTTACTGCGCCATCGACGAAGGGACCGACCCGGCTCCCGCGTGCGAACTCCCGACCAGCGACAGCCGTCACCAGATCGGCCATGTGATCCCGATCTGGTCACGTTCGCTGGTCAGTCTGCCGCCGGCCCTCCCGCGACGGCTCGACATCGGCATCACCACCGAGACCGAGCTGGTCGGACTCCTATCCGTCCTGGGGCTGGAGATCGTCTTCCTGCTCTGATCCCGGCCCTATCGGACTGGAAGACCGCCAGAGGATCCCAAGGCTGACCACGAAAGCGGACGTGGCTGAACACGAAAACGTCTTACGCCGAGACATCGCCGAATTGAAACGGGATCTTCGGGAAACCGAGCTTCGCATGGAGGCGCGCCTTGCCGAGACCAACGTCAAAATCGCCGAAACGAAGGCCGACCTGACCCGCTGGGTCATTGGCGCGGGCGTCTCGCAAACAACGGTGATGATTGGCGTCTTGCTGAAAATCGCGAAACTGATCTGACCAAACCGCGCCCGGAGTGGCTCGATAATCCAGCGCCGTGACGTGAAAAGGTGGCGTTGAAACAGGCCGCGGGTTCGCGGTCTTCAAGCCCGCACCAGGCGAATCCGCCGACCCTGGGGGCTGGTCGCCTCCGCGCTGCCGGTGCGCTCGCGGATCGGTGGCTGTCCGGCGCGTCGGTCGAAGACGATCAGCCAGCCTTGGTCGAGCCCCAGGCCGCCGAGATAGCGATCGAGCTGGTCCAGCCCCTCGGCGAGCGGATCGGGTTTTCCGTCGCGCCAGACCTTGAGTTCCATCGCCAGGGTGACCGCGCCATAGCGCAGACAGAGATCCATGCGCCCGGAGCCGATGGCGTATTCGCGCTCCAGCGTCCCGCCGCCGTTGATCACCCGATGCAGAAAGGCCATGAGCACCAGATGCGGGGCGATCTCGTGATAGGGGGCGCTCTTGAGCAACGGCTCGCCGTGCTGACGCCAGAAGGCGAGGAAGGCGTCGAGCAGGCGCTCGGGATCGAGCGATCCATCGGGGGCGAGCCAGTTTGGGGTGATCGTTGGCAGTGTGTCCTGCGGGCCGCTGGCCAGGGCGCGCGGCAGAACTTCGCGGTAGATAGGATTGGCCACGACCAGGCCGCCGGCCCCCGCGCCGGAGCGGCGCAACAGGCCCAGATCGACCAGATAGTCGCGATCCGCCTCCGGCACCTCGTCCATCGACAAGCCCGCCAGCATCGGCTCGATCACCCGCCGCACCCGAGGCTCCTGGAGCTTGTGCGCGAGCTGATCGAGATGGGTGACGCGCTCGATGATCATGTCCTCCTTGGCCCGATCGATCAGCTCCAGGGTGATCGGCCGGGTGCGGTCGCGTCCCTCGCGCCGCTTGAAGCAGGCGCGATAGGCGAGCGCGTTGACCAGCCAGGGCTGTCCCTGGGTCAGTTCCCAGACCCGATCGAGCGCCTCCGGGGTGAAGGGCTGTCCGGTCTCGCGCGTGTGTTCCAGCAGCAGCGTCCGGACTTCATCGGCGTTGAAGTCGCCGAGACGCAGCGACTCGGCCTTGATGTTGAAGGCGCTGCCACCGGTGATGGGTTCGTGCTCGGAGCTGGCGTGGATGCGGTAGTCGCGCAGATCACGCACGCCGCAGAGGATCACCGTTTGCGGGAACCCCGCCGGGCGCTGCGGGTAGCCCGCGCGCAACTGGCGCAGCAGTGAGAGCAGGGTATCGCCGACCAGCGCATCGACCTCATCGAGCAAAAGGACGATGGGGCGCTCGCTCTGTTGGCTCCAGGTCTCCAGCAAGCCGTTGAGCACCCCGTCGTGACCTCGCGCCGCCCAAGCCGATTCGGTCCAGTCATGCAGCCGCTCATCGCCAAGATCGCGCCGGGCCGCGCCCTCGATCATGCCGCAGATGGTTCGCATCGCCCGCGCGACATCCTCGCGCGCCGTCTGGGCCGGTTCCAGATTGGCATAGACCGCCTGGTAGCGTCCCTCGCGGTTGAGATGCTCCTTGAGCGCCAGCAGACAGCTTGTCTTACCCGTTTGGCGCGGGGCGTGGAGCAGGAAATACTTCTTCCGATCGATCAGCATCAGCACCTCTTCGAGATCCCAGCGCTGCAAGGGCGGCAGAAAGTAGTGATCCTCGACGCGGATCGGGCCTTCGGTGGTGAAAAAGCGCATCTCGATGTCCTTTGGGTCGCGGCCTGGGGTTGGTCATCCGAAAACCGGTGCGTTACGCACAAGTCGAACCTGATCGTCGAAGCTCCGATGGCGGCGGCTGGCGTAACCATTGCGGATTGGACAGCTTCAAGCCCATGAAGTACAAGCACGCTTGCTGATCGCCGCCGAGACGCGATCCTATCGGGAACTGTCTGGAAGGCAGACAGAACCTCGATCAATAGAGGCTTAACGGAATGCCGGGCAAGATTTCCATCCTCATGTACCACCAGGTCGGCCAGTTCGCGTCCATGAAGGCGCACCGGGCGAACTATTGCGACCATCGGCGCTTCGCCGTCCAGATGGCCTTTCTCGCCCGCTTCGGTTACGCCGTCCTGAGCCTGGACGAGGCGCTGGCCTGTCTGCGCGGCGAGCGGCCGATCCCCGACAAGGCGGTCGTGCTGACCTTCGACGACGCCTACGATAACTTCGCCGACTTCGCCCTGCCGGTGCTGGAGCGTCATGGATTCCCGGCGACGGTCTATGCCATCAGCGGCTGGCTCGGGCGGCGCGCCGAATGGTTCGCCAGGGAGCCGGGCCGGCCGATTCCAACCCTGATGAGCGCCGAGCGGCTGCGCGCGGTGCGCGGGGCCGGTATCACGATCGGCTCGCATACGGTCAATCACGTCAAGCTCGGGGAGGTCGATCCCGACACCCAGCGCCGCGAGCTGCGACACAGCCGGGAGGCGCTGGAGGATCTGCTCGGCGAGCCGGTCCAGCATCTCTGCTATCCCTTCGGCAGCTTCGATACGCGAACGGTCCAGGCCGCCGCCGAGGCGGGTTATCGCAGCGCGACCACCTGTCTGCGTGGAGCCGCGATCCCCGCGGATCATCCCCTGGTGCTGCCGCGCAAGGCGATCTCACAGGGTGACAACCTGCTCGGTTACTGGTGGAAGATCGCCGTCAAGCAGGCCCCGAAACCGGCGCTCGCGCCCTGGCGCGACCCGACCCGGCGCGGCTAGGAACAGCGTCCCAACAGGGCGATCAGCGTCTCGGTAGCGACCGGTTTCAGCAGATGTTCGTCGAACCCGGCCGCGCGGGTCTGTCGCTGGACATCCTCCCGCCCATAGCCGGTGAGGGCGACCAGTCGCGCGTTCCGTCCCGCATCGCTGTCGCGCAGTCGGCGCGCCACCTCGTAACCGTCCATGCCGGGTAGCCCGATGTCCAGCAGGATCAGATCGGGCCGGATCCGCTCCGCCAGATCCAGGGCCGCCGGGCCATCGTGCGCCGTGTGGACACGCTGGCCCAGGCAGCGCAGCAGCATGGCGCAGGAATCCGCTACGTCGCGCTGGTCGTCCACCACCAGGATGACGAGGACAGGCTCGGATCGGCGCTCGGCGTCCGCGTCCGGGGTCATCGAGTCGCACCGGTCGAGCGGCAGCGACAGGCTGAAGGTGCTGCCCTCGCCAAGGCCGGGGCTCGCCGCCCGCACCTCGCCGCCGTGCAACTCCACCAGGCCCTTGACGAGCGACAGCCCCAGGCCGAGCCCGCCGTGAGGACGCTCGATCGTCTGCTCGCCCTGGGAGAAGGGCGTGAAAACCTCCGACAACAGCGAGGCCGCCATGCCGACGCCCTGGTCGCGCACCTCGACGCGCGCCGCTTCGTCCAGCGTCTCCAGCGTCAGGAAGACGGTCATGTTCGACCCACTGAATTTGGCTGCGTTGACCAGCAGATTGACGAACACCTGGGTCAGCCGATCCAGATCGCCGTCCACCATGACCGGGGTTCGCGGAAGCGCGATCGCGAGCTGTTGGGCCTGGCGGTCGAGCCGTGGGCGCGACTGCTCGACCGCCCGCTCGACCGCCTGGCGCAGGTCGAAGGGTTGGCGTTGCAGCCTCAGCTTCCCCAGGCTGATGCGCGAAACGTCGAGCAGATCATCCACCAGTCGCGTCAGGTGGCTGATTTGACGGGTCATTAGGCTGGCCGCCCAGGTCACCCGTTCCGGCGTTGGACTCAGACTCAGGATCTCGGCGGCATGACGGATGGGGGCCAGCGGATTGCGCAGCTCGTGTCCCAGCATCGCCAGAAATTCATCCTTGCGCTGGGCCGCCTCGCGCAGGGCCTGCTCGGAGCCTTTCCGCTCGGTGATCTCCTCATGCGCGATCAGCGCGCCCGGCCGGGCGCCGCTGAGCGGAAAGGCGCGCATCTCGAACCAGCGCGCCTCGGTGGGCGAGTCACAGGGATATTGCAGCTCGAACAGAGGCTGTTGTCGGTCAAGCACCGCCTGGATGCCTTGCAGCGAGGCTTGCGCATAGGGATCGCTGGTGTCGCGGATCGCCCGCCGACAGACCGCCAGATAGTTCGTCCCTGGCTGACAGCTCCCGTTGCCGCCATTCTGTTTGGCGAAGCGCCGCCAGGCGGCATTGACCAGGGTGATCACCCCCTGATCATCCAGCACGGCCAGATGGGCGGTGAGCGCGTCGAGCACATCCTTCATGAGCGCCTTGTTCGCGCGCAGGGCGTCCTCGACCTGCTTCCGCCATTCGATATCGATCAGGGCACCGAGCTGACGGGCCGACTCCAGCTCTTCCGCGCGCCAGGGCTTGCCGTGCAAAGGGACGATCCGGGTCCAGGCCGCGGCCTCCATCGCCTGGCAGGGATCGTCGCCCCTGGTCGCCTCTCGCACCGGCTCGCCGCGAAACCAGATCAGCTTGAGCGGCCGAGCGGCATCGAGCGGGAACAGCACCACCCCGGCGGCGCTCGCGGCCAATTCGGCGGCGCCGTCCAGGTGCTCGCTCGGACAGTCGCTGGCGAAGAGGCCGGAGGGATCGCTCGGCCCCATGACCGTCAACCCGGCGACGATGTCGAGAATGCGCTCCGGATCGGGCGTGACGCCGCCGGCGACGATCTCGGTTCCGTCGATCAGCGCCACCCCATCGGCCCCGACCGCGCCCAGCAGGTCGGACAAGGCCGGTCCGGTCAGCAAGGTCGCCAGCCGCGCCTCCCCGCGCATCGCGTGGATGAGGCGATCGCGGCACGCTTGTCGAGGCGTCTCGTGGCGCCGGCGCTCGGACGCTTCCGCCAACGCGATCTGGGTGGCCAGATCCCGTCCCATCCAGTCCGCGATCTGGCGCATCTCGCTCGATACCCGACGCGGGACGCCATGGTGGCAGGCGATCAGCCCCCAGAGCCGCCCGTCCCGAATGAGCGAGACCGTCAGCGAGGCGCGCACCCCCGGATGGCTCGGATACTCCAGATGCGCCGGCGAGACGCCGCGTAACAGGGCGCGGGACAGATCGAGCGGCCGTCCGGCGATCGGATCGAGCTCGGGCAAGAGCGGAGAGGGTTCGGCGTCCACGTCGACGATGACGCGCGTCGGATTGATCAGACAAAGCCGGCGCGCCGGGCTCGGGAAGTCCGAGGCCGGGTAGCGCCGGCCGAGATAGGGCTCCAGATCCTCGCGGCGCGCCTCGGCCACCACCTCGCCGCGCCAATCCTCGTCGAAGCGATAAATCATCACCCGGTCATAGCCGGTCAGGCGTCGGATCAGTGTCGTCGCGAGGCGCAGCTTGGCCGGCCGCTCAGGCTCGTCATGCACCGCGCCGAAGCCCGACACGGCTTGGGTCAGGATCTCGCTGGCCGAGGACGGATCGGGCGCAGGCTCCAGTTCCAGCACCGCGAATCCATCGGATTCATGCAGATATCCATTGAATACCCGGTCGCCCAGCGGTTGCCGGCCGATCGAGCAAGGGGCGTGCGACCGCTCGCGATACTGGATCAGCGCCTGACGAACCGCCTCGGCCAGCGCCGCTCCGAGCACGCTTGCCAGTTCGCATCCCAGCAGTTCGGCCGGCGCGATCCCGAGCCGCGCCTCGCAACTGGCGGCGACCTGGATGATCCGCGAGTCCGGACCCTGCAACGCCAGCAGGACGCCATGGGGCTGAATCGCCCCTGGAATAGGAACGGGTTCGGCATCGCACGGGCCAATGTCGAACGGCGGAGCCGAGGGGTTGATGCCAAGTGTCATGCGGATAAGCGCTCACAGGGTTGGTACGACGGCTGCCTCGTCCGAGTGCCTGATCCTGGGCCTGTTGATCCGGTTGAATCTAGAAAGAGCCGTCAGCCGCCAGCGATCCGCCCCCAGCCGAGGCATGGGCGAGGTGTTCGCGGCTTGCGGGCTTCATCCAATGGGTGAGCCTCGGCCGGTCTCGGTCAATGGTCAAGTGGCTGATTCCCAATAGCTGGAGGCTGGAAGCTGACAGCTTTCTAGGTTGAACCATTCCGGTGATGTCGGCTAGGGCCTATTCTGCCGCAAACAGGTCTTGTTTGGGCGCGCATCGGAAACGCCGGGCGGACCTTGTGCCTTGGCCACCACGACAGGCGGAGCCGCGCATGGCCAAGCATCACGACAGGGGGCTTTAGAAATCAACCGTCCTCTTCGGGCAGTCGCACCAGGGCGCGCAATCCGCCCTCCGGCCGATGGCTCAGGCTCAACGAGCCGCCGTGGGCGTGCACGATGGTTCGGGCCACGGAGAGTCCGAGCCCGGTGCCGCCGGTCTCGCGGTTGCGTGAGGTTTCGAGACGAAAGAACGGCTCGAAGACCTTCTCAAGCTCCGCGTCCGGGATGCCCGGTCCGTCGTCATCGACCTGGATGACCCGGCCACCATTCTCCTCGCGCAGTTCCACCCGCACCCGGCCGCCATATTTGACGGCGTTGTCGATGAGGTTGGAGAGCGCGCGCTTCAAGGAGATGGGCCGGCAGCGGCCGATGAGCCGGTCCGGTCCCTCATAGGTGACATCGCCGCCGAGGTCGGCGTGGTCGTCGACCAGGCTCTGCACCAGGGCCGCCAGGTCGGTGGAGCGGGCGGTCTCGTCGGCGGCCTCGTCGCGCGCGAAGCTGAGCGTGGCCGAGAGGATGGCTTCCATCTCCGCGAGGGTGGCGAGTGTGCGCTCGCGCATCTCGGCGTCCTCGATGTACTCGGCCCGCAGTCGCAGTGTCGTGATGGGGGTGCGCAGGTCATGCGAGACGGCCGCCAGGAGGCGCGAGCGGTCCTGGATGTGCTTGTGCAGACGCTCCTGCATCAGATTGATCGCGCGGATGGTCTCGCGAACCTCGCGCGGGCCGTGCTCGGGCAGGCGCGGCGGGTCTTCTCCCCGTCCAATACGATTGGCCGCATCGGCCAGATCCGCCATGGAGCTTGCCGTCTTGCGCGCGATCAAGAGTCCGGTGCCGATCACGGCGACCAATAGCAGTCCCAAGAGCTGCAGGCTCTTGCCGGCCCAGGGTGGCGGCTGGTCGATGCGGGTGGTGCGGACGTTGACCCAGTGGCCATCGCGCAGGCGCACGCAGATGACGATGGCCTTGACGTCGTCCGAGCGGATGTCCTCCCGAAGCTGGCGAGGGTCCATCGGCGCTGGGCGTCTAGGCCCGTCGTGATCGCGAGGGCGGTCATCGATGGCTCCGTCCGAGCGGACGACTTCAGGCGAAGGGCGCGGCTCGGGCGGCGTCGTTTGGCTATCTTGGTGGTGCGCCTCGATCTCGACGCGCACACGTAAAGACTCGCGCTCCTCGATGCCGAGGGCGCTGCGCAGCTTGTGGTGAATCACATGTTCGACGGCATGACGCCAGGGCCAGTTGAGACCGAGCTTCGGCTCGTCGGTGAGGCTGATCGCGTCCCCGGTGCGCGAGAAGCGCTCGATGATGCGCTCGGTCGCGTCCGCGTCCTGCAACAGCCAGACGAGGGTGGTGACCTCATCGAGCAGATAGGCCAGGTTGCGCTCCTCGAAACGATCCTTGCGCTCGTCCTGCAGGATGAGGCCGCCACCGAGGATCAACAGCAGGGTCATGGTGACCAGCAGGGCCAGGATACGACTGGCCAGGGTGTCGAGGCGCCTAGGCATCGCACCGCTCGACCTTGGGGGCAAAGAGATAGCCGTCGCCGCGGATGGTCTTGATGATCTGGGGATCGCGTGACTGGTCGCCGAGCTTGCGTCGCAGACGGCTGACCAGGGTATCGATGGCGCGATCGAAGGCCCTGGCGTCGCGCCCACGGGCCAGATCCAGCAACTGGTCGCGGGTGAGCACGCGCCCGGGCCGGGTGACTAGGGCCATCAGCAGCGCGAATTCGGCCGTGCTCAGCGGGACCAGGGTCCGATCCGGGTCGACCAGTTCACGGGCGTTCGGCCGCAGGGTCCAGCCGAGGAAGCAGAGGCGCTCCGCGATCTCGCCGGAGGGACGCTCCTGGCTCGCGCCGGTGCGACGCAGCACGGCCTTGACGCGGGCCAGGAGTTCGCGCGGGTTGAAGGGCTTCGCGAGATAGTCGTCCGCGCCCATCTCCAGACCGATGATGCGGTCCGTGTCCTCGCCCATGGCGGTCAGCATGATCACCGGAAGCGCCGCGTGCGGGCCGGCGCGCAGCTTGCGACAGAGGGTGAGCCCGTCGTCGCCCGGCATCATGAGGTCGAGGATGATGAGATCGATGGCCGCGTCCGCCAGCAGGCGCCGCATCTCCAAGCCGTTCGCGGCGGTCGTCACGCGGTAGCCGTGGTCGCCCAGATAGCGCTGCAAGAGTTGCCGGATCTCGGCATGGTCATCGACGACGAGCAGGTGTGGCGGTTTTTCCATGGGTCGCAGTGTAGGGCGTCGCGTCGGGCCAGGGGTCGGATTTTGGTCACGGACGTTGTCAAGCTGGCGGCTTGTCACACACCGTCACAAAACCCGCCACTTCTCGGCAAGGAGCGGACACATGGACGCGGTGAAATAGCCTCCATGGAACGCGGCGGCCAGCTCCCAAGGGACATCGAGCCGCCCCGTCTCCACCAGCGCTTTCAACCGAATCCAGAAAGGCGACTCCAATGCTCAGTCTGAATACCCGTCAATGGTCGACCCCCGCCGTCATCGCGGCCGGCGTCTTCATGTCCGTCTCCGGCATCTTGATGTTCTTCGGCGTGCACGATCCCGTGACGCTGGCCCACGAATGGATCGGCCTGGCCTTCGTCGGCTTCGTCGGCTTCCACATCTCGACGCACTGGCGCGGCTTCACTGGTTATTTCTCGCGGCGCTCGGCGCTCGGAATCATCGCCGTCGTGGCGTTGGCGACGGCATCGCTCATCGGACTGTCGGCCAGTCAAGAGGGCGGCGACATGAAGCATCGGATGTTTCAGACCTTCGAGCGCGCCCCCTTGACCGCCGTCGCTCCGCTGCTGGACGAGAGCGCCGACCGCTTGGTCGCGAAGCTGCAATCCGGCGGCTTCAAGGTCGCCAGCACGGCCCAGTCGATCGAGGAGATCGCCTCGCGCAATGGCGCCCGTCCCCCGGAGCTGATGCACCTCCTGTTCGAGTAAGACGCTGCCGAGCGGCCGGTCCGCCACCTGACCGGCCGCCCCTTTTCCGCCGAGGGCAAGGGGGAGGTCGCGCGACGGGCGTGTCCGTCGCGCGCCTGGCTGCCGCACCTGTCGCCGCTGGGGTGGGCGCGCATCAACCTGACCGGCGACTAGGTTTGGCGGCACAATCGGTCGGCCGAGGACGGGCGGTTCCGCTCGCTAGGTACCGGCACAAAACCTGAGCGTATGATTTTATCCGAAATCCGCGATCACCCTGATTGACCTCAACCCTCCCGGAGCCTGCCGTGAGCGTATCCGAACCCGAGTCCGACCCGCTGGCACGTCAAACCATCCGCCGCCTCACCTGGCGGCTGATTCCTTTTCTGGGGCTGCTGTACATCGTCGCCTACCTCGACCGGATTAACATCAGCTTCGCGGCACTGCAAATGAATCAGGATCTGGGGTTGAGCGCGGTCGCCTATGGCACCGGCGCCGGGCTGTTCTTCCTTGGCTACGTGCTTTTCGAGATCCCCAGTAACCTGATCCTGCAACGGATCGGCCCGCGCATCTGGATTGCCCGGATCATGGTGAGCTGGGGGCTGATCTCGACGGCGATGGCCTTGACCCAGGGTGAAACGAGCTTCTATGTACTGCGGTTTCTGCTCGGGGTGGCGGAGGCGGGTTTTTTCCCAGGGATCATCCTTTATCTGACCGGCTGGTTTCCGGCGCGGGACCGGGCGCGCGCCATGGCCCTATTCGCCACCGCGACCGCCCTGGCGGGGGTCATCGGCAGTCCGCTTTCGGGGGCGCTGCTGGAACTGGACGGTGCGTGGGGCGGACGCGGCTGGCACTGGCTGTTCGTGCTGGAAGGGCTGCCGGCGGTGTTGTTGGGGGTGGTCGTCCTCTTCAAGCTGCCCGACCGCCCCGATCAGGCTCGCTGGCTACCCCAGGACGAGCGCGACTGGTTGAAACGGACCCTGGAACGCGAGCGGGAAGCGAACTCGGCGCGGCAACGCCAGACCTTGGGCGAGGCGCTGGGCAGCCTTGATGTGTGGCGGCTGGGGCTGGTCTATTTCTGCATGGTCATAGGGATGTACGGCATTGGGATGTGGCTGCCGCAGATGTTGCGCGTGATGACCAGTGCGAGCGATTTCACACTCGGTCTGCTCAACGCCCTGCCATTCCTGGCGGCGGCGCTGGGGATGGTGCTGATCGGCTGGCATTCCGACCGGCGCGGGGAGCGGCGCTGGCATGTCGCCGGTTCGCTCGCGCTGGCGGCGACCGGGGCGCTGTGGGCGGCAGCGACCCAATCCTTGCCGCTGGCGTTGCTGGCGTTCTCATTGGCTGCACTCGGGGTGTGGGGCGTGATGGGTCCGTTCTGGGCGCTGGCGACCTCTTTTTTGAGCGGAACGGCTGCGGCGGGCGGGATCGCCTTGATCAATTCGCTGGGCAATGTCGGGGGCTTTGTCGGGCCGTACCTGATGGGTTGGCTCAAGCAGATGACGGCCAGTTACAGCGCGGGCTTGGTGGCCGTGGCGGTGATCCTGCTGGCGGGCGGTGCCTTGGTGCTGTCTTCAACGTCCGCGCGCGGTGGTTCCGCGGAGGGTTGATGGGTCATGATCGCGTACATCATGTCCGGCATCCGATCGGTATCGGTGGAGGCGTCGAATGGCCAGAGCCTGGCGGTGACCGAACGGAACTGCTGGTCGGAGTAGATCACCTCACGAGCGTCAATCGTTTGTGCCGTGGGCGTCACACCATTGGAGCGTTCGGGGATCAGGAGCGTGCAGGATGTGCTCGAACGGCACCCGCGAAGCATCAAACCGCGCGGCCCGTTGGGGGCGGCCTGGAGTGCGCCGCTCTGACTGGCGGCGAGGAGGGCTTGGGCGGCATCCTGAGCGAGTTGGCCGTATCCTTCGAACCGAGCCGGATAGATCGCATTGAAGGCGCCGTCGGCAAAGGTGAGGTCATAGAGTTGGCCTTGAACTTCGAGGCCCAACACCGCCGTGATCTCGCCATTCTCCATGGCGAGCGAGAACGCCTGGGCCGAGGAGGCCACGGCGAGGCACAGAGCCGCCAGGGCTGGACCGAATCCGTGCTGGAGAAGATGTCTGAGATTCATTCGGCTCTCCAATGAGCGCCCTTCGTGACGCGCAACCACCGCGCGCCAGGGCTGGGTTTGATGGGCGCGGGGCCGTCGTCGGATCCGACCCCGGCCGCCCGACGGCTCAGTACTTCCCTGTCAGCTTCATGATGGCCTTGTGAAGGCTGTGATAGGTCAGTCCTGGCGTCACATACATCACGGCGCAGGTGCCGGTGCGCAGGTTGATACCGGACTCCTCGGCGAGGGCTACGGCTTCGGGCGTGTCCTGCGCCATGTGGATCCAGACATCGCGCAGCCCGGCCTGCTTGGCGGCAGCCACCCAGTCGCGCGTCTCGGACTTGGGCGTCTCGATGATCAGCGCCTCGACCGGTTCCGGCAGGGCGGTCAGGTCCGGATAGGCCGGATCACCGTCGATCTCGGTGGTGCTGGGGTCGATGGCATGGACGGTCTTCCCGAGCCGCTTGAGTCCACGATAGCTTAGGATCGGGAAGGGCTTGACCGCCGAGCGGCCGACGAGGGCGAAACGCTGGTGGTCGAAGAAGGTTTCGTAGTTCGAGGGCATGGATAAACTCCAAGTGGCATGGGGGAAGGGTTCGACGCCCATGATTCGATCGACTTGCGGAGCAGGCGTCGGGGTGTCGGGTTCAGGTCGCCTCCGCTGGTCGCGGGACCGGGAAGGTGCCGATGCTCGACGGCTTGTCCTCGGGTTCCCGTGAGATCCAAGAGGCGCGGGTGCGCGAACTCGCCTGGACACAGCCGTAGTCGGCCAAGCTGACCTCGGCGATGTCCGCCGGGTTTGATCGTTTGATCGAATGCCCGTCGGGACCAGGACCGGCGAGGCGTGCGCCGCCATCCTGGCGTACAACGGCGCGCATGGGTCCGGGACAGAATGCAGGGTCACTATTGAAGCGCACATCCGTGTCGTTGGCATTGCGAAATATCGGGGTAAGGCGCTCGGAAATGAGCCATCGCCGGGAACAGGCCGACGGCGCACAGCCGCCGATCGAAGGGAATGGTTTCCTCGCTCCGGTCATGACACACGACCAGACCCTGCTCGCCGTCGCGTTTTCGTGCTCGGCGTCGAAGCGCACCCTGGATCTGATCCAGCGGGTGCGCGAGGTCAGCGGCAAGCCGGTCGGCTTCAAGGTCGTCATCGGCGCCTATCTCGCGGACCCGGAGATCATCGCCAGCACCCGCGAGACCGGCGGGGTGCTGCCGACCTCGGTGCTGATTCACGACGCCCTCGACCATCTCATCAGCGGCTTCGCCCCAAGCGGCCATCGCGCCGAGGCGATGGCCCTGGCACAACTCGCCGAAAGAGCCGTCAGCCGCCAGCGATCCGCCTCCAGCCGTTGCATGGCCGAGGTTTTCGTTTTTTGCGGGCTTCACATAATGGGTGAGCCTCGGCCGATCTCGGTCAATGGCCAAGTGGCTGATTACCAATAGCTGGAGGCTGGAAGCTGACAGCTCTTTTTAGGTTGATCGGCCACAGAGCGCCTTGCCCGGTTCGACGCGGATCGGAGTGGCTGTGGCAGGAAGCCGCCCGATCCTGGGCCTGCCGGTCTTCATCCCTGCCCAGCGCCGGCCGGGAACCGGCGACGACCTCCCACCAGGCCGCTACTCGAACGCCGCCGCCTCCCGCTCCAGATAGGTCTGGTAGGCATTGCGTCCGGCTAGGGCGTCGAAATCCGCCAGCCCTTGCCAGGGCGACTGATCCATGATGTCGATCGCCTCCTGCAACCCGATGGCTTCGGGCTGACTCAACCGCCCCCGCCCGCCGGATCCCCGTCCGGCGCGCCGGCGAGGAGCCGGGCCAGCTCGGGCGGCGAATAACCGAGGCACTCGCCCAGCGCCACCCGGCTGCGCGCGGCGAGGAAATCGCGCGACAGCCGCCGCTCGGCGAACAGCAGGTTTTCATGCGCGGCGCGGTCCAGATAGAGCAGATCCTTTGGTGCGGGCGCGAAGGGCCGGCGGCTGACGCGGGCGATGCGCCCTAGGTTCACCCCGCGTCCGTCGTCGAGCAGGAGCAAGTGCGGGGCCAGCCCGCGGGTCGGATCGGGGCGCGGAAAGTCGATGACCCCAAGCAGCTCGAAGGGCGTGCCGCTGAGATGCACGCTGAGCTGGATGGCGCTCTCGACCAGCTCGACCAGATAGATGGTCTCGCCGACGGCGGCGCGCAGCCGCTCGACCTGGCGATGATAGTTGGCGGACGGCCAGAGGCCCGCGTCGAAGGGGTCGGAATCGGACGCAGCATCTGGATCGCGCGGTGACTCGCTCATGCCGCTCACGGCTCCTGTCTCGCCCGTCAGCCCGCGGTCAGCCCACGCCAGGCGGCGATCAGCGCCGCCGCCGCGGCGTCCAGCTCGGCGTCGGTGGTCTCCGCGCCCAGGCTCAGACGCACCGTGCCGAGCGCGCGCGCCGGGTCCACCCCCATGGCCCCCAGCACGCCGCTGATCGCCGTTGCGCCGGCATGACAGGCCGCGCCGAGCGAGGCGGCCACCCTGGGGGCGCGGGCCAGCAGATCGCGTCCGGTGACGCCGGGGAAGGCCAGGCTCAGGGTATTGGGCAGACGGGCCTCGGGATGGCCATTGAGCGTCAGACCGGGGATGGCCGCCGCCAGCGTGGCGTGGAGCCGGTCGCGTTGACGGGTGAGGCGCTCGGTGAGCGCCGGCAGGCGTCCGGCGGCCAGGGCCGCCGCCGCGCCGAGACCCACGGCATAGGGGACGTTCTCGGTGCCGGGACGCAAGCCCCCCTCCTGTCCGGCGCCGAAGAGGATGGGCGCGAGCGGGATGCCGGCGCGCCGGTAGAGGGCGCCGATGCCCTTGGGTGCGTGGAATTTGTGACCGGCCAGGGTCAGCAGATCCACCCCGAGTGCGTCCACGTTCACGGGGATCTTGCCGATCGACTGGGCGGCATCGCAATGGAAGACCGCGCTCCGCGCCCGCGCGAGCGCCGCCAGCTCGGCGATCGGCTGGAGGGTGCCGACCTCGTTGTTGGCATGCATGACGGACACCAGCACGGTGTCCGGGCGTAGGGCGGCGGTGAGATCGGCGGGATCGACACGGCCCTCGGCGTTCACCGGCAGCACTGTCAGCTCCCAGCCGCTCGCCGCCAGGTGCCCGAGCGGCGCGGCCACCGAGGGATGATCGACGGCGCTGGTGATGAGGTGCCGGCCGCGCTCGGCCAGGGCGCGCGCCGCGCCGATCAGGGCCAGGTTGTTGGCCTCGGTCGCCGAGGCGGTGAAGATGACTTCGTCCGGCGTCGCGCCTATCAGCGCGGCGACCTGGGCGCGCGCCCGGTCCAGCGCGGCGCGCGCGGCCCGCCCGAGCGGATGATCGCTCCCCGGATTGCCGAAGCCCTCGCGCAGCCAGGGGAGCATGGCCTCCAGCACCTCGGGGGCGATGGGGGTGGTCGCGTTGTGGTCCAGGTAGATGAGGGATGCCATCGGATTTGGCTTTGGCACTCTGGATTGCCCGTTTGGGTCAATGGGTCTAGATTGCGTTGTAATACAGGCTTGTATTACAGGTCAGGCTCCATGGCACTCTCAATTCGGCTCGATCAGGAAACCGAGGCGGCGCTGCGTCAGTATCTGGATCTGACAGGCACAACCCAGTCCGACTTCGTGCGCGAGGCCATTCGGGAAAAGCTCGCGCGTTCTTCACCGAACGAATCAACGCCATATCGGCTCGGGGAGCCTTTGTTCGGCCGCTATGCCAGTGGCGATTCCGACCGCAGCCAAAACCGCAAGGCGCTGATTCGGGAGCGGTTGGGTGACAAGCATCGTCGTTGACAGCGGCCCCTTGATCGCGCTGTTCGACGGCTCCGACCGCTTCCACCAGGCCGCCGTGGCCTTTATTAAGGCGTAGCCTGGGCCGCTGATCACGAACGTAGCGGTGATCACGGAGGTGGTCTGCATGCTGGATTTCGCCGCCCAGGCGCAGCGGGATTTTCTGCTCTGGGCGGAATCCGCGCTGGTACTGGATACCGAGACGGTGAACGACCTGCCGCGTATTCGTGCCCTGATGGAGAAATACAGCGATCTGCCGGCGGATTTCGCCGATGCCTCCCTGGTCGCCCTGTGCGAGCGGCGGCGGATCACCAGGGTTGCCAGCATCGACTCGGACTTCACTATCTATCGAACGCAGGATCGGCGCGGTTTTCACAATCTTTTTCATGCGCCAGGCTGATCTCTCCTGAATCGAACCGCGATTCCTGCGCGTTGCATCACCCGATCGCCTCGGAAATCCTGCTCAAACTCAGAATGTTAGCACCTTGTCGCTGTCGGCCACCCATTCGGCCAGGGCCGCCATGGTGGAGGACTCGGCGCCCTCGAAATAGGGGTGATTCTTATGGATGCCGCAGCGCGCCATGCAGGTGCCGCAAACCTGCACCGGCACCCCGTGCGCGATCAATGCCTTGAGCATGGCTGAAAGATCCTGATCGTAGCCCTCGGGCGGACGGCAGACCGAGCGCGCCAGATCGACCGAGTCGTTCATCAGAAAGAGACGCACGCCCTGGCCTTGGTCGGTCAGGGTCGCGGCCAGGCGCAGGGCATTCCAGGTGACATCGGTGTTGTCGTAAGGCTCGCGGTTGAGAATGATCAAAATCGTCATCGAATGGTTCCTGATTGTTCGGGAGTACGGGTTTGTCAGGGCCGGCGCAGGCGCGCGATCAGCCGGGGCAGAAACAACAGCGCCGCCAGCAGGGCCAGCGCGATCAGACCCTTCTGGATCAGCCCCTCGCCGCCGGCGACCGCCTCGCGCCCGGCATAGCCCAGCCAGGTGTAGGCGAGCGCGCCCGGCAGCATGCAGACGGCGGTCGCCAGCAGATACTGTCCGAACGGGATGCGCGTCAGCCCCAGGGCATAGTTGAGCAGGTTGAAGGGAAAGAGCGGCACCAGCCGGGTGAAGGCGACGAAGCGCCAGCCCTCGGCCTCGACGCCCTGGATCAGGCGCTTCAGCCGCCCCCCGGCGCGGCCTTGGACCCAGTCGGCCGCCAGATAGCGCGCGACCAGGAAGGCGAGCGCGGCGCCCAGGGTCGCCCCGGTCAGATTGATGAGGGTGCCCCACAACGGACCGAAGAGCGCGCCGCCGGCCAGCGTCAGCAGGGAGCCCGGCAGGAACAGGAGTGTCGCGAGCGCATAGAGGGCGATGAAGACCAGGGGGCCGGCCAGCCCGGCGTCCTGAATCCAGTGCTCCAGCGTCCGGACATCGAGGCCCCCGCGCAGGCTCAGGGCCAGGACGATGCCGGCGATCAGCACCACGGCCAGCAGCAGACGCACCCGGCCCTTCATGCCCCGTCCTCCGGCGCCTTCCAGGCACGGCAATTGATCGCGTAGTCGGTCACCGCGCCGCGGAACGGCAGGAGCAGCATACCCGGCAAGCCGCAGACCCGGCGCGGGTCGCGTAGCTCGTCGATGCCGATCGTCATGCCCGTATGCCCGCCGCGCGGCTGGTCGCGATAGGTGCCGAAGAGACGGTCCCAGAGCGACAGGTTGAAGCCGAAGTTGGAGTTGGCCTCGTCGGCCGCCACCGAGTGATGTACCCGATGCATGTCCGGCGTCACCAGCAGCCAGCGCAGGCGCTTGTCCAGCCGCTCGGGCAGACCCACGTTGCCGTGGTTGAACATCGCCATGCCGTTGAGGATGACCTCGAAGAGGATCACCGCCACCACCGAGGGTCCGAGCACCAGGATGGCCGCGAACTTGATCAGCATCGAGAGCAGGATCTCGATGGGATGGAAGCGCGCCCCGGTGGTCAGATCGTAATCCAGGTCCGCGTGATGGACCCGGTGTAGCCGCCACAGCGCCGGCACCGCATGGAAGAAGACGTGCTGCGCCCAGATCGCCAGATCCAGGGCGACCAGCGCCAGCACCAGCTCGACGCCGGCCGGCAGCGCCATCTGATTGAGCAAACCCCAGCCGTTGCTCGTGGCCGTCGCCGCCAGCCCCACGGCGGCGACCGGAAACGCCAGCCGTAGCAGCAGCGTGTTGAGCACCACCAGCCCCAGGTTGGCGCTCCAGCGCCGCAGTTTGGAGACCGCGAGCGCCCGGCGCGGGGAGCGCAGTTCCCACAGCGCCATGGCGGCGAAGATGCCCAGGAAGGCGGCGAGCCGCAGCGTTGGCTCATGGGTCTGGATGAAGCTGTCCACGCCGGCCGGCCTCCGGGAATGACTCGATGGATACGGATCGGGATGGTGTCAGATCGCTATCGCGCTTTCAACCGATCGGTTGAATATGTCCGGTACCCTATCGTCATCAGCCATAGCCTCCTCCAGACAGCCCTTCGAAATCAGTAGAGTTGTTCCGAGTGATATTTCCTTAAATATCAATCGCAAAAACTCTAATCCATTCGCCCCCGCCGGCCTCGGAGCCACCAACGGGGCGAATGAATTCGCCCCTACAACCGGCGTCCGGCTCCAGGGATGGAGGATGAGTCGTCGCACCCGTTCGGATGGCTAGCTGGTGTTGTTCAACACGGCTCGCAGGTCTGTGACCAGCGTCGTCAGTTCGTTGATCAGAAGCGCGGAGTGGTGGTGGATCTCCAGTGGGTGATCCGGCCGCGCGGTGGCGAATTGGAGCACCGCGGCGGCTTCGGAGACCCGGGTCGCGCCAAGATTGCCAGCGGCCCCTTTGAGGGCATGCGCCATACGCTTGAGGGATTCCCAGTCGTCGGACGCCAGCGCCTGGCTCAACTGTGTGGCGTCCTCGCCGTGGGTGTCGAGGAACAGTCCCAGCAGGCGCAGATAGAAGCTGTCGTTGCCACGCACCAGTTGCAACCCGCGACTGATGTCTAAACCGGCAATGCCGGCCAATCGGTGCCGACCATCCGACAGGCGTCGAGGCGACGCCGCGACGTTCGCCTCGCGCTTTGGCACGGGGTGTTCGGGCAGCCATTTGAGTAACACGGCATAGAGGGCCTGGGGATCGATCGGTTTGGCGATGAAGTCGTTCATCCCGGCGTCCTGGCAGGCGCGCCGGTCCTCGTCGAAGGCATTGGCGGTCATGGCCAGAATCGGCTTGCTCGCCCAGCCCGGCAAGGCCCGGATGTGCCGTGTCGCTTCCAATCCATCCATGTTGGGCATCTGCATGTCCATCAGGATCACGGCGTAGTCCGTCACGCGCGCCTTGTCGACGGCTTCGCGGCCATCGCTGGCCACCTCCACGCGCAGTCCCACACCGAGCAATAGGTCGAGCGCGACTTCACGATTCACGAGGTTGTCCTCGGCCAGCAGAAGGCGCGTGCCGACGTGTCGCTCACGCAAGAGGGCCTCGGCGTGGTGATGGTCGACGACGAGGCGAGACGGCATGGCCCCTTGGCCAGGTCGCAGGCGAGCGGTAAACCAAAAAGTGCTCCCCTTGCCGGGTTCGCTCTCCGCTCCCGCCTGCCCGCCCATGAGTTCCGCGAGCCGCCGCGTGATGACGAGCCCCAGGCCCGTGCCGCCGTATTGGCGGGTGGTCGAGGCATCCGCCTGCTCGAAGGGACGAAACAGCCTGGCCATCTTGCCAGGGTCGATGCCGATCCCGGTATCCTCGACCTCGAAACGGATCAGCAGGGCGTCATCACCGGTGTCCAGCCAACGCGCGCGCAGGCGGATAGTTCCGTGCTCGGTAAATTTGATGGCATTGCTCGCCAAGTCGAGCAGTGCCTGGCGCAGTCGCGTCGGATCGCCATGCAGCCAGAGCGGGACACCCTCGGCATGCCTCTCGACCGATACCCCCTTGGCGCTCGCCTGTTCGGCGATCAATGCGTGCACATGATCGAGGACGGCCTCCAGCCTGAAGTCGGTCTCTTCCAGTCGCAACTTACCGGCCTCGATCTTGGAGAGATCGAGGATGTCGTTGATGATGGACAGGAGGTGCTGGCCAGCCGTTTCGATCTTGACCAGCCGCTCCGCCTGCGCCGGTGTCGGGTCGGCGCGGCGTAGCAGGTGAGTGAGGCCGATGATGGCGTTCATCGGTGTGCGGATTTCGTGGCTCATGTTGGCGAGGAACTCGCTCTTGGCGCGCGTCGCGGCTTCGGCGGCCTCGCGGGCCTGTATCAGCTCGGCTTCGGCGGCCTTGCGCTGGCTGATATCGGTCAGCGTTCCGATCATCCGCCGCGGCTCACCGTCCGGCGTTCGCTCGACCACCAGACCCCGACCCTCGACCCAGACAGCGCTTCCATCTTTACGGGAGGTCCGAAATTCGGCGTGATAGAAGGGTTGATCACCGCCGACATGCGCCGTGATGGCCGCCCGCACGCGGGGGCGGTCGTCGGAATGGATCCGCGCATAGGTTGCCGTGAGCGACGGATCGAGTTCGCCGTCCTGGTAGCCCTGGATATCCGCGTAGCGTGCCGAAAAATGCAAGGTTCCACCGACAAAATCCAGATCCCAGGAGCCTTGCTCGCTTCCTTCCAGGGCGAATTTCCAGCGCGTCTCGGCATCGGTCAGTTGCCGGTTGATGAAGGTCAGCGCTTCAGCGGTTTGGCGTTGCGCCTCCTCCGCGGTACGGCGGAATTTGATTTCACGCTGCAACCTTCGGTTCCAGTAGAGGATCACGAGCAAGACCGAGCCCGCGATCCCCAGAATCCAGAGAATCAAGCGGTAGTCGAGGCGTGGCTTGAACTCGACGACGCCCCATTTTTGACTGATGGCATGGCGCTCATCCGAGGGCATGGCCGCGAGACCCTTGTCGATCAAGGCCGCCAGTTCCGGCCAATCCTGGCGCACGGCCATCGCGTTGGTATGGTTGCCGAAAGGGGTTGGGGCCACGACCATCAGGTTGCCCAGACGATGCTCCTTGATCAGGTAGGTGGCATTGGTCAGATTCCCCACGTAGGCATCCGCGCTGCCGGCAGCGACCGCGCGCAGCGCATCCTCGGAGCGTACGACCTCGAGCAGATGAATGGCGGGGTAGGCCGAGCGGATTTTTTCCGTCACCGCGAAGCCCTTTTCCGCCGCCACCGTTTTCCCGTTCAGTCCCTCCAGGCTACTGATGAAGGGACTGTCCTGACGGGCAAAGATCACCCAGGGCGAGGAAACATAGTCGCTCGTGAGCGCGAACCGCCGTTCCCGTTCCGGTGTTCGGTTCATGGTCAGCAGCAGGTCGTAGGACTGGCGAGGGCCGCTGACATCCTCGACGGACCTCGTCCAGCCAAGCGTGTCGGCCTCGTAGTCGAAGTGAATGCCCAGGCGCGCGGCGATGGCCTTGAGTGTATCGACCGACATTCCCGATGGCGTTGGCTTGGTAAACATGTAGGGCGGCCAGTCGCTGACCCGCACCCGCACCTTGTAACCCTTGGCCAACCAGTCCTTTTCAGCCTCGGTCAGGCTGATCGCCGGCGGACTGGTCGTCGGATCCCCGCGTTGGCGCGCTGGGTCGGCCATCCAGCGTGACTCCATCGCCCGCCGTTCCTCTTCGCTCACGTCGGCAAGCGCCTTGTCGAGGATGGCTTTCAATTCCGGCCAGTCGTGGCGCACGGCGATGACGCTGTCCGTCTTGCTGAATCTGACTGATCGGCTTGTCCGCCTCCTGCGCGAGATCCGTCTCGTGGCAGACGCGGACGACCTCCGTCAGAAACTCATGGTCATCGTGGTTGTTGCGGATCGCCTGCTGAAGAAAGACGCTGGCCTTCCGTGTTTCACCAGTAATTCCCTGCGAACGCTAACCTCTTGAAAAGATAGATTGCTATTTTGTAAGCCTTGTTGCTTCCAAAAGACAGATTATTTCTAAATCAGCGACTTACAATCAATTCGCCGGGAATTGCTGGTGTTTGACCAGACCCTAAAGGTCCGACTGGAGAAATCAATCCGTGCCATCAGGCGACATCCACGAGAAGAAGAGGAGGATCAGCAGTGCATCCGCAACAGCTCTTCCGGGTTGATGCGCCACTGCTCGGGGGATTCCACACGCTCGATCCGTTCCTCCAAACCTTTTCGCTGGCGGGATAGATCGACGTCTTGAACCGCCAGATACCGGCGGTGTTTGGCATCCATGAAGACCCGCACGACCGGCTGAAACAGCCCCTCGCGGCTGGATTCGATCACGATCCCCAGTCGACCGCTGCGTAGCCGGACCAGGGTACCCACCGGGTAGATGCCGACGCAGCGGATGAATTGCTGGACCAGTCGCGGATCGAAGAGGTGAGGGCTCCACTCCAACAGTTTGCGCAGAGCGAGCGGTGGCTCCATGCCCTTGTGATAGACGCGGTCGGAGGTGATGGCGTCATAGACATCGACGATTGCAGCCATCTGGCCAAGGCGGGAGAGCTGAGCGCCTGCCTTGCCGTCGGGATAACCGCTGCCATCCAGTCGCTCATGATGTTCGGCGGCGACCGCCAGGGCGGCGGTCGGAATGCCCGGCGCGACGGCCAGAATGTCGCGGCTGTGGACGACATGGCCGCGCATGATAGCGAACTCCTCCTCCGTCAGCCGGCCCGGCTTGTTGAGGATCTCGGAGGGCACCAGGATCTTGCCGAGATCGTGCAGCAGTGCCCCGATCCCGATGTCATGGATCAGCGCCCGCTCCAGCTCCAGACTGTGGGCAAAGGACACCATCAGGACGGTGACGTTGACCGAATGCTCGAAGGTATAACGGTCCATGTTGCGAATGCGGGTCAGCCCCAGGAGGGCGTCCTGATTGCGGAAGATGGAATCCACCATCTCGCCGATGACGGGGTTGGCCCGCTCCAGGTCGATCTGTTGCCCGAGTCGCACGTCCGCCATGAGGCCGCTGACCACGCCGATCGCTTCCTGATGAATGCGTTTCGCCTGAACGCGCTCATCGGTCAGCGTGGTCGGCTGTCGTTTACCGGATGGGGGTGGTGCCGATGCCGTTTCGCTCTCGGTCAGCGGTGGCGTTTGCGAAACATCGCTCCCCTTGTCCGGGTCGATCACGAGTTCACGGATCGCGAGTCGGCGGATCCGCTCCAGATCCGTCTCCGTCTTGAGGAGGAAACGCGGTCGCAGGAATCCATGTTCCAGCCAATCGCAGTTCAGGTCATGGACGTACATGCCCATTTGGAGTTGGTCGACACGAATGGTTTTGATCATGGCCTCTGTACAGTCGCCCGTCTGTTGCTCGGCCCCGGAGGCGTTAACAAGCTTGGACGGCTTGACGCTTGTTCGGTCTTGACAACTTGATCCAGAAGCGCCGAGCTTAACTGGGTGTGATCGATGCCGTATTAACGGGACATAAACAAACAATAAACGAGGCATCGGTTGTTGCTAAAGGCGGCGGTTTCTGCTCTACCCTTGACGGTCTCGCACAAAAAAGACCATCCATGACAACCACTCCGTCCAGTGGCGATCCTCGGCACGGCGGGCTGGGGCCTTGGTGGCGTCAGCGTTCATGGACTTCACAGACAGACAGGACGATGCGATGCCCGCTTTTTTAGTAAAGACCGTCATCGGCCTTTTGTTCACCCTGAATCTCGCGTGGCCGTGGATCGACTCCGCAAGCGCCGCCGCCTCCGATGACCTCGCTCCCCCGCCCCACCTCGCGCTGACACCCGAGGAGCGGACCTGGCTGGAGGCCCATCCCGACATCGTGCTGGGCATGTCGGATCAGTTTCCGCCGGCGCTGATCCGGGCGGCGGACGGTACGCTGTCCGGTTTCGTGGTGGACTACCTGGAGTTGATCAATCGTCGTCTCGGCACCCGTATACGCTTGCGAGTCGAGCAATCCTGGGAGGCGATCGGCCGGCAAGCCGTGGCTGGAAAACTCGATGGCCTGGCGGTGGCGGCGTCCAATCCCCGCTGGAGCCAGTCTTTCGATCTGACCCAGCCCTATCTGTATACCTCCTATTATCTCTTCGTGCGCCGCGACGAGACCTTGGCGACGACCGACCTCGCGGCGCTGGCGGGAAAACGGATCGGCATCCTCAAGGGGGTGCAAAGCGCCGAGCAGTTCCTCAAACCCTATCCGAAGATTCGGGGAATCGCGTTCGACAGTAACGACGAACTGGCCGACGCCTTGCTCGGTGGTCGTGTCGATCTGCTATTGGCGAACTCCGCGCTGGAATGGTGGCGCATCGCCAATGCGCAACCCTTCAAGATCGGCGGCGCGCTGCCAGACGGTCGCGTTGGCATTTCCCTGGCGATCCGCAAGGACTGGCCCGAGTTGACCGCGATTCTCGACAAGGCCCTGAGCCAGATCAGCCCCGAGGAGCACGCCAGGATCCGCACCCTCTGGCTTGGAGGGAGTCCTTCCGGTGACGAGCCTAAGCCCGTGCTGGCGTTCACCCTGGAGGAGCGCCAATGGATCCAGACACACCCGACCTTTGCGGTGGCGGTCTTTCCGGTCGATCCGTTCAGCGTTATCGATGGGGACGCCGTGACCGGCTACATGCCGGAACTACTCCGAGCCATTGCCGCCCAGGTCGGGATCGAGCCGCGTTTTGTCCCCCGCACCTTGCAGGAGACGATGAAACAGCTCCAGCAGGGAAGGATCGATGCCACCACGACGGTGATCCAGACCCCGGAACGGGAAACCTTTCTGGCCTTTTCCGAAGAGACCTTTCCGCTCGCCCTCAAGACCTTCGCGCGCACCGAACGCACCGACATCTCGGACCTGTCATCCCTCACCGGCAAGACCCTCGCCTCCTACCGCGGGTATGCCCTGTCCGAGCTGTTCAAGCAGTTCCTCCCGGACAACCCGATTGTCTTCGCCGACGACGTGGCGGGGATGTTGCGCCTGGTGGCCGAGGGCAAGGCGGATGCGGCGGTGCATGAGTTGTATTCAGGCGAGTATGCCTTACGGAAAAATCTGATCGGTGGGGTCGTCGCCAAGGGGGACGTCCAGTTTGGTGACCATCCCAGGCGGCAGGCGGGTTATTACGCGGTCCGCGCGGATTTACCCCTGCTGAAATCCATCCTGGACAAGGGTCAGCGGGCACTGCCGGCGTTGGAGAAACAGCGGATCTGGAATCAGTGGCTGCCCCACGGTGAAGCGCCATCGGAGGTGACGCTCACCCCGGAGGAGACCCGCTGGCTGACCGAGCATCCGATCCTCCGCTATGGGGTGGATCCGGATTGGGCACCCATCGCCTACCTCGACCAGGACGGTCGGGCAAGCGGGATCGGCCCCGACTATCTAGCGCGCATCGAGCGGCTTCTGGGCGTGCGTGTCGAGGCGGTGCCGATCGCTGAATGGGCGCAAGGACTGCGCCGGCTCGAACAGGGCGAGATCGATCTGCTGCCGGCCATCGCCCAGACCGAGGACCGTCTGCGACGCTTTCGTTTCACCGCGCCCTATCTGACCTTTCCCGTGGCCATCTTCGCGCCAGTGGACGCGCCCTTTCTCGGTAATCTGGAGGCGTTGGCCGGCAAGCGGGTGGCGGTGGTAGCGGACGTTGCCGTCGAGACTTGGCTACGCCAGGATCATCCAGCGATCAACCTGCTGACCTATCCCAACCTGCAAGCCGCCTTGCGCGCGGTAGCCGAGCACAAGGCCGACGCCGTCGTCGACGGTTTGGTGACCACCAGCCAGGCGATTGGTCGCAGCGGGTTGATCCAGATCCGTATGGCCGGCAACACCCCTTACGAGATGCGCCTTGGCATGGCCGTCCGTCGTGATCAGCCGCTGCTGGCCGGTCTGCTGGACAAGGCCATCGCCGCCATCCCCGATCCCGAGCGCGACAGTCTGCAAAGTCGCTGGATTCAGGCACCACAACCGGCGCGCATCGACTACACACGGCTGTGGCAAGTCCTGGGCGTCGCGCTGCTGATACTCGCCATCGTGCTCTACTGGAATCGCCGGCTGTCGATCGCGCAGGCCGCCCTGCGCCAGAGCGATACCTATTATCGGACGCTGATCGCGGCCATGGGCGAAGGAGTCGTGGTGCAACGCCAGGATGGCCAGATCCTCACCTGCAATCAGGCGGCGGAGCGGATTCTGGATCTCACGCCGCAACGGAAGATGAAACTCAGCACGTTCAATCCGGATTGGCAGTCGATCCATGACGACGGCACACCCTTTCTGGAAGAAACGCACCCGGTCCTGGTGACACTGCGCACCGGTCAACCTCAGCAGGGCGTGACGATGGGTCTGCGCATGTCCAATGGCGAGTTACGCTGGATTCTGCTCAACACCCAACCCTTGTTACTCGACGGTTCGACGCATCCGCACGCGGTCGTCGTCACCTTCAGCGACATCACCGCGCGGCGGGCGACGGAGCAGGCGCTGCGCGCCGCGCAAGCCGATGTTCAGACGCTGATCGAGCGTTCGCCGGTCCCCATGGTGGTTTCCGAGGGCCTACACCAGCGGGCTGTCCTGTACAACCGCCGGTTCTCCGAAGTGATTGGCTATTCCATCGAGGAAGCGCCCGATACCGACCATTGGTGGCCGCTGGCCTATCCAGATCCCGACTATCGCCGAAGTCTCCAAGCCGAGTGGCAGCGGCGCCTCGCGCATGCCTCCTTGCAAGGCGAGAGCATCGAGCCGATCGAGGCGCGCGTCACCTGCCGGGATGGGCGGGAGCGGATTTTTCTGGTTCATGCCACCTCGCTGGGTCAAAGCAATCTGACGATCTTCGTCGATTTGACCGAACAGCGCACCGCCGTGACCCAAATGCGTGAGGCGCAGGCGCAAGCCGAGCAGGCCAACCAGGCGAAAAGCGACTTTCTCGCCAACATGAGCCACGAAATTCGCACCCCGATGAACGCCATTCTGGGCATGCTCCATCTCTGCCTGGACACCGCGTTGAGCACGCCGCAACGCCAGTACCTGAACAAGGCCCAGGACGCCTCGCAAGCCCTGTTGGGACTGCTCAATGACATCCTGGATCTGTCCAAGGTGGAAGCTGGCCAGTTGACCCTGGAGTTCACGGCCTTTGCCCTTGACTCGGTGATCGCGCATCTCCTCGCGGTTGTGGAAGACAAGGCCAGGGAGAAGGGACTGGTCTGTCGGATCGCGATCGCGCCCGAGGTGCCGGCGTTACTGGTGGGCGATCCGCTGCGCCTGGGTCAGGTGCTGATCAACCTGTGCAGCAATGCGGTCAAGTTCACCCAGCAGGGGGATATCCGGGTCTCCGTGCGGTGGTTGGAAACCCAGGATGCGCGGGTGCATCTGGCGTTTAGCGTGCGGGATACCGGCATCGGTCTCACCGCGGCACAGGCGAGTCAACTCTTCCAACCCTTCCAGCAGGCGGACAGCTCGATCACCCGCCGTTTTGGTGGAACCGGTCTCGGGCTCTCCATCAGCCGGCAGTTGGTGGAGATGATGGATGGCCAAATCGGTGTGGAGAGTCGCCAAGGCGAGGGCAGCACCTTCCACTTCGACGCCTGGTTTGGGATGGCGCCGCCAGTCACGGATCTTATCCAGGGGGATCGGCTGGCCCGACCGCCGTCCCCGACGCGCTCCGTCGTCAACCTCATCGGCCAACGGTTGTTGGTGGTGGAGGACAACGTCCTCAATCAAGAGGTCATCCGCGCACTCCTGGAGCGGGCCGGCGCGGAAGTGGAGATCGTCAACCATGGCGCCGAGGCTCTGGAGGTGCTGGAACACCAGGGTACGGCGGCCTTCGACGCGGTTCTGATGGACGTCCAGATGCCGGAGATGGACGGCTATACCGCCACCCGTCGCCTCCGTGCCCTGCCGGGCGGCGCCTTACTCCCCGTCATTGGTCTCACGGCCCATGTTCGGCGTGAAGAGATCGAACGCATGCAGGCCGCCGGCATGGACGATCAGGTGGGGAAACCCATCGACCCCGCGTTGCTGTGGTCCGTCTTGGCCCGTCACCTGAGGTTGGTCGAGGAACCGGCGAGCGCCCGGCCGGACGCGGGAACCGCCGCGTCGCGGCCGGCCATCCCCGGCATCGATCTGACGGCGGCATTGGAACGCCTCGGCGATCAGGTCGCGATCTTACGCGAGTTGCTGCCCCTCTTTGAGAGCGAGTATGGCCAGGCGGCGCACACCCTGAGCGCTCTGCTCGCCAGCGGAGAGGTCGAGGAAGCCAGGCAACTGGCGCACGCACTGCGGGGAACGGCGGGCAATCTCGGTCTCGTCGAGGTCGAGCAAGCGGCGGAGGCGATTGAATCCGCCCTGTCCGACCAGGCTCCGGCTGATCTTGAACCCGGCCTGCTAGCGACGCTGAACGAGGCGCTGGACGCCGCCCGCGCGGCCATCGAGGCGGCCTTGCCGACCTTTGGCGATGTGGATTCAGGGGAGGATGGCGGCGCTCCGGACCCTGAAATCATGATGGCTTTACTGACGGAACTGCGGACCTTGGCGCTCGGCCACGATCCCACGGCCGAGGATTTCTGGCTCGATCATCGCCAAGCCTTCGCCAGCGGTTTGCCGACGCGGGTCTACGCGGCACTTTCCAGCCAAATCGAGAACTATGGCTTCGACACCGCCGTTGAAACGATCGATCATCTGTTGACGGACCATGGGCATTAAACCGCATCCGGCAGGTCTCGGCGTTGTTTAGGCCGCGGCTCGGACTCGCCCAAACCAATCATCGTCTCCGCTGACGCGGTTTAGAGTCCCTACCATGCCGAACGCCGAACTCATCTTGATCGTCGACGATACCTTGGACAATCTCAAGGTGCTCTCCGGTCTACTGAAATCGGTGTACCGGATCAAGGTCGCCACGAACGGGGAAGAGGCGCTGCGCCTGACCCAGGACTTGGCGCTCCCCGATCTGATCCTGCTGGACATCATGATGCCGGGGATGGATGGCTACGAGGTCTGCGAGCAGCTCAAGTCCAATCCACGGACCCAGGACATCCCGGTCATTTTCCTGACCGCCAGAACCCAGCCCGATGACGAGGCGCGGGGATTCCGGGTCGGGGCGGTCGACTACGTGACCAAACCCATCCATCCCCCGCTGCTCTTGGCGCGGGTCAAGGCCCAACTGGCGCTGGCCTCGCAGCTTCGCCACACCCGCCAGGCCTTGGTCTCGGCCAGTCAGCACATCGCCCATGTCACCAGCGAACGCGATCACAGCGAGTTCCAACGGCAGCGTCTTCAGGATCGCCAGCAGGCCTTGCTGGCGATCGCCCGCTCCGCCCTGCGCGATCTCGCGCTGGAACACTACCTGGCGGAAACCTTGGAGGCACTCGGCGCGATCCCCTGGCTCGACGTCGAGGGACGCGGAGCCCTGTTTCTCGTCAACCGCAAAGGCGAGTTGATCATGGTCGCCCAACAGGGGTTGCATGAGGACCAACGGCAGGCGTGCGCCAAGGTACCGTTCGGGATTTGTGGCTGTGGGCAGGCGGCGGCACGGAAGCAGTCCTTGTTTCTGGCCCAACTGAAAGAACAGGACGGGAGTCGATATCAGGGGTCGGTCGATTTTGGCGCTTATGCCTTATCGCTGACGGAAGGCGATCGCGTCTATGGCGTCCTGTCGATCCTGGTGACACCGGGTCACCAGCCAGTCACGGGCGAAGCCGAATTCATGGCCGATGTCGCGCAAACCTTCACCAGCCTCATCCGCCGTCGCATGGCGGAAGAAATCCTGCGGATCAGCCAGTTGGAAATCCAGATGGCGCGCAACGAGGTCATCCGCCGACTTGGTGTTGCCGCCGAATTCCGCGACACCGAAACCGGCCTGCATATCCTGCGCATGAGTCAATATGCCGGGGCGATTGCCCGCGCCATGAACTGCGACGAGGCGCTGTGCGAATTGATCGAGCTGGCCGCGCCCATGCATGACGTCGGCAAGATCGGGATCCATGACAGCATCCTCCGTAAGCCCGGCAAGCTGACCGCCGAGGAATTCACCGTCATGCAAAACCATACCAGCATCGGCGGCAGGATCCTGGAAGGGGAGGATCCCTTGATTCGCCTGGCCCGTGAAATCGCCCTGACCCATCACGAAAAATGGGACGGCAGCGGCTATCCCAACGGCCTGCGCCGCGAGGCCATCCCCTTGTCCGGACGGGTATGCGCGGTCGCCGATGTGTTCGACGCCTTGACCATGAAACGCCCCTACAAGGAGGCTTGGCCCGTGGAGCAGGCCATGGCCTTGATCGAGGAGCAGCGCGGCCGTGCCTTTGACCCGCGCGTCGTCGCGGCGCTGCGGCAAACCCTGCCGGAGATCCTGGCGATCAAGGCCCGCTACCAGGACGACTCCATTGACCCCCGCGAGGTGAGCCTGATCCCGCGCCCCGGCGCGGCGGACGCTGCTTGGATCCCCTGGCGGGACGAGTATTCCATCGGGATCGCGATCATCGACGAGCATCACCGCTATCTGTTCGAGTGGACCAACCGCGTCTACCAGGCCGTCCATGAGCGGGCGGGGACAGTCGAGATCGCTAAGGCTCTGTTTGCCTTGGAGCAATACACCCGGATTCACTTCAAGGCCGAGGAGCGTCTGATGGCGGAGTGTGGCTACCTGGAATTGGCGCAGCACCAGCAAGCGCATCGCTCGTTCGAGACGGAGCTTGGCGAATTGCGCGAGGAGATCCGCCACAACCCTTTTCTGGCCGGGATGGAGATGCTGGACTATCTGCGCGACTGGCTCCTCGAACACATCCTAAAAACCGACAAACAGATCCTCGAAAAATCGCCCGGACTGGGATGATGCCTGGTTCCGAACCCTGCGCTCAGGGGTTGCTGTCGACCACGTTCACCGTCATCCCTGGCTGGGGCCGCCGACGTTGCGCTTCCACTAACCCCAACAGATGCACGGCCTGTTGGTGAAGATTCGCGATCACGGGGGGCGCGTTCGGGGCGGCGGCGAGGAACGAGAGGCTGGCGACGTGCCCGCGCAGATCGTGACTGATCAGACTGGCCGTGCGGTCGCGGTGCTGGCTCACGCGCGCCAACTCTTGCGTGCGTTCCGCGACCTGTTGCTCCAGACGCTCCAGGTCCATCCGGCGCCGCGCCTTCACCCGTTGGCGCGCCGCGTCGCGCTCGCGCCGAGCGAGAACGATCCGGTCGGCTAGTGCCAGATTGAGTAAGGCCATCGCCAGGAAGAGGCTAAGTGGATCGGCCAGCGTCAGGATGATGGGCGGAATTCCCGGCACGCCCAATGAGTACAAAATCATTGGCGAACGGCCGATGAGGCCCATCAGATAGGCGGACGCGAACAGACGGGTTGGCGGATAACGTCGCCAGACCCTGACGAGGGTCAGGATCACCGCCGCGGAGACGATCAGGCCGCTGACCTGGATCAGGGGGCTTAACCAATGCGGATTGGGCGCGAGGAGGCCGAGAAGGAATAACAGCCCACAGCCGCGCTCCAAGACGCGGTACAGGGGCAAGACGCGCGGCCAGTGGCTGGCAAGATCGAGGCACTGGCGGGTCGCGCGCAACAGGAACCAGAGCATGAGGCTGGAGGCGCCGAAGAGCAGGGTCGCGACCAGCCGCGTCGAGGGCGCATCGAAGAGGAACGTCCAATTCCCCCAAAGGATCAGCCTCTGGGCAAGGACGCTGGCGACCACCCCCGCCACCTCGCGGTAGACCGGGTCGCGCCGGATGCGCCAGAAAAACAGGTTCGAGACCAGGGCCAGCAGCATGACGCCCAGCCAGGTGCCGCGAAACCAACCTTCACCATAGACCGCGCTGGTGAAGGCCCTGTCGCCGTAGGCCATCAGCGGCAGGCGCCGCGAAAAATCCGTCTCGACACCGACCCACAGGATCTGTTCGCGGCGCGCGGGCGTTTCCAGGCGGAACACCGGACGCCCGAGGGCAATGGCGCGCTCGGCGCGCGGCGTGCTCAGGGTGATGCGTTCGGGCGGCGCGGCACCCGGTCTGTCGGACCGATAAAGCACCGCCGCGGCCAAGAGCGCTTCGCCCAGATCCAAAGACCAGATCGTCGGATGGTCGCTGTCGTTGCGCACCCTCAGCCGCAGCCAGACGCGATCGCGGGTCGGGCCGAACGCGAGGAAACCGCCGCCGGTCCAATCGACGAAGGTCGGGGTTTCCGCCGCCGGATCCGTCGGCGTCCAGCGATGGGTCGGGTCGCGGGCGACCTGCACAAAGGGGCCAAGCGCCACCTGTTCTAGGGTATCGACGCGCAGCACCGGCGCCGCCCGCGCCAGGGCCGTCCATCCCCAAAGCGCAACGATCAGTAGGGCCAGCGGGACACCGACGGCGAACCATGACGGCCAGCGCCCGTGCTGAAGCGGTTGGCGCTTGACGGGAGGCGAGACGGATCCGGGTCGGCCACGCGGAACATGGGGTACTATTTCATGCAACTGTGGCACCGACATGACAAACCCTCGCGATGATGGCGAATCTCCTCCGTCCACGGATTTTGCTGGTCGATGATGACCTGACGTTCCGGAATCTGGTCGAAACCTATCTGATCGACAACGGCTATCGCATCCGGACCGCGGGTAACGCGCATGAGATGCTCAGGCAAACCGACGCCTGCGATCTGATTCTGCTCGATCTGTCCTTGCCGGATGAAGACGGTATCGTGCTGTTGCGACGCTTTCGTCGTCAATGGCAGGTGCCGGTCCTGGTGGTGAGTGGGCGTGGTCACGAGGAGAACCGACTCGGCGCCTTGGAATTGGGCGCCGACGACTTTCTGACCAAGCCATTCAGTCCCCGTGAATTGCTGTTACGCATCGAGCATTGTCTGAATCGGGTCGCGCCCAAGGATCAGCCGGTGGAATGGACGTTCGGCGGCTGGCGGCTGAACGTGTCGAAGCGACAACTGCACAATCCCGCTGGCGAATCGGTCAAGCTGACGCGCGGCGAATTCGAAGTGCTGCTGGCCCTCTTGATGGCCAACGGCGCCGTGATGCCCCGCCAGCATCTGACGGATCGGCTGCCGACCCGTGCCGACCCGCATCCGAACACCCTGACGGTCCTGCTGTCGCGGCTGCGCCGCAAGCTGGACAGGGGCGAGACCGGCGAGTCCATTCTGGAAACTGTTCCTGGGATCGGCTACCGTCTGCGCATCCCCGCAAGCGCCTCCCCGAGCCATTCCGAGCGATGACCCGCCGGAGGCGTCTTCCTGTCTCAGTCCGATGATGAGGCACGGCGCCCACCGACGTGGAGTCCAACGCCGCCCATGCTTCGTTTATAACGTGTTTATGGACCGTTAATACCGCATCGGCCGCGCCCGGTTATTCTCCCCCGTCTGGCCGAAACGCTTCGATGACACCCGCGCGATCAACTCCACTCTGTCTGAGTTGGCCCGGAGCGGGCCGACGGGGTGAGGGATGGTGGGACCAACCTTCTCATTCTCCACGCGACATCAAACGACCATCATGACCAGGAAACTCATCCAGACATCGGTCGCCGTGAAGCTGACCGCAACGATTTTTGTCCTGATGGTACTCTTGCTGTCGGCCTTTGCCGTGGGGCTGAGCACCTACGCACGCACGATCCTGGAAGCGAAGAGTACCGAGCCGTCACAGGAGCAGACACGACTGGTCCTGGCCATGATCGAAAGCTACGCTTGAATCACCCAACTACCGAGGTTACGTCCAATGCAGACAAACTGGTTACGTCATGCGCTTGTGTTCTTCCTCTCCGCCGGTCTGGCCCTGTCGTTCTCCGCGAGGGCCGATGATGGACCTGACGCCGCCCAGGCGCTGGTGGCAAAGGTCGCGGCCTTCTATCAGGCGCAGGGCAAACCGGCAACCATCGAGGCGCTCAACCAGGCCGATGGCCCGTTCGTTCAGGGATCGCTCTATGCGTTTGCCTACGACCTGACCGGCACCATGATCGCCCATCCGAAAAATCCTAAACTGATCGGTAAGAACCTGATCGAGGTGCCCGACGCCGAAGGCAAATTCTTCCGCAAGGAGATCGTGGAGACCGCCAAGACAAAGGGTGAAGGCTGGGTCGACTACCTGTACAAGAATCCGACGACCAGTCAGCTCGAACCCAAGACCACCTACCTGAAACGGCTGGGCGACCTCGTCGTGTGCGCCGGCACCTATCGGAAGTAACCACATGCGATCCGCCACCTTCCGGCAACAACTCTGGTCCATGATCCTAGTGGTCTTGGTGCTGTTGCTCACCCTGGCCGTTTCCGGATGGTGGGGGATCCATCGCGTCAGTCAGAATCTGGATCACCTCTACGCCCAAAGCGTGAGGCCCGCCGAAGGTTTGCTCCGCACCTTGGATGGGATGCACCGCATCCGCGCCCAGGCTCTGCTAGCCGTCACCGAGGAGACGGAGGCCGCGGCGAGCGCGGCACTGGCCGAACTCCCCGCCCTGGATCAGGCCCTCGCCGCGCACTGGCAGCCCGTCAACACCCGCTTCGACGATCCCGATCTGCGCGCGGCGGGGAATCGCTTCGATCAGCATTGGGCCGCTTATCTCAAGGCGCGCGATCAGTCGGTCCTGATGATCGAGGTCGGCGACTTGAGTTCCGCCTTGCATAACATGAAATTCAACGCGGGAAAGCCATTCCAGCAGGCCGATGAGAGCCTCCAGGCCATCATTCGCCGCCAGGGGGATTTGGCCAAGTCCTACCAGCAAGCCGCGAATCGTATTCAACAGTGGTCCGAGCGCGGGCAGATCGCGCTTGGTTTCCTCGGTTTGACCCTCTTCGCCGTGATCGCCGTCGCATTGTTCCGAGGAACCATGCGTCAACTCGGCGGCGAGCCCGCGTTGGCCGCCCGCCTCGCCCGCCTGATCGCCGAGGGCAAGCTGGACAACGAGATCCCGTTGAAGACGGGCGACACGAGCAGCCTACTGGCCTCGATGAGGGACATGCAGCACCAGTTGCACGACCGTATCCATGCCGAACGGCGAAGCGCGGCCGAGAGCCTGCGGATTCAAAGCGCCCTCGACAAGGCGTCCACCAACATGATGGTGGCCGACGCGGCAGGTACCCTGATCTATCTGAACGAAGCCTTCGATCGGATGATGCGGGAGGCCGAGGCGGATATCCGCCAAGCCGTGCCAGGGTTCAGCGCCACGGGGCTGCTCGGGCGCGGCTTCGCCGACTTCCACCAGAATCCCGCGCACCAACAGGGTCTGCTGGAGGGACTGAAAGGCACCTACATCTCCCAGATGCGCGTTGGCGGTCGTACCTTCAAACTGATCGCCAATCCGGTCCTGGACGCGCAAGGCATCCGCCTGGGAACGGTCGTGGAGTGGATCGACCGCACCGCCGAGGTCGCCGCCGAAGCCGAACTGGATACCCTGCTGGAGGCCGTCGCCCATGGTGACTTCAGCCAGCGTCTGGGCATCGACGGCAAGGCCGGCTTCTTCCGCGACCTGGCCGAGGGCATGAACAACCTCACCGAGATCGTCTCCAAGGCACTCGATGATCTGGCCATCGTCCTGAAGGCGGTCGCCCAGGCGGATCTGACCAAGAAGATCGAGTCGCGCTACAAGGGGCGCTTCGCCGACCTGAAGAACGACACCAATGCCACCGTGGAGCAATTGGAGCGTCTGGTCGGGCGGATCACCGAGGCCACGGACGCCATCAACACCGCCGCCGCCGAGATCGCCGCCGGCAACACCGACCTCTCCGAGCGCACCGAGGAACAGGCCAGCAGTCTCGAGGAAACCGCGAGCTCCATGGAAGAGTTCAACGCCTCCATTCAGCAGAACGCCCAGAACGCCGGGAGCGCGCAACAGCTCGCCCGTCTCGCCAACGATCGAGCGGCCGCCGGTGGCGTGCTCGTCAGGCGTCTGGTCGAAACCATGGGCGGCATCCAGGAATCGAGCCAGCGGATCGCCGACATCATCGGCGTGATCGACAGCATCGCCTTTCAGACCAACATCCTCGCCCTCAACGCCGCGGTGGAAGCCGCTAGGGCGGGTGAACAGGGCCGCGGCTTCGCGGTGGTCGCCGCCGAGGTCCGCACCCTGGCCCAACGCAGCGCCCAAGCGGCCAAGGAGATCAAGGGCCTGATCGACGCCTCGGTCAGCACCGTGAACGAGGGCGCCGGGTTGGCCTCCGAGACTGGGGCCACCATGGAGGCGATCGTCAGCTCCTTCCAGCAGGTCGTGACCCTGGTGAGCGAGATCGCCGAGGCGAGCCGCGAACAAGGCGCGGGCATCGGGCAGGTCACCCAGGCGATCGCCCAGATGGACGACACCACGCAGCGCAATGCGGCCTTGGTGGAAGAGGCCGCGGCCGCGGCCGAGAGTCTGGAGGATCAGGCCCAAGCCTTGATTCAGACCGTTGCCGTCTTCAAGACGCATGGCCTCCATCAGGGGCACGACGCGCACGGGGGAGGGGCTGCCGACGACATCGATTTTGATGAATTCGTCTACGTCCACAAGCAATGGTCGAAGAAGCTACGTCGGGTCGTCGAGGGTCGCAGCGAGCCGCAGGATCCAACGGTCGTCTCCTGCGACGACAAATGCGGCTTAGGTGAATGGATCCATGGCGCGGGCCGCCGCTTCAAGACGGTCCCCGTCTATGAGGCACTGCGTACCAGACATGCGCAGTTCCACCAGTGTGCCGGCGATGTCCTGCGCCATGCGATCGTTGGCGAGCGCGAGCTGGCCGATCGAGCCTTGTCGGGGCGCTTTGTCCCGCTCTCCAACGAGACGATCGAACAAATCCGTCGGCTGGAGCAGCACTGCCTGCAAGGCGATTCGATGCCGCGAGTTCCGTTGCCGATGGTGAAGTGATCCCCGGATCGGCGCTTGCCAGGCCGTCGTGAAGCGCACTCGATGACGCGGTTCGCGTATCCAGATCATGGGGCTGTCCGCCAGTCGGCTCGAAAAGGTCCATTGAGGATCTGTTCCGTCGATCCTCAAACCTCACAATCACATTGAATGCGAGAAGGCGCCCGGCGACGGTGCGAGTACGCCACCTTCGCGGGCTCCAGGTCGTTTGTCTTTTCAGGGCCGGTAGGTTTTTTCCGCGTCCACGAAACCAGGCCAGGAATCGGTTTATGTCCCCTCTTTCCGCCAGTCGACTCTTTGGCGAACTCGCCAAGGATCCAGCCCTATTCGGTCGGGTTCTCGACGACGGAGAGCTCTCGATGGAGGCGTTCACCAAGATTCACGTCCACACCATTCGTGAGTATCAATTGCGCCAATATGGCGCCACCCTCGATTTTAGACGGGCCGTTGGGATGGCCGGGGAGCTTTGGCAATACATCCGACATCTGTACGCTGGAGAGGGACCGTTCATGTTTGGCGCTGATGAGAGAAACCGCGCACGGACGCCGAGCTCGATGGCGCTCGTCCATCTGATCTATGTCAGCACTGCGTCCAAGGCGCTGAGCAGGGAGGAACTGGAGCGGATTCTGGACTCATCCATCCGCCACAACGCCCTGCGGAACGTCACGGGGATGCTGCTCTATGCCAATGGCACCTTCATGCAGGCGCTGGAAGGCGAGGAAGCCGCCGTGGATGAAACCTACGCGCGCATCCTCCAGGATCCCCGCCATACCGCCATCGTTATGCTACACGACGGACCACTCGCCGCGCGTCGCTTTGACGACTGGAGCATGGGTTTTCGACAACTCGCGGCAGAGGACGCGCAAGCGCATCCGGAGTATGCCCCGTTCTTCCATGGTGGCTTTGATGCGCCGCTCATTCGCGCGCGGCCCGGACTGGCGCTCGCGATGCTGGTGAACCTGGGGTCGAGCACTCACCGCCAGGCGGCAGGATTGCGGTAAGCGGCTCGTCACGCAAGGGAAAGGGAGCATACCGCGCCCTCGGGGGTGACCTCTTGGGGGAATTAGCCCAAACGGGCGCCCATTCTCATGGGCGTCCGGGCCTGGCCGTGCCGTGACTCGGAAGCCATGCGCATGGCCGAGACGGGGTCATCCCTCATTGGACGGCTTCCGCCCGCGCATCATGGGGCGCGCGCCGAGCTTAGAAGACGTAGGAAGTCGGCGTGGGTTGCCGGCTCGATTCAGGCCATGAAAGGGTTGGCCCGGTCCTTCGGGTTCCTGCCGGATCAAGACCATCCCGGCCCCGTCGTGATCGCCACGAAGTCGGACAATCCAGGCGGCGGCGCGCCAGGAGACGCGACTCAGGTTCTCTGGGAGCTGATCACATCCTCCTCGGCTGGAAGCTGCCGGTCAGTCGCGGCTGACCGGACGGCGCGGACCTCGGTCGCGATGGTTGCTCGGCTGTCAAGAAGATCAGTTATGGACGCATCCGTCAGCCGAATCCTGAAGCAGAGACGCACCCGGCACCGTACCAATACCGATAGCCTCCAGCACGAAGGCTGGAGTCGTTGCGCTCCAGACCACGGTCGACCCAGCGGTCGATCGCCGCCGGTCTCAGGAGGCCGTATCCTCATCCGTTGGCGCCACATCAGTTGCCGGCGTTGGCACGGCCGGATCCGGGCTGTCCGTGTTTTCCGCGTGGTCTGGCGAGCCTGTCTTGCTCTGTCGCTTGGCCTCTTTCTTGGCCTTCTTGGCCAGATCGCGCTGGCGTTTCTCGAATGCGTAATTGGGTTTTGCCATCGGGTGCCTCTATCGGGGTGTTCTGGAATGCCCCGATTCTACGCCACTCCTCTCGGCATGCATCAGGCGCTGTCGCCGAACCGATCCAGTCCTGGCTCGGTCGATCGAAAATGACGCGGCAATTTGGCCCATCGTCGATGCGAGGCTCCGACACGCCTCATCTGGTCGACCCTCTCCGCGCAAGTTTCACCATCAGCAGCACCCAGGGCAGCCCATGCAGCAGGAGGTCGAAGATTTCGATCGGCCTGACCAGATCACCAGCCGACAGGAGCTTGAGCTTTTCCGAAATGTGCGGCTCGGGCAGGAAGGGCGCGAGGCCGAGGGTCAGGGCGATGATGACGAACATGGAGAGCGGCAGGCGATCGATCCAGGTGAGCATGAGGTCAGTCCAGTTGGCGGTGGGTGTCCAGGAGATCGGCGACCTCGATCAGGTCTTCGGGGAGATCGAGGTCGCGCAGGGTCGGCAGTTCGGTCCAGGTGAGACCGATCCGCCGCAGCGCGGCGCGCGTTTCGGTGAGGACGGCGGGGCTGCTCCAATGGATGCCGGCGAACGCTTCGGGCGCCGGACTGCGCAGCCCGATGAGGACGTAGCCGCCGTCCGCCGCCGGGCCGAGCACGGCGTCGCGGTCGTCCATAGCGGCGAAGGCGGCGCTCAGATAAGCCGCGTCATAGTCCGGGCAGTCGCTGCCGATCAGCACCGCCCGGTCGCCGAAGGCCAGCGCCTCGGCCAGGGCCGCCGCCATCCGCGTCCCGAGATCCCCCTCGGATTGACGATGCCAGGTGAAGCCATGGGCCTCGGCCAGTCGCGCGCACTCGCCGCCCTCGGCCGGCGCCCCGGCGCACCAGAGCTGGCGGTGGGCGCCGTGCGTCGCGGCGCCCGCCCGCAGGGCGATCCCGAGCAGCCGGCGATAGAGCCGCGCCGCGCCCTCCGCGCCCAGAGCCGGGATGAGGCGGGTCTTGACCTGACCCGCGACGGGCTCGCGGGCGAAGAGGATCAGGGTGCCGCCGGGCGTGGCCTCAGCCGTCATAGCGCCTTGCCAGTTGGGCCGGATCGGCGCCCAGGGCGTAGGCCAGACGCAGTCGCCACATGAGCAGGATGGTGCGCACCACGCCGCGCGACTCCCAGCGCCGGCTGGACGTCAGCAGCGGCGGACGGAGACAGGCCGGTCGGGCGAGGCGGCGCAGGCGCTTCGAGAGGGCGATGTCTTCCATCAGCGGGAGGTCCGGAAAGCCGCCGATCTGGGCAAAGATGTCGCGGGTGACGAAGATCCCCTGATCGCCGGTGGCGATGCCGGTGAGGCGCGAGCGCGCGTCCATGGCCCGCTCCACCAGCCGCAGCAACGGGTGACGCCCGGAGAGGCGCACGTCGAAGCGTCCCCAGCGGGCGCCGGCCTGGCAGGCGGCGAGCAGGGCTTCTGGCGCGCCGGGCGGGACGCGGCTGTCGGCGTGCAGGAACCAGAGGATCCCGCCGCTGGCGAACTGGGCGCCGGCGTTCATCTGGGCGGCACGCCCGCGTTGGGACTCCAGCATCCGGTCGACCCCGGACGCGGCCAGCGACCGGGTCGCGTCCGTGCTGCCGCCGTCGACCAGGATCACCTCATGCCCGGTCGAACGCAGCGGGGCGAGGTCGGTCAGAAGGGGGCCGATGTGTTCGGCCTCGTTCAGGGTCGGGATGACGATGGAGAGCCGCATGGGGCGCTTCAGGTTGTGCCAGTCAGCGCACCGCCGCAGCTCGACCCCTGGCCTGCGGTGCAGCCGTAGCAGTGATCGGCGACCGCGATGGGCGCGCCATCAAGGAGCAGATCCGGCAGGTCGCGCAGATGGGCGCGGCCGGCGTGGGCCGCCAGCGGCAGCCCGAGTTGCTGATTGAAGTCGCAGTCGTACAGCCAGCCCTGCCAGTCGACGCTGATCAGCTCCCGGCACATGACGGCGGTCAGGTTCTCCACGCGGTGCGCGGCGCGCAGCCGATCCAGATAGCCATGGAATTCGCCCGTCGACAACAGCGCGCTGCCGAAGCGCCCGATGGGGAGATTGGCCAGGGTCAGCAGCCGGTTGAAGCGGATACCGTAGTCGCTGAGCAGGATGCGCCGATAGTCCTCTTCCAGCGTCGCCTGCGGTGGCGGCAGTTCGGGGCCTTGGGGGTTGTAGACAAGATCGAGCAGGAGCCCGCTGTCCGGCACGCCATAGCCGAGCGCGTTCAGCCGCCGCAGTCCAGCCAGGCTGGCCTCGAAGACACCCTGGCCGCGCTGGGCGTCGACGTTGTCCGCCAGATAGCAGGGGAGCGAGGCGATCAGCGCGCAGCCCTGCGCGGCGAGGAAGTCGGCCAGATCCTCCTGTCCGGGCTCGGCCAGCACCGTGAGGTTGCAGCGGTCCAGCACCCGCAGCCCGAGATCACGGGCGTGACGCACTAGGTCGCGGAAGCCGGGGTTAAGCTCAGGGGCGCCGCCGGTCAGGTCCAGGGTCTGAAACACCAGGCGCTCCAGCGTGGTCATCACCAGCTCCAGCGTGGGACGGTCCATGATTTCCGTACGATTCGGCCCGGCGGCGACGTGGCAGTGCCGGCATTGCTGATTGCACAGCCGCCCGAAATTGACCTGCAAGGTCAGCGCTCGGCGCCGGGAGAGCGGTGGAAAGTCGCCCGGTCGCAGATGGGGCAAGGTGTCGAGCATGGCGGCGGGCCTCGTCGGCAACAGGGATGATCAAAGGGAATCGGGCGGGTCGTGGCGCGCCTACCCCTGGGCCGACGCCTTCCCTATACTGGTGACGCACCGCCAGACGCTCAACCCCCGGGTTGAATCACCGCCCGATGCGACCGACACCATGACCCATCCCGCCGGATCCGCGCCTGAACCCAAACAGGCCCTCTTCGAGCAACTCGCCATCGTCGCCCGCGCCCTGGGCAGCGGCGCGCGACTGGAGCTGCTGGATTTCCTCGCCCAGGGCGAGCGCAGCGTCGAGGACCTGGCGCGGGTGACCGGGCTGAGCGTCGCCAACACCTCAAAGCATCTGCAACAGCTCAAGGCCGCCGGTCTGGCGCAGGCGCGCCGCGACGGCAAGCATGTGCGCTATGGCCTGGCCGACGATTGCGTGCTGGACGCGGTCGCCGCGTTGCGGGTGCTCGCCGAAAGCCGCAGCGACGCGGTCGAGGCACTGCTCGCCAGTTATCTCAAGGAGCGCGACGCCCTGGAGCCGGTGCCGGCCGCGGAGCTGCTGGAGCGGGTGCGCGACGGACTGGCGACGGTGATCGACGTGCGTCCCGCCGAGGAATTCGCCCAGGGTCATGTCGCCGGGGCGCTCAGTGTCCCGCTCGATCGGCTTGAAGAGCGGCTGAGCGACCTCCCGCGCGAGCGCGAGATCGTCGCCTATTGTCGCGGCCCCTGGTGCGTTCTCTCCTTTGAAGCCGTCGCCCGCCTGCGCGCGGCCGGATTCAGCGCGCGGCGTCTGGAGGACGGGATGCCGGAGTGGCGTCAGGCCGGGCGGCCGATGTCCGAAGGAGACGCCGGCGGAACAATCGTATCGGACGAGCGGGATGCCGACTGAGGCTGGCTCCGGGCGTGGCTCGATCATCGGCGAGCATCCGCCGTCGGCCGCAGGCGCTCACTCGGTGACAAGGCTCGGCCGGGGAACAGCCAGCCGGCTGACCATCGGAGCGTATCCGGTATGATCTGGGCGCGAAAATACGAAATGAAGTGCGCGTTGTCATGACAATGTCCGGCGGATATCATCAAGGCTTCTCAACCGGAGACGCACATGCCGAACCCTCAAGCCCGAAGCACAAAGCTCGATCTGCGGCTCACGCCCGAGGCGAAGGCGCGGCTCAGTGCCGCAGCCCAGGAGCGCCACCAGTCGGTGAGCCAGTTTGTATTGAGCAGCGCACTGGAGCGTGCCGACGAGACCCTGGCCGATCGGCAGCACTTTGGGCTCGATGCCGAGCGCTGGAGCGCCTTCATGGCCGCGCTTGATCTGCCGCCGCGCGCGCTGCCGCGCCTTGAACGTCTCTTAAGTGAGCCGACGCCTTTCGATCCGCCCGACTCGGCATGACGGCCGGCTTCCGGATCGAGAAGCTCCGGCGCGACCATCCGCTCGACGGGTTCGCGAGCGGCCGTGAGACGCTTGATCGCTTCCTCCTGCGCTATGCCTTCACCAATCAGCAGGCCAACGCCTCGCAGACCTATCTCGGTCTGCATGACGAGGAGGTGATTGGCTTCTACACCCTGGTAGTGGGTGAGGTGGCGTATGACGATGCTCCGGAGCGACTGACCAAGGGGCTCGCCCGCCACCCCGTACCCATCATGCTGCTCGCCCGCCTGGCGGTCGCTACGACCTGGCAGCGTCGTGGAATCGGCGCGGGCCTGCTCAAAGACGCCATGCGCCGCACGCTCCAGGCCGCCGAGATTGGCGGTATCCGCGCCTTCGCGGTCCACGCCAAGGACGACGACGCCCGACGCTTCTACGCTCACTTCGGTTTTGTGCCCTCGCCGACCGATCCGCTTCACTTGTTCCTCCTAATCAAAGACCTGCGTCCGCTACTCCCTATCGCGCCTATCTGATTGGGTCCACGCTCGCGGGGAGCACGGGAGAAATAGGTGACTTACCAGGATATTTCCCTCAACGGCGATCTCCTCATCGCGCTGGAGTGCAAAGGCGGGCCTCGGAACGCTGAATCATCCCCGGCCACGTCAAGAAATGGCACCCCCCAGCGCCTTAAATGGCGGGACATGTGTCCGCTGAGCGTCGAATTCCCGCTGCCCCTCAGCGGGGAGTGAGCGGCCGGAATTGGCAGAGTCCTTCCGGATTGCCGCCAGAGCGGGGCGACAGCTCCTGGGACTCAAGAGACCCCATGACGTCTGTCCCGCCGGTCGGATCAGCGTCAGATTCCTTTGCGTCCGGCGCTGTTCGCCCGCGCGGCGCGCTGGCCGTTGTCGCCGCGGGAGGCTGTGACAACTTCAGCGCCGCGCCGATCAGCCCCTCGATGGCGGCCAGATTCTTGGTGTAGCCGGCCTCCAGTCCGTGCCGCTCGATCAAATAGGCTGGGCTATTCCAGACGACGTGAACCTTCCCGGCGTCATCCTCCCAGGCCAGCACCTTCAGGGGCAGATCCAGGCCGATGGTCGGGGCCGCCTGCATCAGCGACGTTCCAGCCTTGGGGTTGCCGAAGATCAACAGTCGGGTGGGGCGCAGCGTCAGCCCGGCGTCCTTGGCCCCGGCGCTGTGATCGATGCGGGCGAAGACGGTGACGCCTTTCTCGCGCAGGACGGCTTCCAGCCGGTCGAGCGTCTCGCCGACCGAGTAGGATTTCAATGAGTTGCCAGCCAAGTTGGTGCCTATGGGTATTCGCCCCGTCCCGCCTGTTTGTTTATCCGCCGCCGACTGGTTCCACCGCACCCGTTGGAAAACGTTCCAGACGAAGCGCGGGCCTAGTACGGCTCGGAACGCCATGATTCGGTAGGGACGGTCCGCGCGCGTCGGGTCGACCCCTGGTCGCGGGGTTCGGCTATCGCGCGATCCATGATCTTCGGTCTAGACTGCGAGCCTTTACTCAATCGGATCCGACCTTGAGCGCGAGTTCACCATCTCCCTTTCCCGATTTCTCCCGCGCCCGTGTCCTGGTCGCGGGGGATCTGATGCTCGATCGCTACTGGACCGGCGCGACGCGGCGCATCTCGCCGGAGGCTCCGGTGCCTGTCGTGCATGTGGAGTCGGTCGAGGATCGGCCCGGCGGGGCGGCGAACGTGGCGCTCAATCTGGCCGCGCTCGGCGCACGCACGATCCTGGTCGGCGTGACGGGGGCGGACGAGGCGGCGGATATCCTGGCCGCGCGCCTGGCCGAGCGGGGCATCGAGACGCGCCTGCACCGTCGCGCCGATCGCCCAACCATCACCAAGCTGCGGGTGATGAGCCATCATCAGCAACTCATCCGGCTCGATTTCGAGCAATCGCTCGCGCCGCTCGACGCCGATCCCCTGCCGGCCCTGGTCGAGGCTGGCCTCGCCGAGACGGATCTCTTGCTGCTCTCGGACTACGCCAAGGGCACCCTGGCCGATCCCCGACCTCTGATCGCGGCGGCGCGGGCGCTCGGCAAGCCGGTCCTGGTCGATCCCAAGGGGCGCGACTTCGCCCGCTATCGTGGCGCGACCATCCTGACCCCGAACCGTGCCGAGCTGGAGGAGATCGTCGGGGTTTGCGGGAACGAGGCCGTGCTGGTGGAGAAGGCCCAGCGGTTGCGCGCCGATCTCGGTCTGGAGGCCCTGCTGGTGACGCTCGGCGAGCGCGGCATGCTGTTGCTGCGCGCGGACGCGGCGGCCTTGCATCTGCCGACCCAGGCGCGCGAGGTGTTCGACGTGACCGGCGCGGGCGATACGGTCATCGCCACGCTGGCGGCGGCGCTGGGCGCGGGGACGCCGATCGACGAGTCCTGCGCCCTAGCCAATCGCGCCGCCGGTCTCGCGGTCGGCAAACTGGGCGCGGCGAGCGTGAGCGCGGCGGAATTGGCGCGCGCCCATCGAGGTGTCGAATGGCATGGCGTCCTGGACCGGGAGGGGCTGATCGCGGCGGCCGCCGCCGCCCGCGCGGCGGGCGAGCGGCTGGTCATGACCAATGGCTGCTTCGATATCCTTCACGAGGGCCATGTGAGCTATCTCCAGCAGGCTAGGCGCCTGGGCGATCGACTCATCGTGGCGGTCAACGACGACGATTCGGTGCGGCGGCTCAAGGGCGAGGGTCGGCCGATCAATGGGGTCGAACAGCGGATGGCGGTGCTGGCCGGGCTGGCCTCGGTCGATTGGGTCTGTCCCTTTGGAGAGGACACGCCGGAGTCGCTGATCTCTCGCGTGAAACCGGATGTGCTGGTCAAGGGCGGCGATTATCGGCCGGATGACATCGCCGGGGCCGATGGCGTGCGCGCCAACGGCGGCGAGGTGCGCGTGATCGATTTCCTGCCGGGACGCTCGACCAGTCGGATCATTGGGGCGATCCGCGATGTCTAGGCCGCGCGTTCGGCGGACTCGGGCGCGCGCGTGAACCTGGCGCTCTACAGCCTGCTGCTGCGACTTATCCTGCCGCTGGCGCTGGCGCGGCTATTCTGGCGCGGTCTCAAGACGCCGGCCTACCGTCGGCGCGTCGCCGAGCGGCTGGCCTGGGGCGCGCCCGCGCCGGTCGCCGACATCTGGCTCCATGCCGTCTCGGTCGGCGAGGCCCAGGCCGCCGAGCCGCTGATCCGGCGCTGGCTCAAGCGCGATCCCGCGCGGCGCATCCTGGTCACCACCACGACACCCACGGGGGCCGCCCGCGTGCGCGAACTCTTCGGCGCGAGCGTCGAGCATCGCTATACCCCCTTCGATCTGCCGGGCCTCCTGGAGCGCTTTCTCGACCAGATCCGACCCGCGCTGGTCGTCGTCATGGAGACCGAGATCTGGCCCAATACGCTGGCCGCCTGCGAACGGCGCGCGATCCCGGTGGTGCTGGCGAACGCGCGACTCTCGGAACGCTCGGCACGGGGCTATGCCCGGCTTCCCGGACTGACCCGCGAGACCCTGCGGCGCTTCGCCCTGATCGCCGCGCAGGCGGACGCCGACGCGCGGCGGTTCGTCGATCTCGGCGCGGATCCTGGGCGCGTGCGGGTCACCGGCAGTATCAAATTCGATCTGCGTCAGCCCGCCAGCCAGCTCGAAAAGGCCGAGGCGATCCGTCGGATCTGGGGGCCACAACGCCCGGTGTGGGTGGCCGCCAGCACGCACGAGGGTGAGGAGGTCCGGCTCCTCAAGGCCCATCGGCGCCTGCTGGAGCGAATGCCAGAAGCCCTGTTGGTGCTGGTGCCGCGCCATCCGGAGCGCTTCGACCGGGTCGCCTCGCTGGTCGTTCGCGAAGGCTTTTCGCTGACGCGCCGCACCGGGGAGACCGACGGCGATTCTGGGGCGTCGGTGTTTCTTGGCGACACCATGGGTGAGCTGCCGGCCTTTCTCGCGGCCGGCGACGCGGCCTTCATCGGCGGCAGCCTGGTGCCGACCGGTGGTCATAATCCGCTGGAGGCGGCCGCAGCGGGCGTGCCCGTGGCGGTGGGACCCTACACCTTCAACTTCGCGGCGATGACCGCGATGCTTCTGGACGAGGGCGCGGCGGCGCGGGTCGCCGACGCGGAGCAACTGGCGGAGCGGATGCTGACTTGGCTGGAAGACGCGACCCTGCGCGCCCGGATGGGCGCGCGGGGCCTGGCGGTCGTCGAACGGAATCGGGGAGCGCTGGATCGGCTGGTCGTCTTGATCGACGGGGTTCTCGATCCGGGGGGGCGGTTGGAACGGCTTATTTGAACAGCGACCAGACCGCGCGGAACTGTTCGTCGCTCGAGTCGCCGATCCACTCGAATCCGACCGACTCGGTGCAGACCACCTGGATGCCGCCGGTGCGCATGCGCTCCAGGACGCTCTCCTTGTAGGCGGTCTTGCGCGAGATGATGCCGTCGGCCGGCACGAACACCTGATAGCCCCAGCGTTGCAGCCCGGAGACGGTTTGGGCGATGCAGATATGCGCCTCCATGCCGACGACGATCAGTTGGCGCCGCTCCGGGTGGGAGGAAATGTTGCGCTCGAACCCAGGCGCGGTGCAGCAGGAAAAGGCGGTCTTTTCCGTCGGCTCATGCACCATCGGCATATTGGTGCGAATCGTCTCCAGGATGGGGCCGAGCCCCTTGGAGTTGTGCTGGGTGGCGATGACCGGGATATCGAGGATCTTGGCGGCCGCGATCAGACGATTGATGTTCTCGACGACCAGATCCAACTCGTCCGCGGGCATGGCGGCCGCGAGTCGTTCCTGGGCGTCGATGATGAGAAGTTGGGATAAGGCCCGCTGACATAGCGGCATCTGTGGCTGATTGGTGCTCATGAGTGCTTGTCCTCTGAATGTATTCGTTATTCGTCCCCGAGCGGGGTCGGAGGAGTGTGCACTATTAGCCCTGCGAAGAGCAAGGATTGAACAACTCAATGGTGCCTGACGGTCGGCGTCAATCGATCGCCCCTGGCCTGGCCGGCCTCAGAACTCGAATCCCGCCGGTTCGGGCGCGTTGCGCAATGGCGGCACATGGGTCTCGAACAGGGATTCGCGGCGATAGTCGTTCTGGCCGACCCGGGTGATCCGCACGCACTCCATGGCCGGCGCCGCGCCGAGGATGCAGAAGAGACGCCCGCCGATCGCCAGTTGTCCGCGCAGCATTGGCAGGGCGTCCTCGGTCGGCATGGAGCCCTTGATCGCGATGGCGTCGAAGGGGCCGTCGGCGATCGGCCCGGCCAGTCCATCGCCCTCGCGGACCTCGATGCGCTCGAGCTTGAGCGCCGCGAGGCGTTCGCGCGCCGCCGTCGCCTGAGCGGCATCGATCTCAAGGCTGATGACACGCCCGCCGAGTCGGCTCAGACAGGCCGTCACATAACCCGCGCCGGTCCCGATCTCCAGCACCCGGTCGCCGGGTTGGACGGCGAGCGCCTGCAACAGATGACCCACCACCTTGGGCGCGAGCATGAGGCCGCCGATGTCGTTCGGCGTCTCGATGTCGGCATAGGCCAGGCCGCGATAGGCGTCGGGCACGAAGGACTCGCGCGGGATCTCGCCCATCACCTCCAGGACGCGCTCGTCGAGCACACCCCATGGCCGGATCTGCTGCTGGATCATGTTGAAACGGGCCAACTCGGTGCTGTTGTCCATGAAGCGGGTGTCCCCCGGAGATTGTTGTTTGAAATGAAGCGGCTCGTGAGCCTACTCAGTTTGGGCGGTCAGGGCAACCGGACCTCGGCGCTCGGTCGACGCGACAAAGGTTGGGGTCCGCCGTCGGGATCGAGCCGGGGCGGGCGCCCTGCCTCAGGCTGACGCCTGGCTCCCGACGCCGGCTCACTCCACCACCTGGGCATAATTCTGGCCGCGCACGCCCTGGAGCAGCGAATCCACGTCATCGGTCGGGATGCCGAGCATTTCGAGCGCCTCCGCCCCCAGCCGCAGACTGCTTTCGATCGCCTCGGGATAGGCGCGGGTCGCGCCGGCGCGGATCAGACTGCCGCAGGCGTCCAGATCGCGGGCGCGGGCGATGACCGGGACGTGCGGATAGGCGTGGCGAATGTGCGAGACGGCACGCAGAGCGGTCGGTCCGTGGTCGATGGTCAGGATGACCAGCGAGGCGCTGCCGACCTGGGCCGCGGCCAGCAGTTCCATGTCGCCGATATCCCCGTAGTAGACGGCCCGGCCATCGCGCACCCCATGCTCGACATTGGTCGGATTGGTGTCGAAGGCGATGAAGGGGATCTGGTTGACCTCCAGCAAGGTGGCGATGGTATGACCCACGCGCCCGTAACCGGCGATCACGACCCGTTCCTTGGGCGCGATGCCCGTGGTCTCGAAGCCGAACGACTCGGGCGTGGTGACGCGCCGCTCGGCGCGGCGGGCCAGGTTGTCGCCGAGGCGTACCAACAGCGGGGTCAGCAGCATGCTGACCGAGATCACGCTCACGGCCAGCACGAAGGTGGCTCCGTCGATGACGCCCAACGCCTTGGCGAAGCCGAACAGCACGAACCCGAATTCGCCGTTCTGGGCGAGCAGGAAGGCGACCCGCGTCGCGACCCCACGCGGCAGCCCGAACATGAGCGCGATCAGAAAGAGCACGAGCAGCTTGATGCCGAGGATCACCACCACATGCTGGGCGAGCCGCAGTGGCTGTTCCACGATCGCCGGCAGATCGATCGACATGCCCACGGCGACGAAGAAGACGCTCATCAGCAGCCCCTTGAAGGGCTCGACGTGGGCCTGGATCTGGAAGCTGAAACGCGAGGTGGAGAGCAGCATCCCCATCATGAAGGCCCCCAGCGCCATGGACAGTCCGACCTTGTGCATGGCCCAGGCCGCCAGGAAGACCGACAGCATCACCACCAGCGCGAAGGCTTCGCGATTGTTCTGACGCAGCAGCCGCTCCAGCGCGAAAGGGACGACAAAGCGTCCGCAGAGGATCACCAGCCCCACCATGCCGATCAGGGTCAGGATCTGCTCGCCGATCGATATCTCCGGCGAGATGCCCCCTGGATCGGACAGTAGCGGGACCATCGCCAGCATGGGCACCACGGCCAGATCCTGCATCAGCAGGATGGCGAAGGCGGTGGTGCCGTGGCGGGTCGCCAGATCACCGCGTTCGTGCAGCAGTTGCATGACCAGCGCGGTGGACGAGAGGGCCATGGTGAAGCCAATCAGCAGCGCGGCCTGCCAAGACGGCTGATAGAAGGCGATATAGCCGCCGATGAGGACGCCGGAGAGCAGGATCTGCACCGTGCCCAGGCCGAAGACCTCGCGGCGCAGCGCCCACAGCCGCTTGGGTTGCATCTCCAGCCCGATCATGAACAGCAGCAGCACCACGCCCAGCTCGGTGAAGTTGCGCACGTCCTCGACATGCGCGGTCACGTAGGGTCCGGGCGAGTGCGGACCGACGATGATCCCCGCCACCAGGAGGCCGAGGATCGAGCCCAGGCCCAGATGCTTGAACAGGGCCACCGACAGGGCCGCCGCGGTCAGCAGGACGATGGCGGAGAGGATGAAGCTATGCAGTTCCATCCCGGAACTCTACCAAGATCCAGGCGGCCGTGGGCTCGATCGTCTCGGCCTGCTCAGCGACCGCTCGCTCGCTTCAGATACAGGCGCGGGCGATTTCCGATAATTCCACGCGCGCCCTCAACCGCCGCGAAAGCATGAAGGAGCCCATGAACTTGCGATGCAGGAACATGGTCTCGGGGGCGGGCGCGGTGCTGAACACGCCCGAGTGGAACATGTCGCGTCCCTGGTGGTAGACCCGCTCGAAGAGGTCGGACAGGCCGAAATCATAATGACCGGCCTGTCGCAGCGGCTCGGACGCCATCTGGAGCAGGTCCATCATGGCGTCGATGTGCTCGCCCGGATCGTTTTCGCCGACATAGCCGAGCGCGACCGAGGCGGCCCGCATCCCGGCGCGATCATTGGCGATCGCGCTACGGGCGAGCTGGCGGTATGACTCCACCAGGGCGGGGGCGACCGATTTGGTGGCGCCGAAATCCAGGAGCGCGATCCGACCGCTCGCGGCGTTGTAGAGATAGTTGCCGAAGTTCGGATCGGTCTGCACCAGACCGAACTCGAACAGCTCGCGCAGCGACAGACGCATCAGCAGCGTGGCCGCACGGTCACGCTCGGCGCGGCGGTATTCGGGTCCGGCCAGACGATCCAGCGGCACGCCGTCGGCGAAATCCATCGCCAGGATGTTGTGGGTGGTCAGATCCCGGTGGACGCCGGGGATGAGGAAGTCCGGATCCTCGCCGACCCAGGCGCGATAGGCGTCCAGCGCCTCGGCCTCGGCGGCGTAGTCGGCCTCACGATGGAGCTGACGCCGGGCCTCGTCCAGGAAGGGTCCGATGTCCAGGCCCTTCGGCGCCATGCCGAGCGAGCGCCCCAGGAAGGCCAGGTTGTCGATATCGCTGTCGATGCTTTCGCGTACGCCGGGGAACTGGATCTTGAGGGCGAGCCGGCGTCCGTCCCTGGTCTCGGCGCGATGGACCTGTCCGATGGAGGCCGAGGCGATGGGGGTGAACTCGAAGCGTTTGAACCGCTTATCCCAGTGCGCGCCGTACTCGGCCTCAAGGACGCGGGCGAGCTGGCTCATGGGCATGGATTGGGCGCGGTCGCGCAGCGCCCCCATGATCTCGGCGGCCTCGGGTGTGAAGATATCCGAGCCGTCCATGGACATGAGCTGACCCATCTTCATCACCGCGCCGCGCATGTGGGCGAGCCGGTCGGTGAAGCGGCGGGTATGTTCGGGTGACAACTGGATGCGCGCGGACTGGCCGGTCCCGCGCGCGCGGGCCAGATCGATCAAACCCTTCACGCCGATACCCGCGGCCAGGTCGCCGGTGGCGCGGCCGAGATGCCAAAGGCGGCTCAGGCGCTTGCTGGGGACGGCGCCGCCGAACGACGGGGGAGACTGAGGCATGGGGATTCCTTCCTAAAGATGAATGCGCGGAGTCCTGGCGGACGTGGCACGGAACTGGTGGCGGTAGACCGGGAGTGCGAGCCGGGAGTTCCGCGCGAGCCGAAGCCCTGAGTGGCTGGAACGTCTTCGCGGATAGGGAGCGGCCACTCATCGGTTAATAAAGAGATGGAGTATTTTAGTTGTGTCTGGGCATGCCTTCATTGATAATAACCGGTTATTCCGCGACTCCCTCTAGGCTGGCCGGTCGGCCTTCTCCACGGGCGCGACTCTTTCCTCTCCGAGAGGCCCCCATCATGGAAACCCCCGAAACGAGCGTCGGCTTCGACGCCCTCGGCCTTGCTCCCGTTATCGAGCAGGCCGTTCTTGAACTCGGCTACGAAACGCCGACGGCGATCCAGCTCCAGTGCATTCCTCACCTGCTCGCGGGTCGCGATCTGCTCGGCCAAGCCCAGACCGGAACCGGCAAGACCGCCGCCTTCGCCTTGCCGCTGCTCAGCCGCATCGACCCGGATCTGCGGCGCCCCCAGATCCTGGTGCTGACGCCGACCCGCGAACTGGCGCTCCAGGTCGCGGAGGCGTTTCAGGGCTATGCGAAGCATCTCAAGGGTTTCAACGTGCTGCCTATCTATGGTGGCCAGGCCTATGGGCTCCAGCTCGGCCAGCTCAAGCGCAATCCGCAGGTGATCGTGGGCACCCCGGGCCGGGTCATGGACCACATCCGCCGCGGTACCCTGTCGCTTGAGGGGATTCGCACCCTGGTCCTGGACGAGGCCGACGAGATGCTCAACATGGGCTTCGCGGAGGACATCGACTGGATCTTCGATCAGGCCCCGGCCGAGCGCCAGGTCGCGCTCTTCTCGGCCACCATGCCGAGCGGGATCCGACGCGTCGCCCAGGATCGGCTGGTCGATCCGGTCGAGGTCAAGATCGTCGGCGACTCGGAGACGGTCAATACCATCGATCAGCATCACTGCATCGTCACCCGTTTCCACAAGCTCGATGCGCTTACCCGCATCATGGAGCTGGAGCCGTTCGACGCCATGCTGATTTTCGTGCGTACCAAGAACGCGACCAGCGAACTGGCGGACAAGCTCAAGGCACATGGCTTCGCGGCCGAGCCCCTGAACGGCGACATGAATCAGGAGATGCGCGAGCGCACGATCGAGCGGCTCAAGAACGGTCAGCTCGACGTGCTGGTCGCGACCGACGTGGCGGCCCGCGGGCTCGACGTCGAGCGGATCAGCCATGTGGTCAACTATGACATTCCGACCGATCCCTCCGCCTACGTGCACCGCATCGGCCGCACCGGACGGGCGGGGCGCGCGGGCCGGGCGGTGTTGCTGGTCGAGCCGCGCGAGCGGGGGCTGCTCAAGGCCATCGAGCGGACCATCCGGCGGAACATCCCGGCGATGGAGCCGCCCTCCGCCGCCGCGCTGAGCGAGTCGCGCATCGACCGCTTCACCGAGGTGCTGCTCAAGACCCGGGCGGACGAGGATCTGGATTTCTTCTATCGCCTGCTGTCGCGCATCGCGCAGGAGCAGGAGCTGGAGATCATGGACATCGCCGCCGCGCTGGCCTATCTCAATCAGCGTGATCGGCCGCTGAACCTCAAGGATGATCCGCTGCGTCCGCCCCGGCGCGAACGCTTCGAGGAGCGGGGGGAGCGTCCCCAGCGCTCGCCGGACCGCGGGCCCGATCGGCGGCAGGAGGCGGGCCGCGACGATCGGCCGCGCCGCGAGGAGGCTCGGGATGGGCAACGGCCGCGTCGCGACGACGCCGATCTGGTCAGTTACCGGATCGAGGTCGGGCATCAGCACGGCGTGAGTCCGCGTGAGATCGTCGGCGCCATCGCCAATGAATCCGGTCTTGAGGGCCGCTATATCGGCCGCATCGATATCCAGAACGAGTACTCGCTCGTCGATCTTCCCAAGGGCATGCCGCGCGAGGTCTTCGAGCATCTCAAGCGGGTCTTCGTGTGCGGTCAGGCCCTGCGGATCTCGCCGGCCGAGGGCAAGGCCCCCACGCCCGCCTGGGAGGGTCGCGGCGATGCCGGGGGGGATCGCTCCGCTGCGTCGCGGGCTCCCGCGTCGGCTCCACGCGCGCCGGGTGCCTTCCGTCCCAAGGATCGCGATGGGGCCGGTCCGCGTCGTCCGAGCACCGGGAAGGGTCCGGGATCGGGCCGGAAGTCTCGCGACTAAGGTCTCGCGCCGCGCACCTCGGGGTGTTTGGCGCCATTCCTTTGTTGGATTCGCGACAAGCCGTCCCCTGGGGCGGCTTTTTTTCGCAGGCGACATCCCTTGGAGCACGCTCGCGCGTCGTCCGTTTGGCCGAGCTCATCGCTCGCCTGGGGTGTCTCCGCCTCTGGTCGCGCCGATGGCCGTCAGGGGAAAGCGGCGGGGGCGAGCCTGATCCGGTAAGTTGGCGGGTTTATTGCTTGAATGCATGACCGCCTGTTTGTTACTGGGAGTCACCCGAAGGTGTCAACACAACTCGAATCGCTTGCCGCGGACCTGGCCTCTGGCGTCCTAGTTCCCTATCTCGGACCCGGCGCCCTGACCGGCGCCGTCGATCCGCTGACCCAAGCCCCCATCCCGGCCGATAGCGACAGCCTCATCCTGGCCATGAACAACGGCAAGCCCATGTCGGCGCGTCTCATGTGGGAGTTCCCGAGGGCGGCCATGGACGTGGAGCTCAAGCGCGGACGTGGCGCGGTGCACCGTTTCCTGAACACGACCTACGCGGAGCGAACCTGGACCCGCTCGCCCCTGCACGCTTGGCTGGGCCGCGTTCGACCGCCCTATGTGATCGATATCAATCGCGATCTCCAGCTTCAGGATTCCTACGCGGATATTCCGCATACCCTGATTCGCGGCATCGCCCGCACGGGCGGCACCGATTACCGCTTCCGCCTCCATGCCTATGATGGCTCGGCCTATCGCGAGGTGGATCAGGCCGAGGTGGACACCAGCCTGCCCATCCTCTTCAAGCCGATGGGAAGCCCCCGGCCGGACGCGACCTATATCGCCTCGGACGCGGATTACGTCGATTATCTCACCGAACTCATGGGAGGGTTCGGCGTCCCCGCGTTCGTCAAGTCGTACCGGGTCGGCCGGCAATATGTCTTCATCGGCCTGAGGTTTCTGCGCGATACCGAGCGGATGGTGATGTCCGATATGATTTACGCCGCCGGAACCCCGGCCGGCTGGGCCTTGATCCCGGATCCCACCGACAAGGAACGACGGTTCTGCGACAGCAAGGGCGTCGAGATCATCGAGGCGGATATTCCGGACCTGTTGCGCGCCGCCGGTGCCAGCGACGGTTTGAGCGGGCTGCTTCCCCTGTATCATGAGGCAGGCTGTTAAACCGATGTCGAGGCCCGAGGAGGAGACGCATGGCGCTGATCGAGGATTTCGAGAGCCGTTTTCTCCTGGGCGTTGCGGCCATGGACCGCAATCACCGTGAATTCGTCGATCTGATCAATCGCATGGGGGAGGCCAGCCAGGCTACCTTCGTCTATCTCTATCCCGAAATGGTCCGGCACACCCATGCCCATTTCGCGGCCGAGGAGGTCATGATGGACCAGTCCAGGTTTTCCGCGACCTCCGAGCATCGCGGCGAGCACCAGCGTGTGCTGGGCGAGATGGACTGGTTCGGGCGTCATCTCCAGCGGGGTCGGATCCCGCTGGCGAGGGCCTATGTGGCCGAGCAGCTTCCCGGATGGTTCGCGCGACATGCGGTGACCATGGATAGCGCCCTGGCCGGGCATCTCAACCGGCCCGCGCCCAAACCCGCGCAAGCGACCCTGGATCCGTGCGAACCCGGAGGGGAGTGAGCGCCGATCGGCGCGCTCCACTCGCGTTCAGGATCGCCGTTGGAACCTGCCCATCACCGAGCGTACGCGGTGTCGCAGGCTCAGGCGCTCGTCGTTGGTGACGGTCTGCTGTCGTTGCACCGACCGCAGCGTTTCCTGGATCCGCTGGAGTTCCAGCTTGATGTCGAAGGCGTCGAGCCGCGACAGCTCCGCCGGACTGGGAACCGCGCGTCCGACGCTGTCCGGGGCTCGCTTGCGACGGGCGATTTGACGCGCCACCTGCGCGACCGGACCCATGTCGGGATCCTGGACCGCGATCCAGGCCGCGTGATGGGGGAGAAATTTGTTAAACCCCAGCGCCGCCAGATCCTGTTCGCTCCACTGACTGCGATGCGAGGCATAGGGGTTTTCCGCTACCTCCCTCGGCTCGACCCTCTTGGGCGTGGAGAGGATCGTGCGATGTCCGACCCGCTTGAGCTGCTGGACCAGCTCGATCGCGTCGTCGCGCTCCAGGTACTCGACCAGATCGATGGCCAGCACCAGCTCATAGGCGCCGTCGGGCAGTTCCGGCAAGATGGTCAGCGCCTCTCCGGGATGCATGGTGTCGTAGGCCCATTCGGGTACGTAGGGCGCGAGCCGGGGATTGGCCTCGATGCCATCAATGCGTGTTTGCCGGCCTGGCCGGGCGTGCGGATTCGGCTTGGCCATGTGGGAAGGATCCCCGTGGAGATCCAGGTAGATACGGCATAGGAGGCCGTATAGCCCCATTCCGCACCCCACATCCAATATGGATTGCGGTTGGAGATCCTTGATTTCGCCAAGGATCGATGAAATCTGCTCACTGTTGCTGAAGGGCATGTCGGTACGCGGGAGTGCCTTGGCGGGTTGGTTGCTGTCGCGGGGATGGACGGTTCGGCGCGAGGCCGCTCTGGGTCGATCACCCGTTCGCGCCGGTTCGGATGGCCCGGCGCGACCAGGGAAGACTCGTAGGATAATGGGCAAGGCGATGCGATGCGTACCTACGAGGTTTTTTCACAAGCTCTGAGTCGATTACCCATTCGCGCCGGTTCGAACGACGGCCCGGCGCGACCAGGGGAGCATGCGCTCCAGGGTATGGTCGCGGAGGTAGTACTGGTGCCAGAGGGCGGCGGCCACATGCAGAGCGATGAGTCCGTAGAGGAACAGTTCCATGGGCTCGCCGTGCAGGATATGCATGAGGTCGTTCAGCGCCGGGGCGTTCCCGAACGGAGACGGGATCTGAATGAGGCCGAAGAAATCCGCGGCCCGATCCTTGGAGGCGAGACGCAGAAAACCGAAGATCGGGATCAACAGGGTGGCGAGGTTGAGCAGGAGGTGAGCGCCCTTGCTGGCGAGCTGGATCAAGCGGGATCCGGCCACCGGATCCGGCGCGCCGACCAGGCGCGACCAGCCGATCCGCGCGATCGTGACCAGGAAGATCAGGATGCCGAGCGACACATGCAGATTGAGATACCCGGTGCGCAAATCCGAGGGCTTGGGCGCCCCGTCGCGCAGCCAGTCCGTGACCAGGAGCCCGATGATCAAGACCACGACGGTCCAGTGGAAGACCTGGGTGATCAGGTCGTAACGTTGCATGGATGGTGTCTGATTCATGGTATTGGCGGCCTGTCTTGGTTGGTTGGTGGAATCCGCATCTTCCCACGGGACGCGACAGAAATGATGCACGCGATCCTCCCTCTTCGACATGACCGCCATGGCGTGGGTCTGGCCCCTCTAGATTGAACCGATCGAGAGTCCGCTGATGCGCTCGACCCGCTGATCCAGTGCCTCGCGCACGACCTCTTCCCGACTGAAAAGCAGGCTGAAGACCTCCTTGGATCTGGTGATGCCGGTGTAGATCAGCTCGCGGGTCAGCACCGGATTGCGCGCGTCCGGCAGGATCAGGGCGGTGTGGGTGAACTCCGAGCCTTGCGATTTGTGCACCGTCATGGCGAAGACGGTCTCCACCGCTGGCAGACGGCTGGGCAGGATCCAGCGAATCGAGTCCGCGCCGTCTCCGGCCGGAAAAGCGACCCGTAGCAGACGCTCGACACACCCATCGGCGCGTCTTACCGGCAGCGCCAGGGTAATGCCGATGTCGCCGTTCATCAACTTCAGGGCCTGGTCGTTGCGGGTGACCAGGACCGGGCGGCCGGGGAACCAATGGCGCTCGCCAACCGCTCCAAGCGGTGCCGATGGGCCACGACTCAGAACCTCAAGGATCCGCCGGTTCAGCCCCTCGACGCCCCAAGCCCCCCGACGCAGCGGGGTCAATAACTGGAAGCCGCCCTGGGCCTGGATCACCGCGCGCGCCCAGGCGTCGAGCGCGGCGGGCTCGGCCAGGTCTCCGGGGTAGTCGTCACGCATCCGTTCCAGATAGCCGGAATAGCCCTCCAGCACCAGGCGATCGAGCGCCGGATCCCGCTCGCCACGCAACTGGATCTTGCGGATGACCCCGAGCGAGCGATCCGCCTTGCGGGTCTTGCGCTCGAACAGCTTCAGCATGGCCCCGAACCGATCCATCTCCCCTTGCCCGTCCAGCACCCCCTCGTTGACCAGCTCGGCGAGCGCCCCGATGCCGCCCTCGGCCTTGAAGCGATAGCTGTGACGCAGCATGGCGATGGCCTGATCGAGCGGGCGGCCGTGCGGATCCAGATAGTCCGCGTCGATGCGCGCGCCGGTCACCCGTCGCAGCCAGTCGCCGGTCTCGGCGCTGTAGTGGGCCGCGCGCGCGCGCTGACAGAGATCGCCCAGCACCGCGCCGGCCTCGACCGAGGCCAACTGGTCCTTGTCGCCGAGCAGGATCAGCCGCGCGTCCGGCCGCAGGGCATCGAGCAGGGCGGCCATCATCTCCACGTCCACCATCGACGCCTCGTCCACCACCAGGATATCGGCCGGCAGCGGGTTGCCGGCGTGGTGACGGAAATGGCGGCTGTCCGGGATGGGGCCGAGCAGACGGTGCAGGGTGCTGGCCTCGGTCGGGATCTCCGGGCGCATCCGCTCGCCTTCCGGGAGCCGCTCGAAGGGCAGACTGGCGACCCGGCCGGCGATGGATTCGTTCAGACGCGCCGCCGCCTTGCCGGTCGGCGCGGCCAGCCGGATGCGCAGGGCCGGTCCGCCCTGCCCCATCGACAAGCCTTGCAGCAGGGCGAGCAGACGCACCACGGTGGTGGTCTTGCCGGTGCCCGGTCCGCCGGTGATGATGGCGAAGGCGCTGCGCGCCGCCAGCGCGCAGGCGATCTTCTGCCAGGGATCCGCGCCGGCGGTCTCCTCGTCGAAGAGCAGGCGCAGCAGGTCGCGCATCGCCGCCTCGGGCAGCGCGACCGGCTGGCGCAGACGCACCTGGATGCCCTCGCGGATGCGTGTCTCATAGCGCCAGTAACGGCGAAGATAGAGCAGGGGGCGTTCGGACGTGCCTCCCAGAACCAGCGGCGCCGCATCGCCCGTCGACGCCTCCCGATGAAGAGTGACCGCCGCGAGATCGCCGCGCCGGTCGCTCACCGCCGGGCTGCGCGCCAAGCGCCCGACCCAATCGGCCAGGCTCAATCCGGACAACGCCTCCATCAACTCGGAGCCGGCGCCGGACGCGGTCTCCTCGCTCCAGCGCGTCAGCAGCCGGTCCGGATGCGCCAGTGCGCCCTGAAGATCGAGACAGACATGGCCGTGCCCGTTGCGCTCGCTGGTCAGGGCGACGGCGAGCAGTACCGCCGGGTCGTTTTCCGGTCCCTGGTCGCGTATGAAGCGGGCGAGGGCCAGATCCAGGGCGCGCAGGGCGCCGGCTTCGACCCAGCGATTCAGCCGCTCGAAAAGCTTGGTGACCTCGCTGTCCATCAGGCCCCTGCCTCCCCGACGGTCGGGGCGTCGCCCGCGAAGAGCCGATCCAGCGTCTCGATCAGGATCCGTGGCGGTTTGTCCATGAAGAGCCCCTGGCTGTCGGCGTAACCGCCGCGCAGAAAGACATAGATGGCCCCACCGACATGCGCCTCATAGTCGTAGCCGGGCAGGCGCGCCTTGAGCTGACGGTGCAGGGCGAGGAGATAGAGCACGTATTGCAGGTCGTAGCGCGCGTGCAGCACCGCCTCGCGCATCGCCTCCGGACCGTAGGCCGCGTCGTCCGCCCCGAGCCAGTTGGATTTCCAGTCCACCACGTAATAGCGCCCGGCGTGCTCGAACACCAGGTCGATGAAGCCCTTGAGCATGCCGTCGATCCGGCGTCCTCCGAGAGCCGGGCGCGCATGGCCCGCGAGGGCATGATGACGCACCAGCCGGTCCAGGGTCTCCAGGTCGACGCCGCGACCCTCCAGCCAGAATTCCATCTCGACCTGGAATCGGCGCGGCTCCAGATCGGTCAGCTTGAGGCTTGGGATGCCGCCGTCCGATTCCGGCAATCCGCCGAGCCGCCAGTCGCGCGTCAGCAGATCCGCCAGCCAGTCGTCGAGCGGATCGATCCACTCGGTCAGGCGGCGCAGATTGCAGCGCTGGCCCAGCATCTCGCGCCTGAGCCCGCGCGACTGCGCCGTGGCGGCGAAGCCCTGGCGCGTCTGACCGCGCGGATCCGTCGCGCGCTGGACCGCCGCCCATTCCAGGATCCCATGCAGAAAGGTGCCGTAACGGCTGCCCCTGGGAAAGCCATGCAGACGCCGGTCACGGATCGTGCGCGTGGACTCGGGGGCCGTCGCTCCGGCCGGCGTGAGCGCGGTTTCCTCCTGGGCCGTTTCCTGGCTGGCGGTCTCCGCCGAGTCCGAAGGCATCGGTGGCGGCTCCCCGACCTCCTCGTCCAGCGCGGTCAGGGGCATCGCGGCCTTGCTGAGGGCCGAGTAGCTGGTGATCCACCAGGGCGGGAAGCGGAGCGCGGGGGCAGTCCGCGCGGAATCCAGGGCCGCGGTCCGCTGGGCTGGCAAGGGGCGATCGTCCGGGGTCGGCGCGGCCTCGACGCGGATCGCCGGGGCCTGCGCCTGGAGACGCACAAGCGCCTCCCGGACAGCGGCCGGCCCGTCGAATGGCTCGCCGCCATTGAGCAGATGGCCGATGGCGGACTTCTCCAACTGAACCTTCTTGGCGTTGCCCTGCTTGAGCGGCGCGATGCCGAGCCAGAGTCCGTGGCGCGCCCGGGTCAGGGCGACATAGAGCAGCCGCATGTCCTCGCCGAGCCGCGCGTCGTCGGCGGCGTGCCAGGCGGTGTCGAATCCCTTCTTGCCGGCGATCTCCAGGAACCGGCCCTGCTCGCAGCGATAGGGCACCTGCCGGGTGTGTCCATCCACCTCGCGCCAGCCGCTGATGAAGGGCAACAGCACCAGCGGGTACTCAAGCCCCTTGGATTTGTGGATGGTGATGACCTGCACCAGCTCGGCGTCGCTCTCCAGCCGCAGGATGAACTCGTCGCCGGACTCGCCGATGTGTTCGGACAGGTGACGAATCAGGGCCTGCTCGCCATCGATGGCGGTCGCGGACTGTTGGAGCCACTCGGCCAGATGCAGCAGGTTGGTGAGGATCCGCTCGCCATGGTCGCGGCCCAGGAGACGCACCGGCAGGTCGGCGTCGCGCATCAGCCGCCGCAGCATCGCCAGCACGCCCTGGCGTTGCCAGATGAGCCGGTAATCGCGAAAACGCTCCACCTGGATCTCCCAGGCCAGTTCGTCGTTCAGCAGGGTCGCGAGTCCTTCCAGCGGGATGGCCAGGGTGTTGGTGCCGAGCGCCGCGCGCGCCAGCGACTCGTCGGTGGGCGCGGCGCAGGCGCGCAGCCAGTGCAGCAGGTCGCCGGCCTCCTGGGTCTTGAAGACGGACTCGCGGTCGGAGAGATAGACGCTGGGAACCCGTCGCGCGGTCAGGGCGTCGCGGATCGCGGTCGCCTCGGTGCCGCTGCGTACCAGGACGGCGATGTCCTTGGGTCGCAGTGGTCGCCAGGTTCCGGCCTCCCGGAATCCCGCGCGGTCCTCGCCCGCCTGCTCCAGCCAGCGCGCGATCTGGGTGGCGGCGGACTCCGCCATGCGCGCGCGATAGGCCGTGGCCGCGACCGGCTCCTCACCCTGATCCAGCGTCCAGAGGGTAACGGCGCTCGCCTCGCGTCCGTCCAGGATGAGTTGCTCCGGGCGTCCCTTGGCCTTGACCGGCAGAAAGGGGATGGGATTGTCGTCGCCGTTCTTGAAACGAAAGGCGCCGCGCGGGTACTGCTCGGCCTGCTCGAAGAGCTGGTTGCAGATGGTCACGACGGCCTCGGTCGAGCGGTAATTCCGACCGAGGCTGTAATGGCGTCCGAGGGTGGCCGCGCGGGCGTCGAGATAGGCGTGGATGTCCGCGCCGCGAAAGCTGTAGATGGCCTGCTTGGGGTCGCCGATCATCACCAGCCCGCAGTCCTCGCGCGAGGCCCGAACCTCGTAGATGCGATCGAAGATACGGTACTGGATGGGATCCGTGTCCTGGAACTCGTCGATCATGGCGACCGGAAACTGACGCCGGATGGTCGCGGCGAGACGGGCCGCCGGGTCGCCCGCCTCTGGCGCGAGCGCGGCCTCCAGTTGGCGCAGCAGATCGTCGAAGCCCATCTCGGCGCGTTGTGCCAGACGGCGTTCGATCTCGGCCCCGATCCAGTTCGCCGCGTGGGCCAGAAGCACGGCGGCGAACGCCGGCTCGGGGGCCTCGGGCGCGGATGGCCGCTCGCCGCTCGCCGCCTGCCAGACCGCGAGCGCCTGGAAGGCGGGATGCGCCATCTCGGTCTGGACCGGCGCGGCCTTCTTGAATTTGAAGGCGCCCTGGGCGAAGTTCCTCAGCTTGGACGGGGCCGGTTCGCCCTCGGACCAGCGCGCCAGCGACTCCAGCAGCCGATCGAATGTCTCCTCGCGGGTACTCTCGTAGGAGCCGCCCATGAGGTGCGGACGCAAGCCCCGCAGATAGGTCTCCAGCGCCGCCCGGTCCGCCCGCCAGCAATCACGGGCCAGGGACTCCAGCCGCGCCGACTCCCGGTCGATCGCGCTCGCCGCGTCCTCGGCGGCCTCTTTCGCCGCCAGCCAGGCGCAATGTCGCCGCAACGGCGCGTCCAGCGCGTCCTGGAGCAGCGGCTCGCCCTTGTAGGACAGCCCCAGATCGCGCCGCTTGAGCCAGTCGCCGAGCTTCGCTTGCAGGTCGGCCGGCGAGGCGACGACATCCAGCACCCCCGCCGCCAGCTCCGGCCCGAGCGGATAGAAGTGCAGACGCCAGTAGTCGCGCGTCACCTCGGCGACCAGATCCGACTGGTCCGCCGCCAGCGCGCGGTCGAAGAGCCCCCTGGTATCGAAGGCGTGCTCCTGGAGCATGCGGTTGCACCAGCCATGGATGGTCGCGATGACCGCCTCGTCCATCCAGTCGGCGGCCAGACGCAGCCGATGCGCGCAGCCGGGCCATTGATCGGCCGGATAGTCCGCGCGCAGGTCATGCAGCGGATCCTGGCCCGGCGCGCGGTCAGCGACGCTGGCGGGATCGGCCTGGAAATAGCCGGCGGCCTCGACCAGACGCTGGCGGATGCGGTCGCGCAGCTCCTGGGTAGCCGCGTCGGTGAAGGTCACCACCAGGATCTGGGGCGGCATCAGCGGGCGCGCGAAGGCGACCCCCGCGCCGCCATGACCCAGCACCAGCCGGACATAGAGCAGGGCCAGGGTGAAGGTCTTGCCGGTGCCGGCGCTGGCCTCGATGAGCCGGCTGCCCGAGAGGGGGAAGCGCAGCGGATCCAGTGTCTGACTCATGCCGCCCCCTCCATCTGGTCGCGGACCTGTCGGAACAGGGGTCGATAAAGCCGGTCGAGCAGGGACGCGAATCGCGGATCCGCGCTCAGTGCCTCATGGCTCGGCCAGAAACGCGGATAGCCGGGATGCTCGTCGCGTTCGCCCGCGCGCTCGAAACCGCCCTCGTAGGCACCCGTCGGGTTGCCCTTCCCGCCCGCCTCCAGCCGCAGCGTCGCGAAGGCGGTCTTGCAGGCCAGCGGCGAGAGCGCGCTCAAACCCTCGCGATACCCCGCCATGAGCTGGAGCAGGAGATCCCGCGCGACCCCGGCCTCCAGCGGCGCCAGCTCGAAGTCCGTATCCGGACCCAGGAGATGGGTGACGATCGGCCCGCCGAGCTGCGCGGCCAGATGGCCCGGCCAGTGGCGGACCAGATTGTGCCACTTGAGATCCTCGCCCTCGGACAGGCGGCTGGCCTGCAAGCGCAGGCGGATGCGCTGGCCCTCGGCGTCTTCTCGCAGATCGCTGAGCCCATCCTCCAGCAGCAGTCCCTCGATCTCCATCTGAACCTTGAACGGCGGGCAGGGGATGGGATGGGCCAGCAAGACCGCCCGATAGCGCTCCAGCGGTTCCTTGAGATTGGCGACCAGCGACCCCCGCCAGGTCAGATCGAAGGGCGGCATGGGCAGATCGCCGGCGCGCCCCAGCCGATCGCTCCCGTCCAGGAGCAGAGGTTCCGGCTCGATCCCCGCCGGGTCGAGCCGCAGGGCGGTTTCGACCCCGCGAATCAGCGCATTCTGCATCGCCCAGGTCTGAAGACCGTCGAAGCCGAAGGTCTCCTCGTCCTCCTCGGTCTCCTCGTCCGGCGTGAGGAAGAGCCCCAGTCGCCGGGTATAGAAGGTCCGGACCGGATGACGCAGAAAGCCGCCGAGATCATCCAGGCGGATCGGCCCATCCGGCGCGAAGCTCTCCAGCACCGGCGGCGACTCCGTCCTGACCGCCTCGCCATCGTGGACCGCCCGCCACTCGGCCGCGTAGGTGAACAGCCGCGCCCGGCGGCCAGGCTCGAAATAGGCACGGCCGAAGGGCTGGAGCGGGTGCTCCGTGGTCAGTGCATCGAGCAGCTTCGCATCCGACGCCCCCGCCAACCCCCACCCCGCCGCGATGTGATCGCGCAACTGCCCCACCAGCACCGAGGGCGGGCGCGGGCTGTTGTCGCGGATGCCGCGTCCGACCCAGGAGATCGCCAGCTTCTCGCGCGCCGAGAGCAGCGCCTCCAGGAAGAGATAGCGGTCATCCTCGCGGCGCGAGCGGTCGCCGGGTCGGTAGTCGCCGGCCATGAGGTCGAAGTCGGCCGGCACGCGGCGGCGCGGATAGTCGCCGTCGTTCATCCCCAGCAGCCAGATCTGGCGGAAGGGGATGGCCCGCATCGGCATCAGGGTGGCGAAGTTGACCGAGCCGGCCAGGAATCGTTGGGTCAGACTCGGTTGATCGAGCCGTGACAGGAGCGATTCGCGCAGGATATCGAGCGGCAGCGCCTCCGCGCCAAGCCCGCCCTGACGGCAATCGGCCTCCCATTGCTCCAGCGCCTGGAGCACCTGGGCGAGTGCCTGCCCGTCCGACTCGGTGACCTCGACGAAGGCATCGTCGAGCAGTTCCGCGATCAGGCTGGACCAGTCGGCGGGTGTGCGTGGTTCCCGCAGGGCCAGCCAGTAGCGCTCCAGGGTGTCGAGCAGCCGCGCCAGCGGACCGACCAGGGCAGCCTCCAGCCCGCCGATCTCGTCGTAAGGTTCGACGCCCCGCCAGGCCCCCTCGCCGCCGCTGGCGAAGCCGAGCAGCATGCGTCGCAGCCCAAAGCGCCAGGTGTTTTGCTCCAGCCCGGCCGGCAGCCCCAGGCTCTCGCGCTGCGCGGCGTCCAGCCCCCAGCGCACGTTCGCTCCGGCGATCCAGAGCCGCAGCCGGGGCAGGTCGGACTCCTCGATGTCGAAGCGCGCGCGCAGGGCCGGGATATCGAGCAGATCCAGCAGCTCGCTGACCGCGAAGCGCGAGCCGGGCAGGCCGAGCAGGGTCTCCAGTCCGATCAGGAGCGGGTTTCGGTGCCGCTGACCCTGGTCGGAGATATTGAAGGGGATGTGTCGCGGGTCGCGCGGATCCAGCCGGCCGAATACCGCCTGGATGTGCGGGGCGTAGACATCGATGTCCGGCACCATCACCAGCACCTCGCGCGGCTGGAGCGGTGTACCGGCCTCGGCCGATTGCGCGAAGGCGTCGAGCAACTGGTCGTGCAGGATCTCGATCTCGCGCTGCGGACCGTGGGCGACGATGAACTCCAGACTGCGGTCGCGGCTGGGGTCGATGAGCGACTGGAGCGCCTGGCGCTCGGGCAGCGGGCGCAGCTCCAGGATGTCGTCCTGCAACTGTTGCAGCAGGGTCGTGTCGCCGGGGGAATCGAAGAGGTCGATCGCGAGGCTCTGCGACTGGAAATGCCCCTCGTAGCGCTCGCGCTCATCGTGCTCGTCGAGCAGCCGGATGTAGTCCCGGCCCTGTTTGCCCCAGGCCGCCAGCAGCGGATGACCGTGCAGATGCAGCGCGGTCTCGTCCAGATCCTCCGGCACCTTGCGGTCCGGATTACGGCGATACGCGCTGCGGAACAGCTCGCGTCCCTCGACGATATCGCCCCAATAGTGCTGGCTGGGATTGAGCACGAAGAGCATCACCTGCGCGCGCCCGGCGATGGCCTCCAGCACCTCCAGCATCTGGCGCGGCAGGGAGGAGATGCCGAAGACGATGACGCGCCGGGGAAACTCGGCGTCCGCGTCGAGTCCGCCGATCTGGCTCAGGAAGGCGCGGTGGATGTCGGCGCGACTGGCGCGGGCGAGCGGCGCCTCCTCGGGACCGGCCTCGGCCGCGACGTCCTCCATGAGCGCGCGCCAGAGCAGCGGTTGCCAGGCTTGGGCGGCGGGCAGCGGCTCGCGCTGGTCGTTCGGACGGATGAGGACGTCCTCGCCCAGCCGCCAGGCGTCCAGCCAATCGGCCCGGTAGACCTGATACTGATCGAAGAGATCGGCCAGCCGCTCGGCCAGTTGAAAGCGACGGCGCTGCGCGTCCTCGCCCGCGAGGAAGCCCCGCAGGGGGTCCAGGGCCTCGCGCCAGGCCAGGCCCTCGTCGCTTTCAGCCGCCGGGGCGGGATCCATGGCCCGACCGAGCAGGCGATAAAGCCGCCAGGTCAAGGGAGCCTTGTCGAAGGGCGAGCTGTCCGGCAGATCCCCGAGAACATCGCGATAAACCCGCCAGATGAAGCGCCCCGGCAGACTGACCCGCAGCGCGGCGGCGATTCCGCAACCGCCGCCCGGATCCGCCTCCGGATTGGCCGCCAGGGCCAGCTTCAGCCACTGGGCGATCCCGTTGCTCTGCACCAGGATCTCCTCGTCCTCCAGCGGCGCCAGGGGATAACGGCGCATCCAGGCGACCATGAGTCCGCGCAGATCCTCCAGCCGATTGCCCTGGATCAGCATGAATCCGCTCGGCCAGTCGGCCCCTTTCTCGATCTCGGAATGGTCCATGACGATCTCCCGTTGCCTGCTTCGCCGTGATGTCCCTGGCCGAGGTGGCAGGGTCTTCAGTTCCCGGTTTTCAGAGCCTCGGGAGCCACCGTCTACCGAAGATCAGGGCCTTGGCGGCGACATAAACCGCGATGCCCGCCGCGTCGGCCATGACATCCAGCCAGGAGAACTGCCGAAACGGCAGCTCCCGTTGCACCAGCTCGATCAGCAGTCCATAGCCCAGGAGCATCCCCCACCGCGCCCATGCCTGTCGTGGCCCCGGCCAGCCCCCGTCCGCCAGCCAGGCCATGACCGCGAAGGCGAACAGGTGATTGAATTTGTCGTAGGAAAAGCCGACCGGCTCCGTGAGCGGGGCGAAGGCGAGATAGGCGACGGCCAGCACGCAGAACGCGAGCGCGATCCTGTAACTGAGTCGAACGGTGGCACTGGGCATGGGGCAGGGTCGTCCTGACGAGAAAAAGAGGGGCCGGGCATCGATTGCAATGCCGCGCCGGTGCCACGATTTTGGCCGATCAGCCATCCGAACGCCAATCCAGTGGAGAACGCCCAATGCAGGCCGACAGGAGATCCGGCATCGCCCAAACAGCGCCGCTACAGGTGCTCTACGACGGCGGCTGCCCACTGTGCCGACGCGAGATCGGACTCTATCGGCGATCGCGCCCGCGACGCCCCATCGACTGGATCGACATCGACGCGGACCGCCAGGCGCCCGAGCGTTTCGGACTCAGCCGCGAGGCGGCCATGGCGCGCTTTCACGTCATCGATGGGGATGAGATACGGACGGGCGCGGCGGCCTTCGTCCGGCTCTGGACGGCCCTGCCGGGATGGCGGCACCTGGCCCGGACGGTCCGGCTCACGGGCGTCGAGCCACTGATGGAGCGCGGCTACGTCTGGTTCGCGCGCAAACGCCTCGCCGAGCGTTGCGCGGATGGAGCCTGCCGTGTCCGCTAGTCGGGGCGCTTGCGTAGCCGCTGGTCGGAGCCTGAACTCGTGATAATGCCGGGGCGCTGGCATGGCCGAAGACGAGCCCCATGGCGGGCAGGATCGGCGGCCCCAGCCTGGCCGGGAGGTCGGATCCGCTCGGGCCTTTCGCGCCTCGTCCGACATCCCGAATGGCGTGGGCACGCTTTAGAGACCGTCCGTCCGAAGTCCTGTCGAGTGACCAGCCAAATCCTTCGAAAATGCGGGCTGGTTAACGCTTTTCTTGGTTTTGCATCCCTAATATGCCATGGACAAGTGCCTATGGTTCGTAACCGGGCTCGATTACTCCCCCAAATCGTGTTCCTCGTGCATGGTTTCGCGGACTAAAAAATCAGATCAGCAAGTGAGGGGAGTGCTTATGAACAGGCCCGCCAGGCTCGCCGCGACAAGATCCGTCGCCTTCTCCATGACGTTGGCCTCGGTGGTGGTCATCGCCGTCATGCTCGGTGCCTTCGCGATCGGACTCTCGCAGTTCAACAAGGAACTGATGGAACGCAAGGTCATTACCCAGATCCATCAGCAAATCGCCTTGGTCAAATCCATGCTGAAGAGTTTCGACGCGAGCCTGGGCGAGGAGTCGGGTCGTTTGATGGCGAATCTGGTCTCGCAATTCGACCCGCGCTTTTCACGGCGGGCCGAGGAGATGGTGCGGGCGCGCGATCAATCCACGCCGGCACTCTACAGCGGGGATAGACGGCTCAACCTCGACACCTCGGTCCTGGAGCGATTCACCGCCACGACGAGCGCGGCGGCCACCGTCTTCGTGCGCCAGGGAGAAGGATTCACGCGGATCGCCACCACGCTCAAGAACGAGCGTGGGGAAACGGCGCTCGGAACACCGCTGGCGCTTGATCATCCCGCGCTACCCAGGCTGTTGGCCGGCGAGGGTTATGCCGGGCTGGCCGTTCTGTTTGGTCGGGATTTCATGACCTCCTACCGTCCACTGCTGGATGCCGGCGGACAAGTCATCGGCGCCTTGTTCGTCGGGCTGGATGTCAGCGCGAACATCGTGCGCATCAAGGGCGAGATCACCTCTCTCAAGGTTGGGGATACGGGCTACTTCTATGCCTTGGACGCCAAGCCCGGCAAGAATTTCGGCCGACTCATGGCGCATCCCCTCCAGGAGGGCGGCAACGTCCTGGAGTCGATGGACGCGGATGGCAACGCCTTCATCAGGGAGATACTGGAGAAGCGACAGGGCGACATCCATTATCCCTGGGTCAACCGGGAGAGCGGAGAGACCCGGCCGCGCATGAAAATAGTCGCCTTCGACTACTTCCCAGAATGGGACTGGGTCATCGCCGGCGGTGCCTACGATGACGAGTTGAGCCGCGACAGCGTCCTGATGCGCGACCTCACCTTCGCCGTCACGCTGGTCATGATCCTGGTTCTGGGGCTGGTCCTCTTCCTGCTCACCCGCCGGCTGGTCGGCCGGCCGCTGACCGAGGCCACGCGGATCTTCGAGCGCATCGGCTCGGGCCGGTACGACAACCGGATCGCCGCGGATCGCGCCGACGAGATCGGTGTCCTCTTTCGCTCGCTCGACCAGATGCAGCGCAACCTCGACGAGCGTACCCAGGCCGAGGCGCGGGTCGCGGCCGAAACGCTGCGCATCAAGCGGGCGCTCGACAAGGCGTCGACCAACATGGTCGTGTCCGACAAGGACGGCATCGTCATCTATCTGAACGAGGCGATGAGCCAGATGATGCGCGCGGTCGAGGCCGACTTGCGCCGGGATCTGCCCAACTTCCGCGCGGAGGCGTTGCTGGGAAGCCGCGTCGAGGACTTGCACAGGAATCCGGCCGAGCAGAGGGCCATGCTGTCGACGCTTGGGAGCAGCCACGCCTCCGAGGTCAAGCTCGGCGGGCGCGTCTTCCGGTTGGTGACCAACCCGGTCATCGATGACCGGGGCGAGCGTCTCGGCTCGGTGGTGGAATGGACCGACCGCACCAGCGAGGTCGAGACCGAGCAGGAACTGGCCTCCTTGCTGGAGGCCGCGGTCAGGGGCGATTTCACGCACCGTCTGAGCCTGGATGGCAAGGCGGGCTTCTTCCGCGATCTGGCCGACGGCATGAATCGGCTGGTCGACATCCTGGCCGCCGGGCTGGCGGACGTCGGCCGCGTGCTGGAGGCCATCGCCAAGGGCGATCTGACCCAGCGCATCGAGGCCGACTACGCGGGCACCTTCGGCCAGTTGAAGGACGATACCAACCGGACGGTGGACAGACTCCAGGAGGTGGTCCTGAGCATCAAGGAATCCACCGACGCCATCAATACGGCCGCCGCCGAGATCGCGGTGGGCAACGGCGATCTGTCAAGCCGTACCGAGACCCAGGCGAGCAGTCTGGAAGAAACCTCCAGCGCCATGGAGGAGCTGAGTTCGACGGTCAAGCAAAATGCCCATAACGCCCAGGAGGCCCAGCGACTGACGCAGGGCTCGAACCAACTGGCCAGCCACGGCGGCGAGATCGTTCAGGGCGCGGTTGACGCCATGGGCGCGATCCAGGAGTCCAGCCGCAAGATCGCCGACATCATCAGCGTCATCGACGGCATCGCCTTCCAGACCAACATCCTGGCCCTCAATGCCGCGGTCGAGGCGGCTCGCGCCGGCGAGCAGGGCAAGGGCTTCGCGGTGGTCGCCGCCGAGGTGCGCCATCTCGCCCAGCGCAGCGCCCAGGCCGCCAAGGAGATCAAGTCGCTGATCGTCGACTCGGTGCGACAGGTCGACGGCGGGGTCAAGCTGGTGCAAGAGGCTGGTGGGACCATGACCGAGATCGTCGCCTCCTTCCAGAAGGTCACTACGCTGGTGACCGAGATCGCCGAGGCCAGCCGGGAACAGAGCACCGGCATCGAGCAGGTGTCGCAGGCGGTGGTGCAGATGGACGAGGTCACGCAGCAGAACGCCGCGCTGGTCGAGGAGGCCGCGGCCGCGGCCGAGAGCCTGGAGGATCAGGCGCGCACGCTGACCAAGGCGGTATCCATGTTCAAGCTGGATGGACAGGTGGCGCCCAGATTGGCCGGCCCGGTCGCCACCCGGTCCTCGGGACTGGCTAAGGTGACCCGCCTGCCCGTCGCGTCCCAATCAGTCCGCGCCAAGACGGCGCGCCCCAAGCTGGGATCGGTTTCCTCGCGCTCCCATGCGGAGGATGAGTGGGATGAGTTCTGAGCGTCGGGACCGCGCCTCGGGGTGAAAGGCGAGCAGAGAAAGACCTGAGAGTCCGTCCAAGAAATTCGGGTTTCTGAACGGTGCACTCCTTGTGCGCTGGTCAGAAACCGCCGTTGCGCCTTTTGACGGACTCTACGCAAATTGCGTCGATACCGCCCCCATCTCCCCGTCCCGCGTCCCGCGTCCACCAATCGATGATGCACGCATCACTTTTGGTCGCACCCGGGACAGCGATTCGCGGTGACCTTGAGCGGTGCTATCGAGCCGGAAGACGGCCATGAGCGGGCTCCGAGCGCGTCCGCAGCCAGACCAGCAGTTCGTCGATCGGCATCGCCCGCGCGATCAGCCAGCCTTGGACCAGATCGCAGCCGAGCCCACGAACCAGATCCAGATCGGCCTGGGTCTCCACGCCCTCCGCGACGGTGGTCAACCGCAGCTTGCGCGCCATGTCGATACTGGAGGCCAGGATGGCGCGCATGGTTGGCCGCTCGGCGGCGCCTTGCACGAAGCTCCGGTCGATCTTCAGCTCGCTGACGGGCAGACGCTGGAGCTGCTCCATGGAGGCGTAACCGGTCCCGAAGTCGTCGATGGACAGCTTGAGTCCCTTGAGCCGCAGGCGAGTGAGGACGTCCAGCGTGGTATCCAGGTCCGCGAGCAGACTGGTCTCGGTGATCTCGAGGATCAGACGATCCAGCGGGAAGCCATGGCTCTGAGCGAGTTCGAGGATGCGCTCTGGCAAGTTGATGTCGGACAGCCATTGGGGCGAGAGGTTGAAGGCGACGCTGATGGGAAAGCCGGCCGTGACCAAACGGGCGCTGTCTCGCAGCGTCTTGGCGAGCAGCAGGCTGGACAAAGGCGCGATCAGGCAATGACGCTCGGCGGTCCCGATGAAGACATCGGGCCGCACTGGTACGCTGTCACGCCACCAGCGCGCGAGCGCCTCCACGCCGCACACCCGCAAGGTGCGCGTGTCTACCTTGGGCTGGAAATAGACGCTGAAGGCGTCCTCGCGGATCCCTTCGAGGATGTCACTGGGTGACAGCTCCTGCGTGGCGACGGGGATCCTCTGGACTGGCGGCTCGCGCGAGCGGGTCAGCAGTCTTGCGAGGGATTCGCGGGTCATCGGTTTTTCGATCACGCCCCGCAGCGGCAATCCCTTGGCGCGCACCAGTTCGGCCACGGTCTCCAGAACCTGCTGGTCAACTCCGCTGGAAATGATGAGATCGCCGCTGAAATCGCGCTCGGCCAATCCCCGTAGCAGCTCGATGCCGTCCATCCCGGGCATATTGAGATCGGTGATCAGCAGATCGACGGTTTCGCCGCCGGAGCGGCCGATCTCCGCCAGGGCCTCCTCGCCGTTGGCGATCATCAGAACGTCCCGGATGCCCATTGAATCGAGCAGCATGCTGGTCTGACGGCGCGCCAACTCGTCATCATCGAGCACGAGCACGCGCCCCGGCAGGGCCTCGGCGGGAAGCCCTGTCGAATGGGCTGGCCCCGGTCGCGGCGGCGCTGTCATTTCCAGACGACACGCGGCCGCCTCGACGTCGTCGACGGCATACTCGAGCTCGCTGATCAGCGCGGCGATGTCATCCGGCAGGCCCGTTTCGACGCCCCCCTCAAGACGCTCGGCCAGCGCGGCGAAATGCAGCGCGCCCACCATGCGTGCCGAGGACTTCAGCGTGTGCATCGTCAGCGCCAAATGGCCGGCATCCATCGCCCGGCGCTTGTTGCGACAACCGCGCAGTTCAGCACGCGCGCTCGCCGTGAAGAGGTCGAGGAGATGACGCAGCTGAGGCTGGCCAATGTCGCCGAGGATGCGCATGACATAGTCACGGTCCAAGACCGCTTCCGCGCTGAGCGCTTTGCGGGTTGGCGCCGGACCGGGGGCGTTGGCCTCCTCGGCATGGGACAGCCAATGATCGAGTCGGCGGCGTAGCTCGTCGAGCTCGATTGGCTTGGGCAAGATGTCGTCCATGCCGGCGGCGCGGCAGGCGTCGAAGATCTCGGGCTCTTCCGTGCTGGTGATCGCAATGATCGGAAGATGCCCCCCCTGCTCCTGCTCGGCGGCGCGGATCGAGCGGGTGAGCGCCTGTCCATCCATGTCGGGCATATTGAGGTCCGCCAGCAGCAGATCATGCGTTCCGGCCTTCCACTTGGCCAGGGCGATCGCGCCGTCGGCGGCGATATCGACGCTGTGCCCCAGCGCTTCGATCTGCATCCGCAGCAGGACTTGGTTTGGCAGGTGGTCTTCGGCTACCAAAATCCGCCGACGCCCTGGAGGCGTGGGCTCCGCCCCGACCGACGCGGGGAGCGGCGTCGCCGGCTCGACGGCCCCTTCGCCCGGTGCCGCGCGGATTTGGGCGGTCTGGTTCGCTTCGGTGTGCCCATGCTCGAATGCGTCGATGGCGGATCGCTCGGCGTCTTTCTTGGCCGCAGCCTCGATCAGGGTCAAGTAGGTGGTGCTCAGGGTCTGGAGGAAATCGGCGTCGGACTGGCCGTAGCCCTCGGACCGATTAGCCAGGCCGAGGATCGCGACAACCGCTTCCCCGTCCCGGATAGGCATGCCCAGGAAGGCCTGCCGCGGAGGCTGTCCTTCGGCCAAGTCCACCGGCCCGGTTCCCTCAGCCAGATCGACGACAATGGCCGCTTCGCCCGTGCGAAGGATAGAGCCCAGCACACGGTCGAGATGACCAAGCTCCATGCCCGCCGGCGCGCCGTCCTCGCGCCACCGGCGCGACTGGGTTTCCCAGGTCATTCCGCTGATCGCCCGGGGCTCGAGCGAGCACAGGCCCTCGGTGTCGACGCGGACCTCCATGATGAACCCGCAGGTGCTCTCGGTTAGGCTCAGCAGCCCCTCGAGAAGGTTCGCGAAAACCGCGGCGAGATCCTGCGACCTGATGAATTGCTGGAACGTCTGGCGTTGCAGGTTGAGCAAGCGGGCGTGTCGCTGCTGCTCGGCCAGCCGCCGTTTCTGCTCCGTGATGTCGGTGCCGATCGAGAGATAACCGGCGACCCGACCCTGCTCGTCCAGGATCGGGGCAAGGGTCGCTTGCAGCCAGTAGTGCCGACCGTCCTTGCGGCGGTTCTCCAGCTCACCCCGCCAGGTACCGCCGCTGGAGATCGTTCGCCACAGATCCTCGGCCACGACCGGCAGCTGGCGGGCGGACTTGAGGAGGCGATGATTGCGCCCGATCAGTTCGTCGCGCGAATAACCGCTGAGTGCGCAGAATTTAGAATTGACCGCGATGATGGCCCCATCTGGCGAGGCCACCGAGACGCTGGCGTGCCGGTCGAGCACGGCGCCCAGGTTAGCTGGCGACAGGCCGGCCGGCTCGATTCGTACGTCGCGCGGTCCCAGCTCCAGAAGATCCGCCAAGACGCCGGCGGAGCCCAGGACAGGCGTCAGCCGCCGCGCCGGAGGCGCTTCCTGAATGAATTCCTCCAGGATCCCGATCAAGGCTTCGAGGCGGCCGACGACCTCCAGCCGATCGGATGCTCCATCCTCTGTCTGGATCCGCCGCAGGATAGGGATCAGTTGCATGCCGATCACGCGATTCCAGCCGGCGGTCTCCAGCCTGCTCACCAAGGAGCGCAGCTCGGATATGAGGGTCATGCTTTCATGGCTCCAGGCGTGTGCCTTGGGGCGAGCGCCGATAGCGCTCGATGGCGGCAAGGAATTGGGCGAGCTCGGTCTCGACCTGACCGAGCAGAGCCTCGGCCTCCTGGAGTCGCTCATCACGTCCCAGGATCTCGAGCTCGCGGCACAGGGCGACGAATCGTCGCCCGCCGAGATTGGCACTGCTGGATTTCAGCGTGTGGGCCGCCAGCCGAAGCGCATCCGCGGCGCCCTGGTCGAGGGCTTGACGGATCTGCTCGATCAGGTCGGCGGCACCCTCGCGATAGAGTTCGAGCATCAGCGCCAGCGGCTCCGGCTGTCCCGGCCGGTGGAGCGCCTCAATCGCTCGCAGCGCCCGCGGATCGAGGATGTCCGGGCCATCGCCATTCTCCTTCCGTGCGGAATTCGTCTCGGTCGAGGCGCCGGTCGTCCCGCTTGCGTCGAGCCAGGGCAGGATCGCCGCCCGCAACTGACGCTGACTGAACGGCTTGCTCAGATAGCCGTTCATCCCCGCCTTGGCGCATGCCTCCTGGACACCCTTCTCCACGTTAGCCGTCAAGGCGATGATCGGCAGCCGCCGCTCGCCCTCTTGTGCTTGCTCCCAGTCACGGATCAGCCGGGTGGCGTCGAATCCGTCCATCACCGGCATGTGACAGTCCATGAGCACCAGCTCGACAGGCCCCTGTCGAACCGCGGAAATCGCCTCTTCGCCATTGACGGCGGTCGTGACCCGCAGCCCCAGGTCTTCCAGCATCAAGGTGCCCATCTCGCGATTGACCGCGTTGTCCTCGACCAGCAGAACATGACCGTAGAGTGCCGCCGCGGGCTTGGCGGGGTGCATGCCGGCGCGGTGGCGGTGATAGCGCTCGATGGGAATCACGTCGGGCGCGCTCCGGCCCAGGGCCGGATCGAGCGGGATGCGCAGGGTAAAGCACGATCCCTGTCCCTGGGCGCTCACGACCTGGAGGTCGCCCCCCATCAAGCGGGCCAGTTGCCGGGAGATGGAGAGCCCGAGCCCGGTTCCGCCGTGGTGGCGCGTCGTCGAGCCGTCGCCTTGTGAAAAGGACTCAAAAATGACGCCCTGCATCTCGGGCGCGATGCCGGGACCGGTGTCACGAACCTCGATCGCGACCAGTCGTCGGTCATCGGGCTGGATGGTGACGCTGGTACTCACCTGGATCTCGCCCCGCTCGGTGAACTTCAGGGCGTTGCCGAGCAGGTTGATCAGGATCTGGCGCAGACGGGCGGCGTCGCCATGCACCGCGCTCGGAAGCTCGCGGGGGATGCGCGCGCTCAGGGGCAGCCCCTTGGCACTGGCCGGCTCGATGAAGATCTGCACGGTATCTTCGATCACTTCACGCAGATCGAAGTCATGCGGGTCGAGCGTGAGTTTGCCGGCCTCGATCTTGGAGAAATCGAGGATGTCGTTGATGATGTCCAGCAAGGCGCCGCCGGAGCGGTGGATCGTGTGCGCGAAGCGCAGTTGCTGGGCATCGAGCTGGGTCTTGAGAAGCAACTCCGCCATGCCCAGCACCGCGTTCATCGGGGTGCGAATCTCGTGACTCATGGTGGCCAGGAACTCGCTCTTGGCCCGGCTGGCGGCCTCGGCGTGGTCACGGGCCTCGGCGAGCGCGGCGACGGTCCGCTCCAGCTCACGGGTCCGCTCGGCGACCTGCCGCTCCAGGTTTTCGTTGTAATTGGCCAGGGTCCGATCACGTTGCTGGATCTCCTCCAGCATGTCGTCGAAGCCGCGCATGAGCAGCCCGATCTCGTCGCCTCGTGCGTCGTCGACCCGCACCCGGTAATCCTGCTCACGCGAGACGGTGGCCATCGCCTCGGTGAGTGCGAGCAGTGGTCGGGTGATCGGCCGCTGCAGCCAGTTGGCCAATAGGATGGCTACCACTACAGCCACGGCGAAGATGGCGGCGCTGATCCACAGCGAATGGCGCATCGCGGCCCGTACCCGTCCGAGACCATCGACGAGTAGCACCTGGCCGATGGTTTCGCCATCGAGCTCGATGTCCTGAATGACATGCATCTCATCCTGACCGAAGGTCTCCGCGAGGTCGTGGCGGGCGGCGGGCGGATTGTGCTTCACCGCCGGCGCGCCCTCGGGATAGGCGGCAAAGAGACGGCCCTCCTGGTCGTAGACATAGGCGCCGATGAGCTGATGCCGCTCCTCCAATGCCGCCAATGTCTTGCGGGCGGCCTCGACGTCATCGAAGGTGATGGCTGACGCCAGGTTGTAGGCCAGCATCCCGGTCAGAGCGTGCAGTTCGTCGAGGGCGTTACGCTGCAGCCCCTGACGCTCGTTGAGGGCATGGCTCAGGCCCGAGAGCACAAGCACCAGGGCGGCAACCGCCAGTATCAGCAGCATCGACTTGTAACGGATGGGCAGGTTGTTGAGCCACTTCATGGGGTCAATCCCGGAGTACATGGATAGCGAGCCTCAGAAGCTGCGAGCTGATGGTCAGCCCGGCCGCCTCGGCACTCGTCGTATTGATTTCGAACCTCAGCCGATTGTCCGCTCGGACGAAGCCGATCATCCCGCCCGCCGCGACGAATCCCGGGATCTCGCTGACCGTCAAGACTGGCCGCCGGTCGACGGCGCGCAACAATGGGGTTAGATAGGCCTGCTCGGACTCGCTCGCGTAGACGATGTGACAGCCGTGCAGGGTGTCGCCGCGCGAGCGCGGCTCGACCCGGACCGGATGGCCTTGCGCGGACTTGGCGTCCAATGTCTTGAAGGCGTCCGCCGAGGAGGTCCGTCCATAGACACAGAGGTTCAGGGACGTGTCGGCGCTCGGAAAGGTGGTCGTCGGCCAGGTGACGAACTTGCTGAAGTTGTAGAGATAGGCGATCACGACCTCTGCCTCGCGCACATCGCGCACATCGGCGCGTGGCGCGGGCGCCGTGCACATCAGTGCCAAGGCCGTCACGAGGATACGGCGGATCCCGTGCCTGCCAGACTCGAAGCGATCCCTCATCGAGATGCGATCAAAGTCAGAAGGCGATTCGAATCAGGCCGTACACGCCACGCTGAACCGCGAACTGGGTCAATCCATAGATGTCCTGGTAGCCTTCCTGATGGGAGTCGTGCAGGAGATTCTGACCCACGATGGATAGCTCGAGCTTGGGCCGCGGCCGCCAGGCGAGACGCAGATCCAGCTCCCAGTAGGAGGGGATGACGGAATCTCCGGGGGCGCCGAAGACGAAGCTGGAGTCGCTTTGGTCCACGTAGCGCAGCCAGGCATCGATGTCCAGGTCCGGGCGCGGACTCAGCTGCGAGCGCAGTGAGAGCTGTTGCCGCGGGTCGGTGCGCGCCAGGATGTCGTTCTCCGGATCCTGGCCGTTCTTGGGCACCTGAATGTCCAGCTCCAGGTAACTGTAGGCCAACGCCAGTGTCCAGTCGTCGCGAACCCGGTAATCGAGGGCGAACTCCAGGCCGTAGCTCTGCCCCCGTCCCTGGTTGCTGATTGGCAGGGCCGAGACCAGGTAGCCATTGGACAGCGTCTCCCACACCAGTTCGGCGTCACTTGTATCGACCGTGCGCAGGGAGTCGTAATCGTTGACGAAAAGTGCCAAGTCCGCGCTCAAGCGCGGTGAGGGGGTCGTCCGGAATCCCAGCTCGTAGGCGGTGAGGGCCTCGGCATCGAAGTCCTCCGCTCCGGTGACCTCGGGTACCAGAAGCAGGGTCGAGAGCGGTGTCGAGATGGATTGGACGCTGGTCAGCGTGGAGGTTCCGCTGCGTTCCACCCGAGAGGGTGTGCGCACGGCCCGCGAGACCGCCCCCCAGAGACTGGCCTGCTCGGAGACCTTCCACAACAGACGGATATTGGGTTGGATCTCGAAGCCGGTGTAGTCGTTGTGTTCGACCTTGGTGCCCAGGGTCAGACGTAGACGATCGCGCAGCAGCTCGATGTCGTCCTGGACGAAGGCATTCCAGAGGCTGCGATTCTCAGCGATCGGGTCGACCGTGATGAGCCGACTGATCTCGAAACGGTCGTCGATGCCGCGGTAGCCGAGCCCCCACACGAGATCGTGACTGTCGCCGAGTCTTGTCCGTTGTTGAAATTCGAGATCGACGATGTCATTGCGCTGACCCGCATAGTATTCGTGACGCTCGGAGTGATCGTAGAAAAGCTTGAGCGAGATATCGGATGTCAGCGACAGGGCGCGATCCCAGCGTCCCAGCAGGTTCCAGCCCGACGCGCTCAAATCGTCATCGACCGCCGCGACGAAGCTCGGCGGCGCGAAGGGATCGGGCACCAGGAGCTGTTGGCCTAGGCTGCTGCGGTAGAGATCGCCTTGAAAGGTTAGCCGATCGCCCCCTGCCAGCCGGGAATCAAGACGGAATCCGCCCTGCATGATGTCCCAGGAATCTCGGCCATCCAGACCGCTCGGGGTGACCAGGGAGTCCCGATCGTTATACTTGACATAGGCTCGGGCAAAGGTCTCCGGCGACAACTGGACACCCTGGCGCGCGGCGCCAATCACACGCTCCTCGGTGCCACCACCGGCGACGACCAGCGTGCCCTGGGTCGCCGCCGCCGGCTTGCTGATGATGTTGATCACCCCATTGACGGCGTTGGCGCCCCAGAGCGTCGCCCCGGGTCCGCGAATCACCTCGATGCGGTCGATGTCCTCGAGCATGACGTCCTGCTGCTCCCAGTAAACGCCCGAGAAGGTTGGGGAATAGACGGTCCGCCCATCGATGAGCACCAATAGCTTGTTGGACAGACGCCCGCCGAACCCCCGCGCGGATACCGACCATTTGTTGGCGTCGAGGCGCTTGACCGTGATACCCGGAACCATTCGCAACGCCTCCGGCACGGAGGTGGCTCCGCTGCGACGGATCTCGTCGTTACCGATCACATAGACCGCGGCCGCGGCATCGGCGAGTGCCTGCGCCTTCTTGCCGACGGAGGTGACCTTGACATCGAGCAGATCCTCAAGGCTGAGATCGGTGAGGTCCGTTGCCGCTCGCGAGGTACAAGGCCATGTTGCCGCCAGTACCAGGAGCGCGGTCCAGTGCTTGTGAATTCGTCGGTCTGATTGCATACCCATCATCAGTGTCCGCTTCGATTTGCTGGTAAGGGCGCGAGCCGTTGCCCCCGGTTCGATCGACAGGGGTGTCGCGTACGCGGATCACCTCCGTGATCCACTCTCTCCCAAGGATGCCGGGGGTGTCGGACGTGCCCGCGACCAAGCACCCGAAGCGGCGATACGCCACGTCGATCGTGGGTCGTGCCATGCATCGCCACGAAACGACGACCGCTCATCGTCGAGGAGGCGTGACACTCGAAGTCCGAGGGTTGCGCGCCATTGCCAGCCGCTCCGTCACGGGCGATCGCGTGATGCGCCATCGGGCGAGTTTTATAGCACGGGGCGGGCAACGGATCCGAGGCATGCTTCGCATCCACGCTCGGTCAAGGCGGGACATGACAATGCGTGGCCGGATCGGCGGAGGCTCGCCGTCGAGTGCCGACTTCGCTCAACGCAAATCCTTGAAACGCCCCCGTGCGATGTCTGCGGCCGCGCGCCGCCGCGCCTGGGTTTCGGGACGAGACGTATTGCCGCCGCCGATCGAGATCAGACAATCCTCCGCGAGCAGATAGAGTCCGCCCGTGGCGATGAAGGCCACGTCGCCCAAGTCGTCCAGGCCGGGCTGGGCGATGCCGACCTCTAGGAATCGCCGCGAATCCTCATCGACCGGGTTGTAGAAGCAGAGCGTCATTCCAAAGAGTGAACAAGCGACGGAACATGGCTCGGACTCCTCGGGGTGTCGCGCTGGATTGGATTCAGGCATGGCTCCGACCATCGATACGCCGATGAGTGTAATCCATGCGTGTTCAAATGGACTCGGTCGTGAATGGGGCCGGCTGTCGAGCCCGCGACCAGGGCGCGCGAAAGAGAAAGAGCGCCGCGCGAATCCGATCGTCAGGGCTTCCCAATTCCGTGAATAGCGCGGATCATTCCGCCATGGACGTATTTCCCCTACCTGTCGCTCGTATCGGCATCATCGGAGGCGGTCAACTCGGCCGCATGTTGGCCAAGGCCGCCAAACGGCTCGGTTGTACCTGCGTGGTGCTCGACCCCACGCCCGGCTCGCCGGCCGGCCAGGTCGCCGGTCATCAGATCGTCGGCGCCTATCATGATCCCGCCAAATTGCGTGAGCTGGCCGAGTCCTGTGATGTCACCACCTTCGATATCGAGGATATCGATACCGCCACGCTGCTCCAGCTCGAACGCGAGGGCCATCGGGTGCTGCCCTCCCCGAGGGTTCTGGCGCTGATCCAGGACAAGCTGACCCAAAAACAGGCCCTGGCGGAGGCGGGCATTCCGACGGCGCCCTTCATTCCCATGCCCGAACCCAGTCCGGAAGCCTTCGCGGCCCATGGCTATCCATTGGTGCAGAAGGCGCGCCGGGGTGGCTATGACGGTCGCGGCGTCTCCATCATGAAGACGCCCGAGGATTACGGGCGGCATCTGCCGCTGCCGTCGCTGCTGGAGCGTTTCATTCCGGCCGAGAAGGAACTGGCCGTGGTGGTCGCGCGCGGGCTGGACGGTGATTGCCGCTGCTATCCGGTCGTCGAGATGCGCTTTCGGCCCGGCGAGAACGTGCTCGATCTGCTGCTCGCCCCGGCCAGGATCACACCAGAGACGGCCGAGGCCGCCGCGCGTCTGGCGGTGCGGACCGTCGAGGTGTTGGGCGGCATTGGCATCTTCGGCGTCGAGATGTTCCTGACCGAGGACGGCGGGCTGCTGGTCAACGAAGTGGCTCCGCGCACCCACAACTCCGGCCATCACACCATCGAGGCCAATGTCACGGATCAGTTCGAGCAGCATCTGCGCGCCGTGGTCGGTCTGCCGCTCGGCGCCACCGATCAGCTATCGCCGGCGGCCATGATCAACCTGCTTGGCGCGCCTGGTCATCGCGGGCGCCCGGTCATCAAGGGCATGGCGGAGGCGCTGGCGATTCCGGGTGTTTGTCTGCACCTCTACGGCAAGGCGGCGACCGCGCCCTTTCGCAAGATGGGCCATGTGACCGTGCTCGATCCCGACATCGAGATGGCCGAACGCAAAGCCATGCGGGTGCGCGATTTGATCGAGATCTCAGGGGAGGACCATCCATGACCCATGTCGAGAGTACCCTGATGCCCGCCGTCGGCGGGATCCCCGGCCCGCCCGATACGCGCGAGATCGTCCCTCTGGTGGGGATCATCATGGGCAGCGATTCGGACCTGCCGGTCATGCGCGAGGCGGCGGCCATCCTGGATGATTTCGGCGTGCCCTACGAGATGACCATCGTCTCCGCGCATCGCACGCCGAAACGGCTCTACGACTACGCGGAATCCGCCGTGGCGCGCGGGCTGAGGGTCATCATCGCCGGGGCCGGCGGGGCGGCGCATCTGCCGGGCATGGCCGCGGCCATCACCCCCCTGCCGGTGATCGGCGTCCCGGTCAAGACTTCCAGCCTGTCGGGACAGGACTCGCTGCTCTCCATCGTGCAGATGCCCGCCGGAGTTCCGGTGGCGACCGTCGCCATCAACGGCGCCAAGAATGCGGGCATCCTGGCGGCCCAGATCCTGGGCGCCTCGGACGCCGCGATCCGGCACCGGATCGAGGTGTTCAAGCGGGATCTGGAGGCCATGGTGATGGAAAAGGTCTCGCTTCTGGAGCAAGACCTACGCTCTTGACCGAGGAGCGCCTCGGCCGAATGTCGGAATTCGTCGACTCCGTGCCATTCTTGACGAGCTAATCGCGCCAGAATCCAGGTTCCCGAGTTCCCGGCTCGGGACAACCAGCGTTTCCCGTGGAAGGATCGCCGGGCCAAGACCCCTCCGGACCGCTTCTGATGGAGTGACTCGTGGACATCGCCGAACTGCTCGCCTTCAGTGTCAAGAACAACGCCTCGGACCTGCACCTCTCGGCCGGGCTGCCCCCGATGATTCGCGTCGACGGCGACATGCGACGGATCAATGTCCCGGCCCTGGAACATCGCTCCGTCCACTCGCTTGTCTACGACATCATGAACGACAAGCAGCGCAAGGATTACGAGGAGTTCCTGGAGACCGACTTTTCCTTCGAGATTCCCGGCGTGGCGCGGTTTCGCGTCAATGCCTTCAATCAGAAACGCGGCGCGGGCGCGGTCTTTCGCACCATTCCATCCAAGGTGCTCTCGCTCGATGAGCTCAAGGCGCCGAGTAGCTTCAAGGACATCATCGATATCCCGCGCGGCCTGATCCTGGTGACCGGTCCGACCGGCTCGGGCAAGTCGACCACCCTGGCGGCGATGGTCGATCACCTCAACGATAACGAATACGCCCATATCCTCACCATCGAGGATCCGATCGAGTTCGTTCACATCAGCAAGAAGTGTCTGGTCAACCAGCGCGAGGTCCACCGCGACACCCTGGGATTCAGCGAGGCCCTGCGCTCCGCGCTGCGTCAGGATCCGGACATCATCCTGGTCGGCGAGATGCGCGACCTGGAGACCATTCGTCTCGCCCTCACCGCGGCCGAGACCGGTCATCTGGTGTTCGGAACCCTGCATACCACCTCGGCGGCCAAGACCATCGACCGCATCATCGACGTCTTTCCGGCGGCGGAGAAGGACATGGTCCGGGCCATGCTGTCGGAATCGCTGCGCGCGGTCGTCTCGCAGACGCTGATGAAAAAGACCGGCGGCGGTCGGCTCGCGGCCCACGAGATCATGATCGGCACCCCCGCCATCCGCAACCTGATCCGCGAGGCCAAGATCGCGCAGATGTATTCCGCGATCCAGACCGGCCAGGCCCACGGGATGCAAACCCTGGATCAGAACCTCAAGGAGCTGCTGCTGAAGGGTTTGATCTCGCGCAAGGACGCTCGCGCCAAGGCGCAGAACAAGGATGACTTCATGTAGGGACGGAGGATCCACTTCCAGCCATGGTGGCTGGCTGTTCCGGTCGCCAATGGGCCGGGTCGTCCGCGTATCATTCGAGCGAGGTGAGCGATGGATCTGAGACGCGCGCTGGAGCAACTGCTGGGCGCCCTGGTCGAGAAGAAGGGATCGGACCTCTTCATCACGTCCGGTTGGCCCCCGAGCATCAAGATCGACGGCACCATCTATCCCGCCGCCAAGCAGCCGCTCTCGGCCGATCAGGCGCAGGGAATGGCTTACGAAATCATGAACGAGCGCCAGCGCGCGGAGTTCGAGGACACCAAGGAGTGTCAGTTCGCGCTCGACCGCGCGCCGCTGGGCCGCTTCCGCGTCAGTGCCTTCGTCCAGCGCGAGGCGTGCGGCATGGTGCTGCGCCGGATCGAGACCCGGATCCCGACCATGGAGGAACTCAAGCTACCCTCGGTCCTGCGCGATCTCGCCATGACCAAGCGTGGGCTGGTGATCTTCGTGGGCGCCACGGGAACCGGTAAATCCACCTCGCTGGCGGCCCTGGTCGGCTATCGCAACCATCATAGCTCCGGGCACATCATCACTATCGAGGATCCGATCGAATACGTGCACGAGCACGACGGTTGCATCATCACCCAGCGCGAGGTCGGCGTGGACACGGAGTCCTTCGAGGTCGCGCTGCGCAACACCCTGCGTCAGGCCCCGGACGTCATCCTGATCGGCGAGGTTCGCACCCGCCAGACCATGGAATACGCCATGACCTTCGCCGAGACGGGGCATCTGGTACTGGCGACACTGCACGCCAATAACGCCAACCAGGCCATGGATCGCATCATCAACTTCTTCCCGGAAGAGTCCCGCCACCAGATGTTGATGGACCTGTCCCTGAACCTCAAGGGCATCGTCGCGCAGCAACTCGCCCCCCGCAAGAACGGGCAGGGGCGGCGCGCGGTGATCGAGGTGCTGCTCAACACGCCGCTGGCCGCCGACCTGATCCGCATGGGCGAGGTCCACAAACTCAAGGAACTGATGAAACGCTCCGGCGAGCAGGGAATGATCACCTTCGATCAGGCGCTGTTCAATCTCTATCAGGAGGGCGAGATCAGCTACGAGGACGCGCTCCGCCATGCCGACTCGGCCAACGAGGTACGTCTCATGATCAAGTTGCAGAGCGGCAGCGCGCAACGCGCCGCGACCGAGCGCTCGATCGACGGCATCACACTGGTCGAGGATCAGGAGCCCAACGGGGCGCGTTGGTAGTTGGATCCCGCCGAGTGCCTGGGCGATTTCCGGGAACGTCCGTACCCGATCGGAAGCTTCTGACTGTCCTCGGTCAACGCGCCCCGCGCTGGTTCGGGTCGCCTCGGGATCATCCCGTCCGATCAGCGGGCGCGGGACTCTCTGGAAAGCCCCCAACCCTGTCCCTCCTTGAGCTGGCGCGGAGACGGCCGCTCTTCCACTCCGCGCTAACGTTCGAACACGATCCGCCCGCCGAGGAGCGTCCAGGTCACCCGGCCGCGCATTTCCCGACCCATGAACGGTGTGTTGTGGCCCTGACTGATCAGGGTCTCGGCACTCGGGATCCAGACCGCCTCGGGGTCGAAGACACAAAGATCCGCGCGCTGACCGGGGGCGATCCGTCCCAGATTCCGTCCCAGGATCCTCGCCGGTCCGATCGTGAGCCGCTCGACGACGCCCGCGAGATCGAGCACGCCCTCGGCGACCAGTCTCAGCGCCAGGGGCAGCAGGGTCTCCAGGGCCGAGATCCCGGGCGCGGTTTCCGGGAAGGGGGCGAGCTTGGCGTCCGGGTCGTGCGGCTGATGGTCCGAGCAGATGGCCCCGAGGACACCCTCGGCGATCGCCGCGCGTAGGGCGTCGCGGTCCGCCTGGGTGCGCAAGGGTGGGATCAGATGGAAATTCGCGTCGAAGCCATTCAGTTGCTCCTCGGTGAAAAAGAGCTGGTGCATGCTCGCGTCGCCGCTCGCCCGCACACCCCGGCGCCGGGCCTCCGCCAGCATGGCGACCCCGCGCGCGGTGGAAAGGCCATGAAAGTGGATGCGCGCGCCCGTCTGCTCGGCGAGGGCCAGATCGCGCGCCACGGCGACGGTCTCGGCCGCCTCGGGGATGCCCGGTAGCCCGAGACGGGTGCCGACCGTCCCTTCATGGGCGCAGCCACCCTGGCTCAGGCCGGGATCGAGCGGCATCAGAAAGACGCTGAGCCCGAAGGTCTCCGCGTACTCCATCGCCCGTCGCTGGACCTGGGTGTCGCGGATCGGCCGGTCGGCCTGGCTCAGGGCCGGACAGCCGGCCTGTTTGAGCGCGGCCATCTCGGTGATGGTGCGGCCTTCTAGTCCCTGGGTCATGGCCCCGATCGGCAGGACGCGGGCGAAGCCATGGCGTTCGGCGATCTGATGCACGAGCCGGGCGACGGCCGGGGTGTCGATGACGGGCAGGGTATCGGGCGGGCAGCAGAGCGTCGTGATGCCGGACGCGGAGGCGGCGCGGGTCTCGCTGCCGATGGTCGCCTTCTGCTCGTGCCCCGGCTCGCGCAGCCGCGCGCGTAGATCCACGAAACCCGGACAGACCACCTGGCCTCGGGCATCGAGCGTGCGATCGGGCTGGAAACCCTCGGGAGCCGCGCCGATGGCGAGCACCCGGCCATCGGCGATGTGGATGTCGGCCGCGCCGTCCCAGCCGCTGGCTGGATCGATGAAATGGCCGTGGCGGATACTGAGGCGGGTGGCGTTAGCCATGAAACAGCTCTCCTTGGCCCTGGCTGTTCAGATTCTGGTTGCCGAGGCACATGGACATGACCGCCATGCGGACCGCGATGCCGTTGCTGACCTGTTCGAGGATGACCGAGCGGGGGCCGTCGGCGACCTGTGAATCCATCTCGACGCCCCGGTTGATGGGACCGGGATGCATCACGATGGCCTCCGGCTGGGCGGTGGACAGGCGCGCCTCGGTGAGTCCGAACAACTGAAAATACTCGTGCTCGCTGGGCAGCAGGGCGCTGTTCATACGCTCGCGCTGGATCCTGAGCATGATGACCACGTCCGCGTCGCGCACACCTTCGCGCAGATCGTGATGGGCCGTGACCCCGAACGCCTCTTCCACCCGAGTCGGCAGAAGCGTGCGCGGGGCGATCACGCGCACGTCCGGCACGCCGAGCGTCTTGAGCGCCAGGATCTGCGAGCGCGCCACGCGCGAGTGCAGGATGTCCCCGACGATGGCCACGCGCAGCCGGGTGAAATCCGGTTTGTGACGGCGGATGGTGAACATGTCCAGCATCGCCTGGGTCGGATGGGCATGCCGTCCGTCACCGGCATTGACGATGCACACATGTGGATCGGCATGGGCGGCCATGAAATGAGCCGTGCCGCTGGAGGCGTGGCGCACCACGAACATGTCGACATGCATCGCCTCCAGGTTGCGCAGGGTGTCGAGTAGGGTCTCGCCCTTGGCGGTGGCGGAGGTCGAGATGTTGAGGTTCAGGACGTCCGCCGAGAGCCGCTTGGCGGCCAGCTCGAAGGTGGTGCGGGTGCGGGTGCTGTTCTCGAAGAAGAGATTGGCGACGACCTTGCCGCGACAGAGCGGAACCTTCTTCACGGCCTGCTGGGCGACCGCCAGGAAGCCTTCCGCCTTGTCCAGGATCTCGCTCAGGAATTCACGGCTCAGACCCTCGATGGTCAGGAAGTGCTTGAGATTGCCCTGGGCGTCGAGTTGGGGATTGGGTGTCGTCATCTCGGATTTCGTCTTGGTCCTGGATCCGCGGGGGAGGTGAGGCGCATGGCGGCGATATTGAAGCCTGGCGACAGGCTGGCTGGCAACGGACGGAATGCGCGGTATTTATCGATCGCCACCCGTGTTCCGGTCCATCATGGCGATCGAGACCCGGCTTCAGGCCCTCTTTTGAATCCTGTGAATCATCGACAATCGCGTCGGATCGACTTCGCCGAGAGGAGGCGCCGGCTCATCGATCCGGCTTGTCCCCGGTCTTGCGCGCGGACTGTCCGCGCAGCATCAAGAGAGGCTCGGGACCGCTGAGCTTGATCTGCTCCTCATCGCCGAGGCGTGCCTGAAACCCGACCACATCCGGGGCGACCGGGAGTTCGCGCCCGTCGCGCTCCGCCAGCGTGGCCAGGATCACGGACGCCGGACGACCGTAGTCGAACAGAACATTGAGCGCGGCGCGAATGGTGCGCCCGCTTTGCAGGACGTCGTCCACCAGGATCAGATGGCGGTCATCGATTCCGACCGGCAGATAGGAGGGGCGCACCTGCGGATGCATGCCGATACGGGTGAAGTCGTCGCGATAGAAGGAGATGTCGAGATGTCCCAGTGGCTCGGTCAACCCGAGCCGCTCGTGCAGTCGATCCGCGATCCAGACCCCGCCGGTATGGATGCCGATCATCAGCGGCACGGGGATGCCGCGTCTTGCCATGAGCGCCTTGAGATCGGCGGCCATTTGGGTGATGACGGCCTCGATCTCGGTAGCGTCCTTCCAGATGTCAGTCTTGTTCACCGAGCCAGGTTTCCAGGATGAGGGCCGCCGCGAGCGCATCCACGGCTTCCAGGGTTGGGGTCTTGCGATCGCGCGCCGCGAGCTGGCGATGGGCCTCGATCGAGGTCAGGCGCTCGTCGACCAGATGCACGCTCAGGCCATAACGGCCCTGCAGCTGCCGGGCGAAGCGATGCACCCGCGGCGACCAGTCCACTTCCGTGTCGTCCATGTTGAAGGGCAGACCCACGACCAGCGCGCTCGGCGCCCACTCGCGGATCAATGACTCGATGCGGGGCCAGTCCGGTTTGTCGTCGCGGTTGCGCAGGGTCGTGAGCGGCGTCGCCGAGCGGGTGATGGTCTGTCCCACGGCGATACCGATCTTGCGCGTGCCGAAGTCGAAGCCCAGCAAGGTCGTCATCGGAGCTTCCCCTCGGTGGGTCTGGAACTAGGCGTGACCGGCCTCGCCGCTGAGCAGGTTCAAATCCACGCCGAGCAGTTGCGCGGCGGCCATCCAGCGCGCGCCGGGATCCATGCGGAAGATGATGTCGTTGCTCGCTGGTCCGTTGAGCCAGGCATTGGCGCTCATTTCCTGTTCGAGCTGACCACCGCCCCAGCCGGCATAGCCGAGCGCGATCAGCGTCTGCTCCGGGCCTTCGCCGCTGGCGATCGCCTCCAGGACATCGCGCGAGGTGGTGACGCTGATGTCGGGCGTGATGTTGAGCGTGGAGTCGAAGGAGTGGCCGGCCGTGTGGAGGACGAAGCCCCGATCGGTCTGCACGGGACCGCCCTGATAGACGGGCGTGGCGCCGACGCCGGGCTGGACGCTGGTGATGTCCAACTGGGAGAAGAGCTCTCCAAGAGTGACCTCCAGTGGACGGTTGATCACGATGCCCATGGCCCCCTGCTCGGTGTGCTCGCAGATGTAGGTGACCGTGCGCGCGAAATTGGGATCCTGAAGACCCGGCATCGCGATCAGGAAGTGGTTGGTCAATGATGTGCTGAACGGCATGCGCGTTAGTATCCTGATCGGCTCGCGGAGAGGCAAGAGCGACTCGCCGCCTTGGGGACCGAATCCGCGACTGGATTCGCCTATCGAGTCCTGGATCGAGGTCACGATCATACGGCCGATCCGTCTCCTTGTCCCGAGTGCGTTATCCGTTCGGTCGGCCATCCCGAGCGTGCCTGAGCGGCGCGACCAGGGTTTCGCGCCGCGACGACCAAGGCGATTTCCGGGAAAGTCCCTACCCGACCGAAAGCTCCGGAATGGGACAGGATTAACAGGATTCTTCAGGATTTACAGGATTAAAAACAGCGCTTTATAAATCCTGTCAATCCTGCGAAATCCTGTTAATCCTGTCTATGACGGGGCGGATCGCGGGTACAGGGTTTCCCGGAAAATCACCTAACGCTCCCAGCCGAGGACATCCCCGCGCATGAACTGCCAGGTGCGGATGATGTCGAGCACGTCGGTCTCGGCGGCGATGTCCGCCGGAAAGGGCGAGAACGGGGCCGCGAGCTCGACGATCTGGACCGCCGCCTGATCGAGCAGATCGACGCCGGACGAACGCACCACGCGAATCCGCTCGACGCTGCCGTCCGAGCGCACGGAAACATGCAGGATCAGGCTCCCGTAGAGCCGCTGGTCCTTGGCCGCCTGCGGATAGTTGACGTTGCCGATGCGCTCGACCTTTTGCGCCCAGGCGCTCAGATAGCTGGCGTAGCGGAATTCGCGCGTGCTGGCGCTGACCGATTTGCGGCGCACCCGTTTGGCATAGGCCGAGGATCGGGCCTCCAGACTGGCGGTGAGACGCGCGATTTCCTGGCCCTGGCTGGCCAGGATGCTCGCGGCGTCGACGATCGTCTGGCGAGGAGCGAGCGGATCGGTCACGGGCAGTGGCACGACATCCGAGTCGGCGGCGAGCACGGGCGCGGTTGGCGGCGCCGTCGGCGGCATCGTCATGGCGTCCGGGCGCGCGAGCGGATCCTCGGGGGGGCTGACGTCCAGCGGCTGGGGTGGTTTCTGGCTCTCCGGCTTGGTGACCGGCTCCTCGGGAGGCTCGGGAGCGTCCTCGCTGGAACCATCCGCCTCTGGCGCTGGCTCGGAATCGGCGAATGTCGAGATCGCGGCGGCGCCGCGCGCCGACTCGCCCGCCTGATCGCGCTGTGCGAGCGCGGCCTCGGGCGATGGATGAGCGGTGGCTGGCCAGGTTTCCTTCAGGATCAGGATTTCCAGCGCCGTTTCCGGGGCCGGCCTGGGCACGGGCGGCGCGAGCGAGACACCGCCAATCAGCAGGAGATGGAGCAGCCCGGCCACGACCAGCGCGGCCGTGAAAGGCCCTGTCGCCGCGCCGCTCGGGATGGCGAGCCACCCTGGCGGTTGTGCTGGGTTGGCCTGGACGCTCGTCATGGAAGGCTGGTTCCGGGGGCCTGGAGCACTCCCAGCCTGGGCTCGGTGATCACGCTGTTCTCCTGGTCGTCGACCAGCTCGATGCGATCCGCCATCGCCCGCGTCATGTGCAGCCGACCCTCCAGGTCGACCAGCAGGACGTAGCGAGCAGCCATCCGCGCGGCGATGATCGGCCAGTCCTCGGGTCCCGCGATGAACAGCGCCCTGGCCGCCGCGGCCGCTCCCGTGGCGGTGTCGTGCATGACGGTGACGGAGCGCGTCCGCTCGGCTGGCCAGCCGGTGCGAGGGTCGATGATGGAATGATAGAGCTTGCCCTTGAACATGAAGTTGCGATCATGCTCCGCCACCGTGACCAGCCCCTCGTCGCCGCGGATCGACAGGATGGCCATGACGCTCGACCCGTTCGGGTGAAGGATCGGGATCCGCCATGGCTGACCGCTGCGCTCGCCGATCGCCCGCAGCTCGCCGCCCGCCTGAATGAGCACGTTCCGGATACCCAGATTCCTCAGGTGCTGGATCGAGAGATCGATGGCGTGGCTCTTGACGATGGCGCTGAAGTCGAGGCTCAGGAGGGGGTTCCTACCGGTCAGCCGGAGTCCATCGATGTCGATTTGCCGCATGGCCGGAGCCGCCTCGACCAGGCGCGCGATCTGCTCCTGCGTTGGCGGCGGACGGCCGTTCAAGGGGGCGCTATCGAATCCCCAGAGTCGGATGAGCTGGCCGATGGCGGGGTTGAACAGTCCATCGCTGTCGGATTCGAAGGTCTTGGCCAGCCGGATCAAGGGCAGGATGGAGGGCGGCGCCACGAACGGCTCCCCGCGCGCGAGCCGCTGATTCACGCGCCGCATCGCCCCGGACCCACCAGAGGTCATCCAGTCGCGCTCCAGGTAGGCGAAGTCCTGGGCCAGGATCGCCGAGGCCTGGTCGGCCTGGTCGCGACTCACGCCGACCAGGCTGACATCCACCTGGGCTTCGAAGGCGTTGAATCGGGCGAGGATGACCGGGGTCTTCTCCCGGCAGGCGGCGAGCGTCAGCGACATCAAGAGCAGCACAAGGATGAGCCGACGATGTCCGAAGCCGGTCGAGGGGGACGACAGAAACCGCATTGGGTCGCTCCTCAGTGATGGCGAAAGCCATGGGGCAAGGTAACAGAATGCGCGGGGCGCGGCGGGCGATGCGCGCGCCTCTAGCCACCGCGCGCGACGCGCCCGGCCAACCGCGTCTCGATGCGATCCATCAGGTCGGCGGCGATATCGAGGCCAAAGGCCGCGTCCAGCTCGCGGATGCAGGTCGGGCTGGTGACGTTGATTTCGGTGAGGAAATCGCCGATCACGTCGAGCCCCGCGAACAGGATGCCGCGCGCGCGCAGCTCGGGGCCGACCTGGCCGGCGATCCAACGATCCCGCTCCGTCAGTGGGCGGGCCTCGGCGGAAGCGCCGGCGGCGAGATTGCCCCGCGTCTCGCCGGGCGCGGGAATGCGCGCCAGACAGAATGGGACCGCTTCCCCATCGATCATCAGGATCCGTTTGTCGCCGTCGCGAATCTCCGGGATGAACCGCTGGGCCATGCAGAACCGCTGGCCATGCTCGGTCAGCGTTTCGACGATGACGCTCAGATTGGGATCGCCCGGACGGATCAGGAACACGGAGGCCCCGCCCATGCCGTGCAGCGGCTTGAGGATGATGTCGCCATGCCGGGCCTGGAAGTCGCGGATATCCCCCGCCTGTCGGGTGATCAGGGTCGGCGGCGCGCATTGTGGAAAGAGCGCCGTGAACACCTTTTCGTTGGCGTCGCGCAGGCTGCGCGGATCGTTGACGATCAGGCACCCGCCCCGCTGGGCCTGCTCCAGTAGGTAGGTCGCATAGATGTACTCCATGTCGAAGGGAGGATCCTTGCGCATCAGGACGACGTCGAGTTCATCGAGCGGGAGTCGGGCTTCATCGCCGAAGCGAAACCAACCGCCGGGATCGTCGATGACCTCGATAGAGCGCGCTCGGGCCAGGGTTCGTCCGTCGACCAGGCGCAAGTCCGCCACCTCCATGTACCAGAGCGCCCAACCCCGTCGGCGCGCGGCGAGCATCATGGCGAAGGTGCTGTCCTTCTTGATCTTGATGGAACCGATCGGATCCATCACGAAGCCGACTTGAATGGGCATGGGCTTTTGTTGTCTCAAGGATGATAAGGACTCGTGGAGCGCATTCTGGCTTGCATACCGAAGCGCTTGATTCTAGGATCACCCGCATTCCAGGCGTCAGGAATGCCGGCCGGGCCAAGGTAATCCAGGATCGATGACATCACGCCCTGTTTCCAGAAAGGTGACGCCGTTCGCTTCGCCGCGCCGGTTCGACCATGGTACAACTCTCGACCATGAATCACCGCCCTCCAACTCGCCGCGGCGGGGCGCCGCCTCAGTGACGGATCATGAAGGATAATATCGATGTGCGCGGCGCCAGGATTCTGGTTGTCGACGACAGCAAGACGATTCGCCGGAGCGCGGAGAACCTGCTCAACAAGGCCGGTTACGAGGTCTGCCTGGCGGAGGACGGATTCGATGCCCTGGGCAAGATCGTCAGCTTCAAGCCCGATCTGGTCTTCGTGGATATCATGATGCCTCGGCTCGATGGCTACCACACCTGCGCCCTCATCAAGAGCAATCCCACGCTGAAACACACCCCGGTCGTGATGTTGTCGAGCAAGGACGGGCTCTTCGATCGCGCCAAGGGTCGTCTGGTGGGGGCTCAGCTCTATCTCTCCAAACCCTTTACCGGCGAGGAGTTGATTGGCGCGGTGCGAGCGAATCTGCGCCCAACGCCGACCTAGGTCCGAACCGGCCCCGTGAGCCGTCTCGGCGAATGACAGAGGGAACCGCCGCCAGCGGGCCTGTCTTCGACAGGGTCAAGGTCGGCCGCCAAGGACTTCACGCTGACGAGCTCCAAGCAGGCCATGAGACGTTTCTTTCGAAAATCGAATCCGCAACCCCAGGATCTGAGCGCGGCAGCCACACAGATGGAGACGAACGCGACCGTACTGATCGTCGACGACTCACCGACCGAGACACGTATTCTCTCGAATACGCTCGTGAAGGCCGGTTATCGCGTTGAAACCGCCAGCAATGGAGAGGAAGGCGTCGCGGCCGCGCGCAATCTGCGCCCGGACGTCATTCTGATGGATGTCATCATGCCGGTGCTCAACGGCTACCAGGCCACCCGCCTCCTGCGCCGCGATCCCGAGACCGCCAACATCCCCATCATCATGGTGACGACCAAGGATCTGCAAACCGACCGCACCTGGGGCTTGCGCCAGGGCGCGAGCGATTATCTGACCAAGCCCATCGATAGACAGCTCCTACTCGAACGGATCCGCGCCGCGCTGGATGCCTGATACTCATGTCTAAGATAAACCGCTCCAGAACCGATCTGCACGAGCTGATCCGTAACCTCGACGCGCGTTGTCGGGCCAGGATCGCCGGACTGCCCGACGAGGCCAGGCCGCCGGATAGCTGGGCGGCGGTTCTGTTTCGAGTCCGGAAGCAATTCTTTCTCACGCCTCTGGAGCAGATCGCCGAGGTTCTGGAACTGCCCTGGGAAATCACCCGTGTTCCCGGCACCAAGCCGTGGCTGCTTGGGGTCGCGAACAATCGAGGGACGTTGCTGCCCATCTATGACTTTGCCTCGCTGATCGAGGGTGCGCCGCCACGGGTCGGGAGGCGTGTGCAGGAGTCCGGTCCCGATCGCCGCCGCGAGGCGGTCCGGGGTCGCGAGCGCGTGCTGGTCGTCAGGCAGGAAGACCTGCCGTGCGGTCTGGTCGTCTCCGAGGCCGTGGGTATGCGCTATATCAAGAACGGCGATCGGATCGACGAGATCACGGACGGTCTCGGCCCGAGTCGCGCCTATGTCGATGCCTCCTATCTGCTCGACGGCGCCCCGCTGCCGGTGATCCGCCTGGGACGCATGATGGCCGATCCCCTGTTCAACGCCGCGCTCGCCTGAGCCCGGCCGCCCTGGGCGCTCCTGACTGACGGATCGCGGCCCCATTATTTTTGACGCGCACGGGAGCGCCTAGCCTTCGAAACGCCAGGCGCCTTCACACGAAACGAACGGAACTTGAGTGAACATACAGGCATCGGGAGTCGGCACCAGATGGCGAGGCGATTCAACATGATTTTTGGCCAGGCCGCCAAGGGCGGCGCTCACCCCACAACGACCATTCCGCTGATCCTCGGCGCCTTGCTCTTCGCGGCATTGGCTTTGTTCAGCTATCTGGAACTCGTCAATCTCGACGAACTGAACGCCCGGCAATCGTTCGCCGCGGCGCAACAGAAGACACTGGCCCAGCAGTTGGCCCGTTCGGCTCGCGACGCCGTCAAGGGCGATGCCGACGCGCTGGAGCGGATGCGCCGCGAGCGCCAGGGTTTCCAGTCCGGTCTCGAGACCCTGACGCTGGGACAGGCGGGTGCCATCAATCAGGTGGCGACCGAACAACTGGGCGCGGATCTCCGCCAGGTCGAGCAAGCCTGGAAACCACTCGACCAGGAAGCCGATGCCATTCTCGCGGCGCAAGCACCGATCCTGGCCGTCGGCGCGCGGATCCAGGAGGCCCTGGCGGCGATCCCGCAGGTACGCGAGTCCATGACGACGGCCGCCAAGCGCATCGTCGCCGAGGGCGCGAGCGCGGCTCATTCGCTTGAGGCCGGGCTTCAGATGTCCCGGCTGGAGCGGATGGACTCGGCCCTGGAGCAATACCTGGCCGGCGGCGCCAACGCCGGTCAGGCCCTGAGCGACTTCATCGAGGCAAGCGACCTCTTCGCCGGAGGGCTTTCGACCTTGAGCACCCAGGCCCGGAGTCGCACCGAAGCGGGCGGTTCCCGCCAGTCCCTGGAGGAGACGGCCCGCCGCTTCGCCCCGCTTGAGACGACGGCGCGTGAGATGAGGGAACGGATGGACGGCGCCCGGTCCGCCATCGACCGCTTGCCGGGGGTGCAGGCCGCCGCTTCCAAGGTTGAAACGGCCCTGGAGTCCTTGCTGACCCGCTATCGGGAAGCCGAGCGTCGGTTCCTGTTGGCCGGCGTGCCGATCGGCGCGGGGGTGGTGCTCCTGTTCGCGTTGCTGGCGTTACTGAGCCTCGCCGCGCTGGTCCTGCTCTCGCTGCGCGAGGCGAAGGGACGGGAAGCGGCCTACAAGGCCCAGACGGAGCGCGACGAGCACGCGATCCTGCGCCTGCTCGACGAGTTGGGCGATCTCGCCGATGGCGACCTGACGGTCGAGGCCACGGTCACCGAGGACAAGACGGGGGCGATCGCCGACGCCTTCAACTACGCGATCGAGGCCCTGAGAGGGCTGGTCGCGACCATCAATCAGACCTCCTCCAAGGTGGCCAGCTCGGCCCAGGACAGTCGCTCGATCGCGCTGCGCCTGGCCGAGGCCAGTAGCGTCCAGTCCCTGCAGATCACCCAGGCCTCGGCCGCCGTTCAGTCGCTCACGGTCCAGATCGACGAAGTCGCCCGCAACGCCGGCGAGTCCGCCGAGGTCGCCTCGCGCTCCGTGGAAGTCGCCGGGCGCGGCGCCCAGACGGTGCGCGACACCATTCAGGGCATGGACGCGATCCGCGAGCAGATCCAGGAGACCTCCAAGCGCATCAAGCGGCTCGGTGAAAGCTCCCAGGAGATCGGCGAGATCGTGGAACTGATCGACGACATCGCCGACCAGACCAACATCCTGGCGCTGAACGCGGCCATGCAGGCGGCGATGGCGGGCGAGGCCGGGCGCGGTTTCGCGGTGGTCGCCGACGAGGTGCAGCGCCTCGCCGAGCGCTCGCGCAACGCCACCAAGCAGATCGAGGTGCTGGTGCGAACCATCCAGGCCGACACCAACGAGGCCGTCAGTTCCATGGAGGCCAGCACCGCCGGTGTGGTGGAGGGCGCGAATCTGGCCGAGAACGCCGGTGATGCCCTGCGCGAGATCGAGAATGTCTCGGCCTATATCGCGGAGTTGACCAAGCGCATCGCGGATTCCTCGCAACGTCAGTCGCGTCAGTCCGCGGAGATCAATGACACGGTTCAGGCGATTCGCGCCATCACCGAGGAGAACAACGATGGAACGCGCAGATCCGCGGAATCGGTCGAGGTACTCGCCAGCCTGGCCAGCGAGCTGCAGAAATCGGTGGCCGGCTTTCGGTTGCCCGAGTAACGGACAGGCTCACAAAGAGTAGCGGGCCAATGGCAGACAAGAAGCTGGTTGGCGGCCTTAAATGGGTCAAGAGCGAGATCGGCGCGACCTTGCGTCCGGTGCGCGAATTGGTCGAGGCCGGAAGCGCATTCGATTTCCAAATGGACCTGGCGCCCGCCGTCGCGGCCCTGGAGCAGGTGCACGGCGTCCTGCTCGCGTTGCAACTGACGACGCCCGGACGCCTGCTGGAGGAGATGAGCCGTCTGGCCGAACGGATCGCCGAGAGCGAGGACGGTCGATCCCAGGAAGCCATCGCGATCCTGGGTCAGGCACTGAGCCAGTTGACCAATCATCTCGACCGCCTGGATGCCGGTTTCGACGAACCCCCGTTGAGCCTCTGGACCATCATCAACGAGGTGCGCTCGGCCTGCGACAAGCTTCCGCTCACGCACTCCGAGCTGCTGACCTTCGCGGCCGTCAATCGTGACGGCGATTCGCAATGGATGCCCGAGGAACTGGATATCCTGGCCGAGGTCATGCGCCAGGTGCGTCCGCAGTTCCATCGGCATCTGGTCGAATGGTACCGCAACGATCCGGACAATCAGGCCCTGCTGCAACTCAGCCGACTATTCCGGCAGCTCCACGACTATTTGAAGGACGGCCTGCTCGCCGATCTGTTTCGGCTCGCCGAGGTCTTCGCCGAGGCGATCCGGGATGGCCGGATGGAGACCGGCGCCAGGGCCCGCACCCTCATGGGTCATCTGGATTGGGTTCAGAAGCCACTGACCCAACGGCCGCCCCTGTGGCCGGAGATCGATGGAACGACGCTGATCGAGCAACTCCTGGGCGCCCTGACGGAGGCTCGAATCGACGAGCCCCTGGTCGACGAGCTGCGGATGAAGTACGGCTCGCCGTCCACTGGATCCGGATCGGCGCGGACGCTGGCCGCGGATCGCGAAAGCGACCAGGCGATCGCCGAGTTGGCGATCAAGGTTCTGAGCGAGATCGCCGGACTCAAGGAACTGTTCGACCTCATCACCCACGGCGAGCGCGCCGACCAGGCGTCGATCGACGCCTTCGGCGACACCCTGCGCCGTCTCGCCGCGACGCTCGACGACTCGGAAGTCGGTAATCTGACCGGGCGCATGCGCTCCCTGGCCGATCAATTCGGCGCGCTGCATGCCACCGACATCGCGAAGGATCTGGTGCGTCTCGAATCCCACGCGATGGAACTGCTGGGCATCGAGGCCGTACTGCTGGCCTATGCCGGTCATCGCGGGACCAGCGCCGAGCAGGTCATCGCCCCGGACATGGATCTCTCGGAGCTGACCACGGCGACCCTGCGCGAGGCCGGTTACGAGCTGTTGCGGGTCAAGGATGTCATCTCCAATTGGCAGGCCGAACAGGGTTCGCCCGAGGACCTGGCTCCCGTCAATCATTATCTGATGAGCGTTTCGGGCGCCTTGCGCATCCTCGGCGAGAATCCATCCGCCGATCTGGCCGAGTCGATCGGGCGTTTGATCCAGCGGGGTTTCGTGGACCCCGCGCGCGTCCCGACGGAAGCCCAGTTCGAGCATCTGGCCGACGCGGTCGCCGGGCTCGAGCTCTACATCGGGCATCTCCAGGATCCCATGCCGCTCGGCGACAGGCTGATCGATCGCGCCGGGGAGTCGATGTCGGCCCTGCACGCGGAGCTTGGCGACCTGAGCGCGCCGTCCGAGGCCAGGGCTCCCGCGACGAGCCGGGAAGCGCCGCCCGCTCCCGAGAGCGAGTCACTGGCTTCCGACGACGGAGAGACGGAATTCCTGGACATCTTCCTTGAAGAGGCCCGGGAAGAGACCGAAGCGGCACAGACTCAGTTCGCGCGCTGGGAGTCCAACCCCCACGATTCCGCCGCCCTGGCCACGCTTCGGCGCAGCTTCCACACCCTCAAGGGCAGTGGCCGTCTGGTCGGGGCCTTGCAGGTGGCCGAGTTCGCGCAATCGATCGAATTCCTGCTCAACCACCTCATCGAGTCTCAGCGCTTCCCCTCGGAGGATGTACTGGCCTGCGTCGCCGAGGCGGTCCGCGTCCTGCCGGATCTGGTGGACGCCGAGGCCGAGGGTCGCCCGTTCGATATCGCGCCGCATGTGGCACGCGCCACCGAGGCGCGCGTTGGGGGTCGACCCGCCCCGGACTCGGAATCTATCCCGGAGGCCATGGAGCCAGCGCCCGAGGCCAGGCCCGTGTCCTCTGGCGTCACCCCAATCGTCGATCATGACAGCCTCTTCGTCGCCGACGAGGAACTCCTGCGGATCTTCCAGACCGAGACCCATGAACACCTGACGACACTGCGGACCTTCCTGCGGCAGGTCGACGCGGGCAACGCGAAGGTCGACGAGCCCGTGCAACGCGCCCTTCACACCCTCACGGGCAGCGCGCGCATGGCCGGAATCGATTCGATCGCCATGGTGACCAAGGCGATCGAGCTGCGTGTCAAGCCCGCCTTGACCAGGGACGAACCGCTCGACGAGACGTTCCTCGTTCTCTTCGGACAGGCCGTCGAGGCCGTCGAGATGCGTGTCGACGAACTGCCCACCACCGGACAGGGGGCCACCGCCCTGGCCGAGCTTCTGGTCGAGCTGGAACGTTGGACGGCCCCCAGCCTGGAGCCGGTGGTCGATCTGTCCGCGCCCGAGGAGCCCGAGCCCAGCCTGGTGGCCGAGGAGCCCATCCAGGAGGAACCGGTCTTGGTCTCGCCGGAGCCCGGCGAGGAAGAGGAGGCTCCGGTCGCGGAGCCCCAAGCCAGCGCGAGCGAGCCACCCCCGGTCGAGCCGCCCCTACCCGAGCCCCCGTCGGCGCCAGGGACTCCGGAGCGACCAGCGGTCGCCGCGCCGCTCGCGGATGCCCAGGCGGCACCGGATCAGGAATTGGCGTCGCTCTTCCTGGAGGACGCCCGCGACCTGCTCGACAATCTGGATCGGCAGTTCCGCGACTGGCAGCTCGCGCCCCAGGATACCGCCGCGCTGGATGGCATCAACCGCTTGCTGCATACGCTCAAGGGCAGTGCCCGACTGACCGGGATCGCGGCGATCGGCGACCTGAGCCACGCGCTGGAGACCCGTCTGAAGGCGTTGGGCGATGAACAGGGAGTGGTCGACGATACGACCCTGGAGCTGGCGCAGCGCGCCGTCGACACCCTGTCGGTCCAGGTCGATGCCCTGGAGCAGGGGACGCCGATCCCGCGCATGACCAGGCTGGTCGATGAACTCTCGCGCACGCCGCTGGAGGAGCCGGCTGGAGCGGAGGCCGAACCCGACGTCGCCCTGATGCGTCCGGCGGCTCCCGAGTCCGTCGCGACCCTGGCCAACCTGTTCGCTCGCGAACCGCTCGCGGAACAGCCGGCCCGCGAGACCGCCGGCGCCGTCTCCGTGACCCCACAGATCCGCGTCCGCTCGGATCTGCTCAACCGCCTGGTCAACCACGCGGGCGAGATCAGTATCTACCGGGGTCGACTGACCCAGCGCAACGGTCAGCTCGGCTTCGGTCTCGGCGAACTCGACCAGACCGTGGTGCGTCTGCGCGAACAACTGCGTCTGCTCGAAATCGAGACCCAGGCTCAGATCCTGCACCGCTTCGAGCGCAGCGGCGCCACCTCCGAGTTCGATGCCGAGTTCGATCCGCTCGAATTCGATCGCTTCTCGCGCTTGCAGCAACTCTCGGGGAGTCTCGCCGAGACCGTCAACGACCTCATCAGCGTCAAGGAGATGCTGGGCGGCTATCAGCGCGAGTTCACCGACCTGCTCAACCAGCAGGCGCGCATCGCCGACGACCTGCAGGACGGTTTGCTGCGCACGCGCCTGGTGCCTTTCGTTCAGGTCGTGCCGCGGCTGCATCGCCTGGTCCGTCAGACCGCCGACAGTCTCGGCAAGTCCGCGCGCCTGGAGGTCATCGGCCCCGAGGTGGAACTCGACCGGACGATTCTCGATCGCCTGGTCGCCCCGCTTGAGCATCTGTTGCGCAACGCCGTCGATCATGGTCTGGAGGACACCAAGGCGCGCGTCGGCAAGGGCAAGCCGGCGACTGGCATGGTGACCCTGGCGTTGCGTCGCGAGGGTAACGATGCCGTGATCAGCCTGGGCGACGACGGCAAGGGACTGGACCTGGAGGCGATTCGCAAGCAGGCCATCGCGCGCGGATTGATGGCGCCCGAGGCCCGGTTGCCGGACGAGGCGGTGCTGCAATTCATCCTGGAGCCGGGCTTCACCACCTCCGGCAAGGTGACCCAGATCTCGGGTCGCGGCGTGGGTCTGGACGTGGTGGCCTCCGAGATCAAGGCGGCCAACGGCACCATCAACCTGGAGTCGGTTCCGGGCAAGGGGGCGCGTTTCACCATCCGTTTGCCGCTGACCCTGGCCATCATCGATGCCTTCCTGGTCGCGGTCGGAGAGAGCATCTACGCCGTGCCGCACAGCACGGTCGAGGGCGCGGCCCGCGTGACCCGCGATGAGCTCCTGGCCATCCAGGCCGACCCGTCCAAGACCCTCTCGGCGCGTGGCCACCACTACAAGGTGGTCTATCTTGGCAGCGTGCTGGAGCCAAGCCTGGAACCGCCGGAACTGGGCGAGCGGCGCTGGATGCCGTTGCTGCTGGCCCGCATCGGCGACCAGCGCGTCGCCTTGCAGGTCGACAATCTGATCGAAAGCCAGCGCATCCTGGTCAAGCCCCTGGGGCCGCAGCTCGCGGGCGTGCGCTGGCTGAGCGGTGGCACCATTCTGCCCGATGGGCGCGTCGCCCTCATCCTCGATGCCCTGGCGCTGCTGCGTTCCGGCGCGGTGCGCGACTACAAACCCGTGGCCACCACGTTCGAGCCGGCGAGGGAGTCGACCTGTGTCATGGTGGTGGATGATTCGCTCACCGTGCGCCGCGTCACCAGCCGGCTCCTGCGACGCCAGAATCTGGATGTCCTGACCGCGAAGGATGGGGTCGAGGCCCTGACCCTGCTCGACGAGCGCATCCCGGATCTGATCCTGCTGGATATCGAGATGCCGCGCATGGACGGCTACGAGCTGACGCGCCACATTCGGCGCTCAGAACGGCTGCGCCATCTGCCGATCATCATGATCACCTCGCGCACCGGGGCCAAGCACCGGGATTACGCGATGCAGCTCGGGGTCAACCGCTATCTCGGCAAGCCTTACCAGGAATCCGAACTGCTGACCGAAATCAACGCGCTCCTGGACAAGCCGTCAGCCTGACCGGGCGTCCCCGAAGTCTCCCCAGAGCGCCTGAATCACCGCGATCGCGGCCAGTGGCGCCGTCTCGGTCCGCAGAATCCTGGGACCGAGTCGGACGCCCACGAAGCCCTGGCGCAGCGCCGCCTCGCGTTCTCCGGAGTCAAGCCCGCCCTCCGGGCCGATCAGGAGTGTCACGCCACCCGCCTCCGGCGCCGGCCGGCTGGTCAGGGCCTGTTCGGCTTGCGGATCCAATAGCAATCCACCGGCGCGTGGCATCCCGAGCCAATCGTCGAGACGGGGCGCGGCTTCCAGCCTTGGGATCCGTTGCCGACCGGACTGCTCGCAGGCCGCGATGATGACGCCCCGCCAATGTTCCAGTCGTTTCTCCAGCCGCGCCCCATCGAGCTTGACCTGGCCCCGTTTGGTGAACAGCGGGGTGAGTCTGGTCACTCCCAACTCGACGGCCTTCTGGAGCGCGAAGTCCATCCGCTCGCCCTTGGAGACGCCGAGCGCGAGATGAATCTCCAGCGGTGGAGCGGACTCCGCCTCGCCTCGGGTCTCCACCAGGACGCGCGTCGTCTCGCGGGTCGAGGCGATCAGCCGGGCCTGATAGGCGTGACCGTCGCCGTTGAAGAGCACCAGCGGCGCGTTTGGCGCCAGGCGGAGAACCTGACCGACATGACGCGCTTGCGCGGCGGGAAGCTCGAACTCCGCGCCCTCGCGCAACAGGGCGTCGACATGGATCCTCGGGACGCGCACCGATAAACCGCTAGTGAGCAGCCGATGGCAGGCGCACGACGGCCACCGCGAGCAAGGCCCAGCCGGCGATCAGCAGGACGCCACCAATCGGCGTGATCATCCCAAGCTGACGCAGTCCCGTGAGCGTCATCGCGAAGAGACTGCCGCTGAACAGAGCGACCCCGATCAGAAAGGCCCAGGCCGCGAGGCTGATCAGCCCGGCCTCGGGTCGCTGAAGCAGCACCAGACCACAGGCCAGGATCGCCATCGCGTGCAGACCAAGATAATCGGCCCCGGTCCGCCAGTTCAGCAGCAGGGCCGGGTCGACGCGGGCCTTGAGCCCATGGGCGCCGAAGGCCCCGAGCGCGACGGTCAGCAGACCGCCGACGGCGCCCAGGGTCAGCCAGAGGGATGCGCGGTTCATGTTCAGTACCTCGTAGGCGCCGCCTGTTGTAGTGAAAGCCAGGTCCAGTCGTTCCGCCGCTCGCGTCCTTGGGCAAGCGGTGCTCTGGCTGGCCAGCGTCGAACGGTATCAGAATTCCGTAATAAAGCTATGTTATCAAGGCCGCCGGAAATACTGTTTTGACCTCGATCTGGCAAATCAATAGGCTGCATCACCCAAACCATCCGGTCACGACACCAGCGTCCAGGCTTGCGCCCACACGATCCGGTTGACGACAGCGCGCGCGACGACGAGCCGGTCACTTCAGGCAGGGATGCGCCGTTCCATCCAAGGTCCGAGGCCCAGAGGCCTCGGCAGCCGACTACCGACAGCCGCCACCCGCCTTGGCGAGAATGAGGCGGCATTCACGCTAGTGAACCGTTAGGAGATCGAGCACCATGCCAACGTTTGTGCGTACCGACAAGTGCGACGGCTGCAAGGGTCAGGACAAGACCGCTTGCATGTACATCTGCCCCCACGACCTCATGAAGCTGGACCAGGACGGCTCCGAGACCAGCCACGCCATGAAGGCGTTCAATCAAGAGCCCGAGCAGTGCTGGGAGTGCTACTCCTGCGTCAAGATCTGTCCCCAGCAGGCGATCGAGTGCCGCCACTACGCCGATGTGGTGCCCATGGGCGCCTCGGTTCAACCCCTGCGCGGCACCGATTCCATCATGTGGACCATCAGGTTCCGCAACGGCAACATGAAGCGCTTCAAATTCCCCATCCGCACCACGCCCGAAGGTTCCATCAATCCCTACGGCTCCAAGCCCGCCGCCGACATCGCCAAAATCGGCGAGGCCGGTTTCTTCACCCTGGGTGGCGTTCAGAAGACTGGTAACCCCAGCGAACTGATCCGCAAGTAACCCCATTGCCTGGCAACGATCATCCGTTCGAGGTAGACGAAATGGCAGGAGAATTCGGCAATCCCGAAATCGTCGAGGAAGAAGTCGACATCCTCATCATCGGTGGCGGCATGGGCGCCTGCGGTGCGGCTTACGAGATCGGCCCCTGGCTCGATCAGGCCAAGAAACAAGGCATCGATCTCAAGGTCAAGCTGGTCGACAAGGCCGCCATGGAACGCTCCGGCGCCGTGGCCCAGGGCCTGTCCGCCATCAACACCTATCTGGGCGAGCAGGATCCGGCGGACTACGCCCGCATGGTCTCCAACGACCTCATGGGTATCACCCGCGACGACCTGGCCTATGACCTGGGCCGCCACGTCGACGACTCCGTGCATCTGTTCGAGGAATGGGGCCTGCCGATCTGGAAGCAGCCCGGCGACGAGGGCAAGCCCCTGGTCGAGGGCGGCAAGCCGGTACGCTCGGGCAAGTGGCAGATCATGATCAACGGCGAGTCTTACAAGTGGATCGTCGCCGAGGCCGCCAAGAAGGGGCTGGGTACCGGCCGTATCCAGGAGCACGTCTTCATCGTCAAGCTGGTCAACGATAAGAACGACAAGAACCGCATCGCTGGTGCGATCGGCTTCTCGGTGCGCGAGCACAAGATTTATGTCTACACGTTCAAGGCGTGCCTCTTGGTCGCCGGTGGCTGCGTGAACATCTTCCGTCCGCGCTCGGTCGGTGAAGGCATGGGCCGCGCCTGGTATCCGGTGTGGAACGCAGGCAGCACCTACGCGATGGCCGCCGAGGCCGGCGCCGAGCTGACCATGATGGAAAACCGCTTCGTGCCCACCCGCTTCAAAGACGGTTACGGCCCCGTGGGCGCCTGGTTCCTGCTCTTCAAGGCCAAAGCCGTCAACGCCTTCGGCGAGGTCTACATGGACACCAACAAGGAACTGTTGAACGACTATCCGCCTTATGGCCAGGCTGCCGTGCCCGCATCCTGCCTGCGCAACCATCTCATGATGAAGGAAATTCGCGAGGGTCGCGGCCCGATCTACATGGACACGGTCAGCGCGCTCGGCAAGCTCGCCGAAACCATGACCCCCAAGGAGATCAAGCGCCTGGAAGCGGAAGCCTGGGAAGACTTCCTCGACATGTGCATCGGTCAGGCCGGTGTCTGGGCTGGCGAGAATATCGAGCCGGAGAAGAAAAACTCCGAGCTGATGCCCACCGAACCCTACCTGCTTGGCTCGCATTCGGGGTGCTGCGGCATTTGGGTCTCGGGTCCGACCGACGTCGGAGCCCCGACCGACGAAGAACATGCCGACGCCGGCAAGATCCCGAGCCATCTGCCCTCCGGCTGGAACTGGGGCTATCGCTCCATGACCACCGTCAAGGGTCTCTTCACGGCGGCTGACGGTGTCGGGGCCTCCGGTCACAAGTTCTCCTCCGGCTCCCATGCCGAGGGACGGCTCGCGGCCAAGGCCATGGTCCAGTTTTGCATGGACAACAAGGATCACAAGCCTGAGCTGGCTGACTCGGTCGCCGACCTGGTCAATGAGATCTACCGTCCGGTGCGCAATTTCCTTGAGAACAAGGACTACAGCACCGCCATCGACGTGAACCCGCACTACATCACACCGAAGATGCTTCAGTTCCGCTTGCAGAAGGTCATGGACGAATACGTCGCCGGCGTCTCGACCATGTACCAGACCAACGCCAAGATGATGGAAGTGGCCGAGCAGAAACTGGAGATGCTCAAGGAAGACGCCCTGAAGATGCGCGCCAAGGACCTGCACGAACTGCTGCGGGCCTGGGAGAACTACCACCGCATCCTCACCGCCGAAGCGCACATGAAGCACATCCAGTTCCGCGAGGAGAGCCGTTACCCCGGCTTCTACTACCGGATGGACTACAACTTCATCGACGAAGAGAACTGGAAGTGCTTCGTCAACTCGGTCTATGACAAGGAGACCAAGACCTGGAACTGCTTCAAGCGCGCCCACGTCGACATCGTCGACAAGTCCAAGCTGTTCAAGTAGACCTCGGCTCTCCGTTTTGGGCAAAGCCCAAAACGGAGAGCCGATGAGCGATAAAAGTCCGGCGGCCGTGAGGTCGCCGGACTTTTTTGTGCCCGAGCGCCAGATCCGAGGGTAGTGCCTCAATCAGCAGGATGGGCTATGGCGAATCGTCGGCGGCAACGCCTGCCTAACCGGGTTTCCGAAGAAACTCTCTCGGGTAGCCATCCTGCGAATCAGGGCACTACCGGAACCTGGCATGGAACGCCGGAGGAGGCGTTCGATATGTCTTCGGTGTATTTGACGGTTTGATGGCGTTCATTTCGTAGAGCCACGAAGTCAGGATCGGGCCGGGCTGACGCGATTGCGACCGCCCGACCCGATCGGATCGCTCCGCCGGGCCGATGCGCGCGGACGGCTCGAACGCGCTCCATGGTCTTCATCGTCAACAATTCGCCTCTTCGCCATCCAGCGGCAACTCGCCGAGGCCATCCATCGCGGTTTGTGCCGCGCCGTTTCCGATTCGGACCCGGAATCGCTTAGCATGGGGACATGCCCAGGGGTCGGCTTGTCCCGACCGTCCTCGGGATCGATGACCCGGCGGCGGATCGGTCACCCGATCCGCTCGCGGCGGCCGATCCTCGTTACTCGGCGCCCGCTTTTCCGCCCTCCAACGATCACACGCCCACCCAAGATGTCGTTCGCCTATCTCACCGATCCCGATACCATCCATCACGCCTTTCCACCGGCCTTTCTGGAACGGGGGCGTCGCTATGCGCGCGATGGGCATGTGCTGACGGCCGACCTGGACGCGGCCAGCGCTACGCTGGTCGGGCGTGTGCGCGGCTCGGGTGGACGGGTGTATCAGTGCGTCGTCCAAGTGGTCACGCCGGCGAACGCCGCCCCACGACTCCTCGCGCGCTGTTCCTGTCCGGTCGGGTTGAACTGCAAGCATGCGGCGGCGATGCTATTGAACCTGGCCGAGCGTCGGCCGCCGGCGGAGAAGCCGGCACCGGTCGCGAATCTGCCGATGGAGCTGCGCGGCTGGCTGAATCGGGCCGAGATGCTGGCCAGTCGGATCACCGCCGCGGAAAGCCCCTACTGGATTCTCTATCTCCTGCATGACGAGCCCCAATACGGTGTGGGTTCGACGACGGTCCAGGCCGTGAAGGCGCGTCGCCTGGCGGAGGGGGGCTGGGGCAAGCCACAGGATTTCAACATCCTCGGGTCTTCGCGCGCCGATTTCGTCCGGCCGGACGATCTGCGCATCATGGCCCTGGCGCGCGCCGGATCCCGTAACGACGGTTCGCGCGCGCGGGCTCGACTCGATGAGTACACGGGCGCCGATGTCCTGCGCGCGATCGTCCTCTCCGGGCGCGGCTACCACGTCCAGCCGGATGGTCCCGCGCTGCGCTACGCCGGTCCCTTGCCGGGCCGGCTCGCCTGGCATTTGGATCAGGACGCCCGGATGCGGGTGGCGTTGGAGTCGGAGCGCTCCGGTCTTCGGCTGCTGGCGCTGACCCCGCCCTGGTATCTGGATCCGGAGAGCGGCGACTGCGGCCCTGTCGAATCCGGGCTGGACGATCGCGAGGCGGCCCTACTGGCGATGGCCCCGCCGGTGCCAGCGGAGGCCGCCGAGGCCCTGGAGCAGGCCGTTGAAACGCGGGTCAAGGGGTTGCGCATGCCGATGCCCAGGCGCCCGCCGCGCCAGAGCGTGCGCGCGGCGCCCCCGACACCCTGTCTCCATCTACGCAGCGAGGATCTGGCGCGCACCGAAACCACCCGTTACTGGGGGCTGCGGCGCGAGCCTCAGTGGGTCCACGCGGCCGTGCTCCTGTTCGATTACGGTGGTGCGCGCGTCGATCCGCGCGATCGCGCGGCCACGCTTCAGCGTGTCGAGGAGGGCCGGCTGCTGGTCATCGAGCGCGACGCGGGCGCCGAGCGCGCGGCGATCGAGCGGCTCGGGCAAATGGGGTTCGCGCCCAGCGGCGAACAGGCCGAGCGCCCCGGACTCGCCTTCGGTCTGGAGGACGACAGCGCCTGGTTCGGCTTCATGGGCCGCCATCTGCCGGGCTTGCAGGCGGCCGGCTGGCGGATCGAGATCGACGACGGTTTTCAGTTCCGGCTGGCCGAGGTCGGCGACTGGGAGTTGGAGATCGACCAGCCGGAGGGCGGACGCTGGCTCGACCTGGGGTTGGGCATCGAGGTGGACGGTCAGCGCATCGATCTCTTGCCGCTGTTGGTGGGGATGATCCAGAACCAGCGGAGTGGATTGTCGTCGAGCGGTCTGGCCGAGTTGGACGAGGATGACCGGCTGCCGCTGCGTCTGGACGACGGGCGGCTGATTCTGATGCCGGCGCGGCGTCTGAAACCCATCCTGGCCACGTTGGTGGAACTGTTCGATCCGGAGCGACCGCTCTCCCGGAATGGTCGCGTGCGTCTCTCGCGGATGCAGAGCGCCCAACTCGCGGAACTGGAGGAGGCGGATCCGAGCCTGCGCTGGCGCGGCGGCGAGCAGGCCCGCGACTGGGGGCGGCGTCTCAGGGACTTCGATGGCCTCAAGGCGGTCGAGCCGCCCGCCGGGCTCGGAACCGAGCTGCGGCCCTACCAGCGCCAGGGGCTCGACTGGCTGCAATTCCTGCGCGAATACGAGCTGGGCGGCGTGCTGGCCGACGACATGGGGCTGGGCAAGACGGTCCAGGCCCTGGCGCATCTGCTGATCGAGAAGGCCAGCGGTCGCGCCGATCGGCCGAGCCTGGTGGTCGCGCCTACCAGCCTCATGTTCAACTGGCGACGCGAGGCGCAACGCTTCGCCCCGGCGCTCAAGGTGCTGCTGCTGCACGGGACGGATCGGCACGCGCGTTTTCCGACCATCGCCGAGCACGATCTGGTGCTGACCACCTATCCTCTGCTTCCGCGCGACAGCGAGATCCTGACCGCCCAGCCCTGGCATCTGCTGATCCTCGACGAGGCCCAGGCGATCAAGAACCCGCGCAGCAAGGCCGCCGACGCGGTGCGCGCGATCGATGCGCGGCATCGGCTCTGTCTCACCGGCACGCCGCTGGAGAACCACCTGGGCGAGCTTTGGGCCTTGCTGGATTTCCTGATGCCCGATCTGCTCGGCGACGAGCGCCGCTTCCGGCGCCTCTTCCGCAACCCCATCGAACGCCAGGGCGACGCCGAGCGCGCTGAGCAACTGCGCCGGCGCATCGCCCCCTTCCTGCTGCGGCGTACCAAGGAGGCGGTTGCCACCGAACTGCCGCCCAAGACCGAGATCCTGCGCGAGACGCCACTGGCGGAGGATCAGCGCGATCTCTACGAGACCCTGCGTCTGTCGCTGCACGAGAAGGTGCGCGGCGCGGTGGAGCGCAAGGGGCTGTCCCAGAGCGGCATCATCATCCTGGACGCCCTGCTGAAACTGCGCCAGGTCTGCTGTGATCCGCGTCTGGTGCCGCTGGAGAGCGCGCGCAAGGTCAAGGGTTCGGCCAAGCTGGAACTGCTCATGACCCTGCTGCCCGAGCTGCTGGCCGAGGGTCGGCGGATCCTGCTGTTCTCCCAGTTCACCAGCATGCTGGATCTGATCGAGGAGGCCCTGATCGCCGATGGTCTGAGCGAGAACCGCGACTTCGTCAAGCTCACCGGGCGCACCCGGAATCGCGCCCTGCCGGTCGACCGCTTCCAGGCCGGCGAGGTGCCGCTCTTCCTGATCAGTCTTAAGGCCGGCGGCAGCGGTCTGAACCTCACCGCCGCCGATACCGTGATCCACTATGATCCCTGGTGGAATCCGGCCGTGGAGCGTCAGGCCACCGACCGCGCGCACCGCATCGGCCAGGACAAGCCGGTGTTCGTCTACAAGCTCCTGACCGAGGGCACGGTCGAGCAGCGCGTGGCCGAGCTTCAGGCCCGCAAGCAGGCGCTCGCCGATGCCATGCTGGCCGGTGGCGGCGCCGCGGCCGGCTCGCTCAGCACCGCCGACCTGGATCTTCTCTTCGCGCCGATCGCGGATTGATCGGCCCTGTCCACCCCGGAGGCCCGCCGATGACCGCCGCCTTGTCCGACAAAGACCTGCGGGAACTCGTCGATCGTCTGCTGTTCGAGCAGGGTCGGCTCGATCCGCTGGAATTCCTGCTCGCCGCCGACCTGCTCGCCTACGAGGACTATGAGTCCTGGCGTCTGGGTCGCCATGAGGATCTCCAGGCGGCCCTGCGTCTCGGCGTGGCGGAGACCGTCGAGTGTTTGACGCGGGCGGGCGCCTACGCGCGTCGCCAGAAGCTGGAGGCGACCGGGCTGGAGTACCGCGCCTGGGGTGGTGGCGAGCGGATCCTGTCCTTCGGTCCCGAGGCTAGTCTGAAGCGGGTCTGCACCCAGGGCTGGGTGCCCGCCGCCGATCGACGGCAACTGGATCTCTTCCAGGACTCGGGCGAACTCCTGCTGGAGGACGCCATCCGTCTCGCCCTGGCCGAACGTCGCGGCGACGCGGCCCGCGAGCAGGTCGCCCAGCTCATGCGCGCCAATCCGCGCCACCCGAGACTCGGCGGTTTCCTGCGTTTGATTCAGTGCATCGACGCGGGCGATGGTCAAGTGGACGGAAACGCGCGCGAGCGCTCCGCGGAGTTGGAGGCGATCGATCCGGTCGCCAGGGATCTGCTGGGGCACCGGGCGCGGGACGTCCTGGCCGTCTTGTGGTCGGACCTGGCCCAGCAACTGGCCGGGGAGCCTTTCGATCCGACCAGGCCCCAGCGGCACGCCAGTCACGCCTGGGCGCGTGCCGGCCGTTGGGACGCCGTGCGCGACTCGGTCGAACGCCTCGCCGACTGGCGCGAGCGACCGGCGCTGGTGCGGCTCCACGCCGAAAGCGCCTGGCATCGCCGCGATCCGGTCACCGCTCGGCGCGACTGGATCTGGTTGTGCTGGGAACATCCCCTGTACGCCGAACGCGCCTTCGTCTCGACCGACTTCCCGGATCCCTGGCTCGCGAGTCTCTGGCGCGCCTTCGGCGATCTGGATCCGCCCCTGGAGACCGAGGACTTCCCGGCCTGGCTGCTGTTGCACGATCCGACCGAGAGCGCCCAGGTTCCGGCTGATGACGCGCCCAGCGGCGAGCGCGGCGACGCCTACCGTCTGCTGCGCCGACTGGTCGGCGGCGAGGACGACATCCGCCTGCGTCGCCAGCTCGACGAGCTGGATCCAAGGCTGTTGCGCTTGTTCCTGTCCCGAGGCCGGAACGCGCGTCAGTGATCCCCGGGCCCTGGCGATGCCGGATGGGCTCCGGCGGGGTCCGCCTGCTCCAGGCGCCGATGGACATGGCCGAAGACGGCCAGCGCGCCCGCGATCACCGCCTCGGGCGCGAGAATCCCGCGCGCGACCAGGGCGTTCAGGCCGCCGCTGAACTGCTTCCAGGCCGCGGAGGTGTCCGTGCCGTGGAAATCCAGGAAGCTCGCCGAGCCCAATCCATCGCCGAGGATACGGCGGAGCTGGCGAGCGATCGTCCGACCGCCGAGCGTCGCCCCTTCCAGGACATAGAGACCACCCACGGCGGCGCTGACGCCGTCGGGACAATCCAGCCAAGGCGTTGTTTCGGGCGTGTGGGTCAACCAGACGCCGCCCTGTTCTTCCAGATCGTGCCGCAGGGCCGGCAGTTTGGGGCGAACGCCCAACGCCTCGCGCAATCCATTGTCCAACCGGGCATAGAGGCTCGGCTCGAGCGGTGCGTAAATGGCGGCGAGGGTCTGGAGGTAGTCGCGGTAATCCTCCCTGGTCACGGATTCGGACGTCAGCCGGCACATCATGGGCAGTCGTTCGACCGCCGCATGCGCCTCGGCCGTGGCTTGGCGGAGCGCGATCGCCAGGTCGATCTGGATCGGGGAAGAGGGGGTGGAGGGATGACCGAGGTCCTGCATTGATCCGTCCGGATCCGCATGCGCGAATCAGTGTGCGAGGAAGGTTGAGGCGCCCGTTCGTCGAACCGGGCGGACTGGACGCGATGCGCTGGCCCAAGGACGCGGCCTGGCTTGGGATCGCGTAGCATATGAACTCCATCCCGGAGGATCGACCCATGAGCGAGCTTTCACTACAAGGCTTTTTGACCGAATGCGAACGCGAGCAGTTGCATCGCGTGCAGTCTATCCAACCCCAGGGTTGCCTGCTAGGTGGCCGGACCGGGAGTCCGATCGTTCGTTTCGCGAGCGCCAACCTCGAGGACTGGGTCGGGCGTCCGCTCAAGGTGGTCCTGGGCCAGCCAATCGCGGCCCTGATGCCGGATTTTCCGCCAACGACCGAGATCGCCGACCTGGCCGAGGCCGAGGCCGCGGATGCCTGGATGCGGCCATCCGCCGACAAACGTCTGTACCCGGAGCTGTTTCAAGGCGTCAAGGGCGCGCTCGACGGGCTTCTCTCCTGCGATGAGAGCCATTGGCTGCTGGAGCTGGAAGCCTCCCTGCCGGCCTCGCAGCGGCATGAGGCCTATCGTCCGGTCTCGCATCGGCTCTATCGGATGCCCTACTCGGAGCATGATTGGGCGACCCATTGCCAATATCTGGCCGATGAGCTGCGCGCGGCCAGCGGCTTCGAGCGGGTCATGGTCTATCGCTTTCGCGAGGATGGCTGTGGCGAGGTCATCAGCGAAAGTCTCGTCGAAGGTCTCCCGCCTTATCTTGGTCTGCGTTATCCGGCCTCCGACATCCCGCGGATCGCGCGTGACATCTATCTCCTCAATTCGCATCGACAGATTCCGGACATCGACGCGCTGCCCGTGCCGATCCTGGATCCGGATGGCGACAGCCTCGATCTGACCCTGTCGGATCTGCGCGCGGTCTCTCCGGTGCACCTGGAATATCTCGCCAACATGGGCGTCACGGCCTCGCTGTCCTTCTCGGTACGGGTCGCCGGCGAACTCTGGGGACTGGTCGCCTGTCATCATCGGGTTCCGCGTCATCTGCCGCTGCCCGTGCGCGAGCGCTGTGCCGAGATGGTTCAGGTCTTCACCCTGGCGATCGCCGGCTATCAGAGCACCCGTCGTATGGTGGAACTGAACGAGAGCGATCAGGAGATCACGGCCCTGCTCGAAGCCTTGCGTCAGGCCGATTCGGGCCAGGACGTCGGCGTCGATCCCGGCCTCACGTCTAGCCGCATCGCCGGCCCGACGCTCGGGGAGGCCCTGATGTCCCTGGTCGATGCCACCGGCGCGGCGCTCGTCGACGCGCGCACGATCGTGACCTTCGGACAGACGCCGGACATCGCGGCCATCCGCGCCATGGCCAACTGGTTCAACGAGGCGATCCGCGAGCCGATCTTCGCCACCGACCAGCTCTCCGCGCACTATCCAGAGGCCGCGTCCCTATCCGGGCTCGCCAGCGGTTTGCTCGCGGTGCGGGTGGAGAATTTCCGCGACCAGGCGGAGCGTTGTTTCTTCTGGTGGCGCCCCGAACAGCCCCGCGCCGTGCACTGGGCCGGGGATCCCCGCAAGAGCGCCCTGTTCGACGCGCAGCGCCAGCGCCTCTCGCCACGGTCCTCCTTCGAGCGCTGGATCGAGACCACCTCCGGCCATTCGGAGCCCTGGGCGACCTCCGCCAGGCTGCGCGCCCAGAAGTTCCGAGGTCTGGTACTCCGCGATGTCAATGCCGACATTCTGCGTCGCTGAGGCGATTTCCGGGAACCGGCATCCCGACCTCGAATGGCGGCAAGTCTTGGGTGGGTGACCGCACCGTCTTGAGTCGGTCGCCGACGGCCCGTTTTCGGATCGAGCCCGACGGCACCCTCCGGCCACACGCCATGTCGACGAGATCAGGTTTCATGCCGGCCAGTCTCAAGAAATCCTGGATACCGCCGTTACTTCGACCATGAGCGCCATGAGCAGCGTCGGAAATCGGACGTTCGACCTGGCGGTGGTTGAATCGGCGTTTCGCCGCGGAGCAGTCGGTTGAGAGTACGGGGTCGCATGTCGACGGTGGGACGGGATTCGGTCGTCGAGTTCATCGACGCCTATGCGCAGGACGAGCAACGCCTGCTGGAAATCATTCTCGACCAGGAGACGGGCGGCTTGTCGATTCGCGTGATGGACGTCAAACGCGAGCACCGGTGGCGTCGAATATCGCTCGGTCGGGCGTTGAGTCTCGTATCGCGCGGTTTTGCCAGGCGCGCGGTCGCTGTCCGCGGCGCGGGCAAGAAAATCTAGGGCGGCCGGCGCTTGCTGGAAGGGAATCCGCGGCGCGAGCCAGGGTCGCTGGAAGAGGTCATGCACCTGCCGCGCGAGGTCAAATCCGGCTGGGACGCGATGGCGGGCGCGCGGCGTCGGGCGTCCCGAGCGCCGACATCATGTCGTCCAGGGTGTCAAGTCCGCCAGGGATCCGTCGCTGCCAGACTGTTCCAGGAGCGGATGTCGGCCGATTCGGAGGATACATCGCTTGGCACGGCTTTCGCAGTACACGAGCACGAACCATTCCTTCGGGGACGTCCCGTGCCGCCCAACAATCAAGCCGATACGCCACGCCTGACGCTCATTTCATCGGCCGAGCCGGGCCTCCGCCAGCCTTACGAGGCCATCGATACCATTCGGTTCCTGCAGGCGATCACGGCTTCCCTGGAACTCGATCAGGTGGTGATCACGCTCAACGACTTCCTCCGCGAACTCGTGGATCACAGCGGATGGGAATACCAGAGCCCGCTCGGCGATCAGCGGTTGTCGGGCGGCAAGCCGGATCGGCATCGGCTCGAATATGCCCTAACGCTGAATGGCCAGGAGATGGGCATCCTCAAGCTGATGCGTGGCCGCCGCTTCTCGGAGGATGACCAGCTTCACATCGAGAGCCTGCTGGGTCTGGCGGGTCCGGCCCTTCAGAACGCCTTGCGTTTCACCCGTGTCAGTCAGCAATTGGAACGCGATCCGCTTACCGGGCTGGGCAATCGCCGGGCCTTGACGCTCCAGGGGGCTCAATGGGTGGCGGACAGCCTGCGGCATCGGCAACCGATCTCGATGCTGGTGATGGATCTCGATCATTTCAAAAGCGTCAACGACACCTTCGGCCACCCACTCGGCGATCGGTTGCTGTGTCAGGTCGCCGATACCCTCATGGGGGTGACGCGGACGGCCGATCTCTGCGTGCGGATGGGGGGCGACGAGTTCGTCGTGCTGCTGCCCTCGACCGGACTGGCGGACGCCCTGGAGTGCGCGGAACGGATTCGGCGGGCCGTTTTGGAGCTGATCATCGAGAGCGATGCCGGCGAGCGGGTCAGGATCAGCCTGAGCATCGGCGCCGCGACCTATCGCAACGGCATGGATATGGATCAGCTCTATCGGCAGGCTGACGAGGCGCTTTACGCCGCCAAGCGGGCGGGTAGCAACTGCGTGCTTGCGGTGGCGACCGGCGCCGATTACAAACGCAGTGATCCGGTTGGCACTTCCAACTGATCGCTTCGCTTAGACTCCCCAGCGAATGTCGAGCGGACCCTTCGGCTGACGCTTCCTCGGATGGACTGGCTCGGAATATCTCCGGGCCTGCTCCGCGTTGCCTGATGGCCGGGTGTCCGCGATGCGCATCCCATCCTCTCGGGCGACCCGGAGTTGCCTCATCGGCCCGGTCCTGGCCATCAAGCAGGGCCTCGAAACAGGAAGCAGCACCTAATGAAGAAGATTCGATTGAGCGTGAAGCTGGCCGTCGGCTTTTTGTCCCTGGCGACGATCATCCTGATCGTCGGCCTGTTCGGGATCAAGGGAGAGCTGAGCATGCGTGACCACCTGATCGGCATGAGCCGGGAATCCCTGCCGGCGATCGTGCAGCTAAATCGGCTCAACTACGAACGTATCAATATTCGCGGTCAGACCTACGAGGTGAAGGGCCTGACCACCTGGGGTCCGGAGACCAACGCGGTGATCGAACAGGTCATGCGCCAGCGCGTGGCCTCCTGGAAGATCGTCGAGGATACGCTCGCGCTATACGAGCAGCTTCCTCAATCCGTCGACGAACAGGCCGTGTTCACGGCGCTGAAGAGCGACTACGCGACTTGGCGGGCCAATTACCGCGAGTTGGATGCCCTGGCGGGGCGTATGACTCAGGTATCGGATCCCGATGCCTATTCCGCGCTGCTCGGGGAGTACGGTCGCTCGGTCGATGCGACTTTTCTCGTTTCCGATCGGGTGGGGGTGCTCATCGAGTCCTTGGTCGCGCTCAGGAACAAGAGCGCCGATGACCTGCTTGGCGCGGGATTGAGGGAAGGCGATCTCATGGTCAAGCTCTATGGGGTAGGAATCGGATTGGGCTTGACCCTGGCCGTCCTGCTCGGCGTCTATATCACGCGGGATACGCTCCGTCAGTTGGGCGGAGAACCCGCCGTGGTGGTGGCGATCGTCAACCGGCTCGCCGAGGGCGATCTGGCGACGCCGGTCGAGCTTCGCGCGGGTGACGACACCAGTCTCCTGGCGGCGCTCTCGCGGATGGTCGAGAACATGAAGCGCCTGCTGCGGGAGGTCTCGACCGCCAGCTCGCAGGTGGCCGCGGCGGCGGTCCAGCTCTCGGCGACGAGCGAGCAAACACGCGAGCAGGTGCGGGTGGAGCAGTCGGAGACCGATCAGGTCGCCACCGCGATGAACCAGATGACGGCGACGGTCGAGGAGGTCGCGCGCCACGCCGCGGCGGCCGCGCGCGCCGCCCAGGAAACCGACCGGGAGACCGAGGCGGGCGGACAGGTCGTCACCCAGACGATCGCCGCGATCGATCTCCTGGCCCAAGAGGTGGAGTCCGCCAGCGAGGTGATCGCGCGCCTGTCCGACGACAGTCGTGAGATCGGCGCGGTGCTGGACGTGATCCGGGGCGTGGCGGAGCAGACCAATCTGCTGGCTCTGAACGCGGCCATCGAGGCGGCGCGCGCCGGTGAGCAGGGACGTGGGTTCGCGGTCGTCGCGGCCGAGGTGCGGACCCTGGCCAGCCGCACCCAATCCTCGATCCAGGATATCCAGGAGAAGATCGAGCGCGTGCAGAATGGCTCGGTCGGTGCCGTGCGGGTGATGGCGAAGGGTCAGGCGATGGCGCGCGAGAGCGTCTCCCAGGCGCGCCTCGCCGGCGAGTCGCTCCAGAGTATCAGCGCCTCGATCACGAGCATCAACGACATGAACCGGCAGATCGCCAGCGCGGCGGAAGAGCAAACCGCCGTGGCCGAGGAGATCAACCGCAACATCCACACCATCTCGGCGACGATCGATCAGACGGCTGTCGGTTCCTCGCATATCGCGACCGCCAGCGAACAGTTGGCCGATCTGGCCAGCCTGCTCCAGGAGCGGGTGTCCTGGTTCAGGATCTGATCGGCTCGCGCGCTGGCCCGCGTCCGCGGGCCAGCGGGCGCGCTCGATGTAATCGCTTGATCAATGCGTTTGCGTGAATCTTTGCACCAGATCCTCAAGGATCCTGGGTTGGAGCGGTTTGGCGATGTGCTCGTCCATGTCGGCCTCCAGACAGCGCTCGCGGTCGCTCTCCAGGCTGTGCGCGGTCATGGCGATGATGGGTGTGCGGCTCAGACCCTGCTCGATCCGACGGATCGCGCGCGCGGTCTCGATCCCGTCCATGATGGGCATGTAGAGATCCATGAAGACCAGATCATAGGTCGAGGGTCGGAAGTGTTCGATCGCCATGCGCCCATCGCTGGCGATCACCACCTCGTGGTTCCACTCCCTCAGAAGGGCGCCTGCCAGCTTCTGGTTCACCTCGTTGTCCTCGACCAGAAGGATCCTTAGCCGTCGACGGTGCTCGATCAGATCGTGTCGGGTCAGCAGCGGACCTGGGTCGCGGCGTTCGGAGGCGTTCAGGATACTGGTGAGGGTTTCCCGAAGTTCCAGCGGGGTCGCCGGCTTGGTCAGGAAGGCATCGATTCCGAGATCCCGGCAGCGTTGGGCGTCGCCTCGGTGTCCGGAGGAGGAGATCATGATCAGGCGTCCATGCTCGGCCAGACCTTCCTCGGACAGCCGTCGTGCCAGTGAGAAACCGTCGATCTCGGGCAGCGCCGAATCGAACAGATGGACATCGAAGGGCACTCCCTCGGCGTGACGTTCGCGCGCCCGCTCAAGCGCCTGGCGCCCATTGCTCGCCTCCTCGACCGCGAATCCCCATTGCTTGAACCAGTAGACGAGCGTCCGGCGGCTGGTCGGATCGTCGTCGACGATGAGCGCGCGCTTGTTTGGCCAGGACTCCATCGGCGGCAAGGGCGCTGGCGTGGGTTGTAGCCTGGGCAGCGGAAGGGTGAAGTGGCAGCCGCCGCCCTCATCCTGGCTGTCGGCCCAGATCCGCCCACCCATGAGATCAATCAGGCGGGCGCAAATACTCAGGCCGAGTCCGGCTCCGCCGAATTTTCGAGCGATCGCGGGATCAAGGTCGTCATGCGCGCCGAACAGCGCCTGGATGTCGCCGGAGAGAAACCCCGCGCCCTGGTCCAGGATCGAGAACTGGATCTGGTCCAGATAGGGATCCTCGCCGGCGAGCACCCGCGCCTGGACGCGGATCTCGCCATCGTCGGCGAGTTGGATCGCGTTGTCGCAGAGGTTGGCCAACACCTGCCGGATCCGCCCCGGATCGCCCAGGCTGCGCGGCGGCAGTTCGTCCGTTTGGTCGTAGACGATGTCCAGTCCCTTGCGTTTGGCGGTGGTCGCGAGCGAGGCGACCATTTCCGTGAGCATGACCGAGAGACTGAAGGGGATTTCCTCGATCCGCATGCCTCCGGTCTCGATCTTGGCGAAATCGAGGATGTCCCCCAGGATTCCGAGCAGCCCCTCCGCCGATGACCGGATGATGGTGACGTAGTCCCTTTGCGTCGGGTCGAGCCGGGTATCCAGCGCAAGCTCGCTGAGCCCCAGGATGCCGTTCAGGGGTGCCCGTATCTCGTGGCTCATATTGGCGATCAGCCGGCTCTTGGCGAGATTGGCCGATTCGGCAAGGTCGCGTGCCTGGATCAGGGCCTGCTCGGCCAATCGGCTGGGGGTGATGTCGACATTGACCCCGAAGACACGATGGGCGAGCCCGTTCGGCGCCAGTATGATCCTGGCCCGGTCGCGCAGGTAACGCACCTGGCCGTCGGGGCGGATGATCCGGTACTCAAGCTCGAAGTCGTCCTGGCCGCGCAGGGCATCGTTGATCAGTTCGCGCGTCGGGGTCCGGTCCTCGGGATGGAGGCGCTGAATCCAGTCATACAGATGGCCATGGAAGTCATCGGCCTGGAGGCCGAAAGTCCCCGGCATGCGGGCATCCCAATCCAGGCGATCGCTGTCGATGTCCCACTCCCAGACGCCGATGCCGGCCAACTCCCCGGTCTGCCCGAGGCGCTGGGCCTGGCGGCGCGCCTCTTGCGCGAACCGGCAGGCGCGCGCGGCCTGGGCCAGCGTGCCCGCGAGCAGGCCGATGCCCTGCTGAAGATCCGTGCTCAGGACGCCAGTCGCCGGGTCGCGCAGGAAGATCAGGATCCCGAAGTGGGGCAGACGAAAGACATGGACGATGCCTTGCGCGTCGCTGTCGACGATCGGTAAGGCGTCGGTACGCGCGTTCAGCGCGGCGTCGAGCGAGGCCGACGACCAGCGCTCCCAGAAACCGCTATAGGCGGGGTCGCGCGGCAGTTGGTTGGGGAGCATCTGGACAACCGGAGGCTGGCCGGAGCCGGTCGGCTCCGAGGCCCGCGACTCCAGGATGGCGCCACCGCGCCCATCGAGCAGGCGGTGCATCTCGACCAGGAACCGGTGGAGCATGGGCTCCAGTTCCCCGGCGTCGCCGATCGCCCGCGACAGTTCATACAGCAGCTCGGTGGCGGTTGAGGGAATCATGGTCGCTGATGGCTTGACCTGGACGGTGCTCGATATCTCGTGAGGTCGGCGCGGCCCGATAGGGCGCGCGGCCGGAATCCGCGCCGGTGATGCGAGTCCCCTGTCGGTTGCCAGGGCACGGCGACCCAGGGGAGGTCGATGGCTTGTCCGGCGGCGGCGATCGGATCGGGTCCAGCCCGCTACCTCAAGGGTTCTCATGGTCCCGGACCAGGCAGGAGACAGCCGTTCCAGCCGAGTCCCATGACCCGGGCACTATAATCAACTCCGTTCGGTCAAGGAAGCACTGGCGGTCGTCAGCCCCCAAGCCCTCGCGCCAGAAGAGAGGGTCGGAGGCGTTCCCGATCGCCGCCAGGGAGCGTTCGAGTGGCCGGAATCGGGCCAGGACCGAGGACCGAGCTAGGGCGTGTCATCATTTCCGCGACGGTCTGTCCTATCCTTGTCGTTGGCCCCGGTTGACTGATCGGGCGTGACGCCGACCCGCCGCACACGCGGCTACATCCGGAGTTTAGCGGCTTCGGACGATCAACCGGGGCCATCCCATGATTCGTCGGTCTGAGACGAAGCCTCGCTAGGTTTATACTGGATCGCTTTCCGAACCGCTCCAGCCTCTAGCCATGCACCGTACAGACGATCTGCGCATCCGCGACATCACCGAAGTCCGCTCGCCGAGGGAATTGCACCAGGAATATCCCCTCTCGGAGGTGGCGGCCGACACCGTTTATAACAGCCGCCACGCGATCCAACGCATCCTTCACGGCAGCAACGACCGGCTGCTGGTGGTGGTCGGTCCCTGCTCGGTTCACGATCCCGAGGCGGCGCTGGAGTACGCCGGGCGGCTCAATCCGCTGCGCGAGGCGCTCGCCAGGGATCTGATCGTCGTCATGCGCGTCTACTTCGAGAAACCGCGCACCACGGTTGGCTGGAAGGGGCTCATCAATGATCCGAACCTGGATGGCAGCTTCGAGATCAACAAGGGTCTCGGCGTTGCCCGCAAGCTCCTGGCGGATCTCAACGACATGGGCATGCCGGCGGGCACCGAATTCCTCGACCTCATCAGTCCCCAATATATCGCCGACCAGGTGAGTTGGGGCGCGATCGGCGCGCGCACCACGGAGAGTCAGGGCCATCGCGAACTGGCCTCGGGTCTGTCCTGCCCGATCGGTTTCAAGAACGCGACCAACGGCGACGTCAAGGTGGCCATCGACGCCATCCATGCCGCCGCGCGCCCGCACGTCTTCATGTCCGTGACCAAGGATGGTCAGTCCGCCATTTTCAGCACCACCGGCAACGTGGATACCCACATCATCCTGCGTGGCGGGCAGCGGCCGAACTACGACACCGAGAGCGTCAACATCGCCGCCGAGCAGATCGCGGCCGCGGGCCTTAGCCCCAAGATCATGATCGATTTCAGCCACGCCAACAGCGGCAAGCGGCCCGAGAAGCAGATCCGCATCTGTCGGGATGTCGCCGGCCAGATCGCGCGCGGCGACCGGCGCATCATCGGCGTGATGATCGAGAGCCATCTGGTCGCCGGCAGCCAGAATCCGGGCGCCTGCGACGACCTCATCTTCGGCCAGAGCATCACCGACGCCTGCGTCGGCTGGGACGATACCGAGCCCATGCTGCATGAGCTGGCCGAGGCGAGCGCGAAGCGGCGCGAGTGCTGCTGAGCCAGACCCAGCCGCGAACCAATTCGAACGAGCGGGCGCCGCCGCCTTGCCCTGGGAGCCGGGCGGCGGGATCGCATTTCCTGGCCTCCCGCCGAACCCGCGCCGCGCCCTCGCTACCCACCGATTGCACACTCCGCGTTGTTTGCTGTAAGGTCCGACGCCTGAGAGGGCGAGGGTCGATCCAGCGTCGGATCGGGTCTCGCGACCCAGTACCGGGCACGCAACGGAGATAGGTCATGCCAGTTCCCCGCTCCTTATCCCTGGTCCGACTCCTGCTCGGCCTGACCCTTTTCGGGCTCGCGCTCCATCCGGCCTGGGCCGCGCTCTATAAATGCCAACAGCCCAACGGCCGGATCACTTATCAGCAAACCGCTTGCGATGGGCGCGCCGATAGCGCCGAGGCCAACCGGCTCCAGGTCGACATCCGCGGGCCGGACGGTAGAGAGACCGGCTCGTCCGCCGAGGATTATTCGGTCGGCGGCCAGGCGGCGCGCATGCGCGCGGAGCGCGAGGCCCTGACCCGCGCGCGTCTCAAGGCCAGGAAAGAGGCCGAGGCCCAGCGGACGGCGTCCAGGCCCGACAGGAATTCGGAGCTGGATCCGGCCAAGTGCGCCAAGCATCGCGGCGAGGTCGCCAAGTGGAAACAGAAGGTGATGAAGGGCTACCGCACCCGCTCCGAGAAGGACCAGAACGACAGCAAGCTCGCTTATCACCAGGCGCTCGTGGATCGCCATTGCGACTGAGCGGCCACCATCCGATAGGTCGCCCCTTCCTCATAAACGTCGGAGATAACGGTTTCCGCCAAGCCGCTGGGTCTGATCCATGATCCAGGCCGCGCGGCGCTGGAGCCGCTCGGACGGCTGGTCCAATTGATAATTCCCAGGCCCCGGCAGCACCCCGATCAATAGAGTTGCTTCCTCCAGAGCGAGTTCGCTCGCGGAATGGCCGAAGTAACGCTGACTGGTCGCCTCGATGCCGTAGGTGCCGGGACTGAACTGCGCGATGTTGAGGTAGACCTCCAGGATCCGCTCCTTGGACCAGAGGGTCTCGATCATCAGTGTGAACCATCCCTCCAACAGTTTGCGTTCCCAGCCCGAGCCTGGCCAGAGAAAGAGATTCTTGGCGGTCTGCTGGCTGATGGTGCTCGCCCCGCGCAGGCGCTCTCCCGACCGATGGTCCCGGATCGCGTGACGGATCTCGATCAGGTCGAATCCCAGATGGCTCGGAAAACGCTGGTCCTCGCCGGCGATCGCGGCCAGCTTGATGCTGGCCGGCATTCGCTCCCAGTCAATCCAGGCATGCTGGTAATAGGGCTGGCTCTGATTGAGACGCCAGACGTTGAAGGCATGGCGCAGCATGAAAGCCGAGGCGGGCGGATTCACCCAACGCAAACCGACGACCAGCACCAGACTCGCCAGCACTAGGAGCACCGGCAAATGCCGAATCCAGTGCCAGGCCAGGAGCATCCGATCCCGGATAACAGCCCGTGGCCCCAGGCGGAGCGGGGTTTTCGGGCTGGATTCCCCGGAGCTATCCGGCCTGCCGAGATCCGGCTCCGCCGCTTCCTCCCCACCTTCGACGAGAACGGCGGACAGCGGCGTTTCGACGCGCTCCGATGGGGCGGCTGGCCAGACCGAGTCTTCGACCCTGTCGGTAAGCCCGGTTTGGGCCAGGGTCGGAGCGGAATCCTGGGGGGCGCGCTCATCCTGGCGCGAGACGCGCGACCAGAAGCGGGCAAGAGGCGTGAGAAAGTCCAAAAGGTAGGTCGAGGATCCGGCCGATTTCAGTGAGTCACGTCTATGTGCACCAAAACACAAGGGACGATCAAGAGGCGTTTCCGCCGACCGAGCGAAACTGGGCAGGATTCGCTTCGCGGGATTATCGACGCGATGCCCCTGTCGATGATGGAACAACGAGGGATACCGGTCGGCGGTGATCTGTTTTCAGCGGGGACAGGCCGAGGGCGTGTCATCAATTGTCTTCATACTGGGATGGTCCGCCCGGCCACAGTTCCAAGGCTCGGATCGACGTGCTCGACGTGGATGTCGCGCGGCATCCTGTCGGGGCGAATTCATTCGCCCCGACATCCGCGCCACCAACGCGGTCAATCCATGCGCCTGGGGAGTTCAATCCGACGCCAAAACGCGCCCGATGATTCATGCGGATTGTGTGTCGCTGGAGAGGTCGGTGACCTGCCCCGTTGTTGTCCCGCGGGCCGGGGCTCGACAGCCCGCGTCGCCTCTCAGGGCAGACCTTGCGGCGCGATGACCTGACAGGCGGATGTGAGAAAGCAAGCGCGGATGGAGATCTTCAAGAGTCCCGTGGCCCGACTGTCCAGAAATCGCGCGATGCGTGGAAGGCCAAAGCCCTGGATAAGCCGCGACGTCCGCGCGGCGCCGGTCAAGATCCAGGATCTGGAAGCGAGCCGCGCGTCCTGGAAAGAGCGGGCACTGGCGGCGGAGCGTGAGGGCAAGCCATCGGACGCGCACCGGTCACCAACCCCTGTCGGCGAGGAAGGCGACTCGGGGGAGGCGGCCCAGCGTCTCGCCCTGTCGCCCCCGTTTGGTCATCAGCATTCGCTCCTGGTCATGCCATTGACACTGTAGATGTACCTGAGTGCCGGGCTCGGCCGCCGCCGGGTGCCCGCGTGCCGCACCTGCTTGCGCCCTGGTTGCCGCTGAGCCTTCCCGCCTATACCACGGTGGGTCTATCGCTGCGGATTGGCGGTGCTCCAGCGGGCGCCGCAGCGGCGTAAGGATTGGATCCATGCGATCGATCACACGATTGTCGCTTTGCCCTTTCCTGCCGCCGGTCAAGGCGTCTCGGGCGCGGGCTCGGTCGCCGGCCTGGGTTCGGTCTCTGACCCGGACTCGTTTTCAGTCGTTGCCGTTTCGGCTGGCGCCGTCAGCTTGGACTTGTCCAGATCAATCAAGCCATCCAGATCGTATTTGGATAGCTTGAAATAGTAGGGCCGATCCGCGTCCTTGAGGACATAGTCCTCGCTCTCCCCGACTTGGGAGACGCGATAGGACCGCGCGCCACCGTCGGCAAGCTGGATCTCGATCCCGAGCTTGGGCGTTTGTTGGTTGTAGGCAGGATCCTCCTCGGTTCCGAGCACGCCTCGGTAGCCCAGATTGGCCAGGCTCATGGCGGCTCGATTCGCTGCGTCCTGGTCGATGGCCTCGTCGCTGTCCGCGAACCTCCAGCCCTCGGCCGTCCTGGTCAGCGCCCAGTCCGCGCCGCGGATACCGGCGATCTTCTCCTGGTCGAGCCGCAGCAGACCGTTGTCGATCCAATCGTCGCGCCGGTTGGAGACATCGGATAGGGCAAGCGCCAGATCGTAGACGGCCGGGTCGTCCGCCGGGCGGCCGAACAGACGGCGGAAGCCGGGGGTGTCGCCCAGGATCAGCGTCCCGAGGCGACCGTCCCGGCCCTCCAGCGTCAGGCGCCGCGCGAAACCCTCGTCGGCGACCTTGAAGCGCTTGCGCGCCGCCTCGCTGGTGGCGATCGGCAGGGGACGCTTGAGTTCGGCGACCCCCTTGAGGAGCTGATCGACCTTGGTCCCGGCCGCCGGGAAGCCGGCCAGGTCGCCGATGACCCAGCGCCCGTCGTCCCGACGCTCCAGGTGGGCCTGCTCGCCGCCGTCCGAGCCCTCGATCAGGATCCGGGTGACCTGATCGGTGGTGAAGTCAAACAGGGGTGTCCGGGGATCCAGGGCGGTCATTCCGGAGCCGCTCAGGCTCTGGCCCAGGGCGATGAAGAGTTGCAGGCCGAGTAGAAGCACGAGCCCCAGCACCAGGGGCGAGCGCAGATCCGAACTCCACCGGAGATCGGTCCTTGCGCCGCTAGAGGGCGTGCCGGTCGATGTCGCATGGGTCGATGTCATGAACCTGTACCTCCGTGACCAAGAATGGCGGCATGGATCCGCGCGCGGCGGGCGCGGGCGCGGCGATGAATCCAGTAGACGAGCAGCAGTCCGCCAAGCGCCAGCAGATAATTCAGGGACTCCCAGAAGACACGCCGCTCTTGCCCGATGGGGTCGAGCATGCGGCTGAACTGGCCGCGTCCGCGCAGGGCCAGGAGCCCTGGATCCTCCAGCGACCAGTCGACCGCGTTCTGCATCAGCTCGATGGGCTTGAGATAACGGCTCTGGGTCGCCTCGTTGGCCAGGCCGATGGCGGTATCCGTGAGGAAGCTCGCGGAGCCGATCAGGATCAGGCGCGCGGAATCGGGCGAGGACTCGACCACGCCGGAGATGACCGGCGGGGTCTTATCGGTCTCGCCGTCCTCGGCTGTCTCGGCGGCTTCACCCTTGGGCGCGGCCTCGGCGTCCTCCTTGACGAGCAGCGGCGATGGACGTCCCGCGAAGGGTGACTGGAAGCGTCCCTCGATCGCCACCGCCAGGAGCTTGCGACCCTGGTCCTGGCCGGTCGGGAAGCCGAAGGTGCCATGGGCGTCGAAGTCTGGTTGCATGTTCTCGGAGTCGCTGGTCCAGGCTTCGGAAGAGCTTTGGATGAGGCGCGTGACCTTGCGCCCGGCGTTCTTCTGTGTGTCCACCTGGATCGGGGACGACCAGTTCAGGGTGATCTGACCCAGATTAGCGGTGATGGCGTTGTCCTCCGCCAGTCCGTCGTCACGGATGTCCGGGAAATAGGGGTAATCCAGGGTCTGGATCTCCTGGACGACGAAGCCGCCGAGATCGCGCTGTACCGGGATGGGGAAGGGCGTGTTACGCGGATCCAGCACCAGTGAAGGCTCCAGCGTCAGGCCGTGGTGCCCGAGCCAGTCCTCTAGCCCCGTGCTCGCCTTGCGCGCCGCGATGTTTCCGCCAGCGAGGTCCAGGTTGAAACTGGAGGCGGCCAGGATGACGGTGCCGCCCTGCATCAGGAACTGGTCGATGGCGAAACGCGGCTTCTCACCCAGCGACTCCGGACCGACAACCATGAGCAGATCCGTATCCTCCGGCGCCTGTCCCGAGGAGAGATCCGTCTCACGCACACTGAAGCCGTCTTGCAGGCTTTGCCGCAGCAGCCCGAAGTCGCCACCCGTGGGCGCGCCCATGCCGAGCGGATTGGGCGCGGACGGCGGCGTGTAAAGGGCGAGCGTGCGCAGCACGCCGGGCGCGAAGCGCTTGATTCCGGCCTCGATGGCGCGTTCAAGCCCGGCGCTGTCCAGCGTCTCGGGCAGAGGAATCGGCACGACCTGATCGCCCCCCTCCAGCACAAGATAGAAATAGAAGGGCGTGGGATCGAGCAGGCTCACCATCAGGGGCTCGAAGCCGTATTGCTCCTGGATCGTCTTGGCCAGGGTGCCATCGCCGGCCGCCGGATCCTGGATCTCGAAGCTGAAACGCCCCTGTGATCGTTCCGCCAGTTCGGCCAGGTGCGACTCCAGCGCCTGGCGCAGTTCCGGCAGTGGCTCGGGAAGCTGTTCGGAAGACGAGACGAATCCCTTCAGACGCAGTGGCTTGGTGATGTTGGCGAAGAGATCGCCGCCACCCTGGTAGCCATAGAGCACCTTCTTGACCGTGCGGGTCAGGTCGTACTCGGGATTGCGCAGACGCACCTCTAGATCCGTTTCGCTCCGGACCTTGACGTCGATGAGATCCTGAAAACCCAGGGTTTCGAATTGGTCGCCGTACTTCACCAGGATGTCGAAATAGGAATTGACCACGGCGGCCTGGTACTTGGTGGCGGTCTGGAAGGCCACCGGGCGGATGCCGTACTGCTCGCCCGCCTCGCGCTCCAGCTCGGGCGAGCGCTGAGGGTCGACGATCTCCACGCGGACCTTGCCCTTGCCGGCCACCTGATACTCCTCCAGCAGATCACGCAGTTGGGGGACCAGTGGGGCCAGCAGCGGATGGGTCTCGGCGCTGAAATAGCCCCGGATCAAGAGCGGCTCCTGGAGCTGATCCAGATAGGTGCGGGTCGCCTCCGAGATGGTGTAGAGCCGACCCTCGGTGAGATCCGTCCGGACGCCGGCGACGCCCGGCATCCAGAGATTGGCCGCGAGCAGGTTGGCGACCGTCAGACCCGTGGCCAGCGACCAGCGACGATGGTGACGCGGATTGGCGGTGCGCTCCGCCCAGCGCAGCCGCTCCAGGCTGTAGACCGTCAAGGCCAGAAAGGCGCCGACCAGACTCAGGTAGTAATAGAGATCGCGCGGGTCGATCACGCCGCGCGTGATGGATTCGAAGCGCGCGCCGCTGCCGAGCAGACGCAGGATCTCGCCGCCGCCGTGACCGACCAGGCTGGTGAGGGCCGGCGAGCCGATCACATAGAAAAGGACGCTGATCAGGGTCGCGCCGATCAGGGCCACGATGGGGTTGTCGGTCCGCGAGGAGACGAAGAGCCCGATCGACAGATAGGCCGAGGCCAGGAGCAGGGTCGCCAGATAGGCGCCTAGGACCGGACCCCAATCGAGCGGCCCGAGCAGCGCGACCGTGATGGGTAGCGGCAGGGTCAGGGCGAGCGACACGCTCACCAGGCCCATGGCCGCCAGGAACTTGCCGAGCACCAGCTTGGGCGTCGCCACCGGCAGGGTCAGCAGGGTCTCCAGCGTACCCGCGCGTCGCTCCTCGCTCCAGAGCCGCATGGTGAGCGCGGCGCAGAGAAAGATCAGCAGGACCGGCATCCACTCGAACAGTGGCCGGGCGTCCGCGATGTTGCGGGAGAAGAAGGCGTCCACCCAGAAGAAGACGAAGAGACAGACCGCCAGGAAGGTTCCGATGAAGATGTAGGCCACCGGGGAACCGAAAAAGGCCGCCAGTTCACGGCGCGCCACGCGCATGACATCACCCATGGGCCACCTCCTTCCGTTCCAGGGTCACGGCGCCGAACAGCGCCTCCAGGTCCTGCCGTTCCGCTTCCAGTCCGTAGAGCGGCCAGCCGCGCTCGCCGACCGCCTGGGCCACGATGGGCGAACTGGCGCGGATGTCGGACGTCTCCAGCGCGAAGCGGTTCAGTCCGGCGTCCCGATCCAGGAAGCGGACCGCGCCGATGCCGGCCAGGCCCGAGAGGACCGGTTCCGCCTCGGTCGGCTCGCGGTCCAGGCTGACCAGCAGCCGGGGTTGACGGCCGATGGCGTCGAGCCGGCTGTCCAGCGCGAGCCGCCCGCCACGCATGATGAGTACGCGCCCGCAGACCGCTTCGACCTCTTGCAGGACGTGGGTCGAGATGATGAGGGTCGCCTCGGCCGACAGCTCGCGCACCAGACCGCGCATGTGCTGGATCTGCGAGGGGTCGAGTCCGTTGGTCGGTTCGTCCAGGATGAGGATGCGGGGCTCGTGCAGGATCGCCTGGGCCACGCCAACGCGCTGACGATAGCCGCGCGAGAGCGTGCCGATGCTGGCGGTCGCCTTGGCGCCCAGCTCGGTGCGCTCCACCGCGCGGCGGATGGCGGCGGAGCGCCGGTCGGGGCCGAGACCCTGGAGCGACGCCTGGAAATCCAGGTAGTCGAGCACCGTCATCTCGGGGTAGAGGGGGCAGTTTTCAGGCAGATAGCCGATGCGTCGTTGCGCCTCGCGACGCTGCTCGGCGATGTCCAGTCCATCGATCTGGATGCTCCCGGCACTGGGTTCGAGATAGCCGGTGAGCATCTTCATGATGGTGGTCTTGCCCGCGCCGTTATGGCCGAGCAGACCGACGATCTCGCCAGTTCCGATACGGAACGAGACGTCCTGGACCGCCTTGAGCTCGCCGTAACGGCGACTGAGCTGACGAACCTCGATCATTGAGTCTCTCCTGTCTCGATTGCTCGCGGTTGGAATGGGGGCGACGGCCGAAGAGCCGCTTACGGGCGCGGATTTCAACCAAGCTGGTGGCGTCATGCAAGGGGGGCGGACCGGGCGGGTTGGCCCCGCCCGGCCATCGATCGAAAAAATAGATTTAAAATCAGACTGATAAGCCGAGTGTTAAGACTGTTCGGCCAGGGTTAAACTTTGTTTAGGTGATTTCCGGGAGACCTTATACCCGCGATCCGCCTCGTCATAGACAGGATTAACAGGATTTCGCAGGATTGACAGGATTTTTAACGCTCTGTTTTTTAATCCTGTAAATCTTGAAGAATCCTGTTAATCCTGTCCAATTCCGGGCTTTCGATCGGGTACGGACGGCCCCGGAAGCCGTCGCTTCAGTCCTCGTCGAGCCGTACCAGGATCCGGCCGTGGGTCCGGCCGGCGAGCAGCCGCTCGAACGCCTCGGGCAGCCCGGTGAGACCGATGGTCTCGGTCGCCATCGAAGCGAGCGCGGCGGGTCGCCAGTCGCCCGCCAGATGGCCCCAGAGTTCGGCGCGCAGCGGGTTGGGTACATCCACCGAATTGCAGCCGAGCAGGCTTACGCCACGCAGGATGAAGGGCATGACGCTGGTGTGCAACTCGTGCCCGCCCGCCAGTCCGATCGCCGCGATGTTGCCGTTCGGCACCGTGGTTCGCGTGATCTGGGCCAGCAGCTCGCCGCCGACATTGTCGATCGCCCCGCCCCATTCGGCCGCTTCGAGCGGCCGTTGCGCCTCCGCGAGCGCGTCGCGGCCGATGACCCGCGCCGCGCCCAAGCCCTTCAGCCAGTCCTGGAGCGCCGGCTTGCCGGAGACGGCCACGACCTCATAGCCGAGCCGCGCGAGGATGGCGACGGCCATGGAGCCGACCCCGCCGCTGGCCCCGGTCACCAGGATCGGCCCCAGCTCCGGGCGCTGGCCATTGACCAGCATCCGATGCAGGGCCAGCGCGGCGGTGAAGCCGGCGGTGCCCAGGATCATGGCGGCGCGTGCGTCGAGCCCCTCCGGCATGGGGACCAGCCAATCACCGGGGACACAGAGGTACTGGGCATAGGCGCCGTCATGGTCGAAGCTCAGACCCCAGCCGGTGGCGATGACCGCGTCTCCAGCCCGGTAGGACGGATGCTCGGAACGCTCGACCCGTCCCGCCGCGTCGACACCGCCGACCAGCGGGAAGGTGCGCAGGATCTTGCCCCGGCCGGTGCCCGCGAGGGCGTCCTTGTAGTTGACGCTCGAATACTGGACACGGATCAGCACCTCGCCGGGTGCCGGTTCGGGGATCGGCAGTGGCTCGATGCCGGCATGATGTCCCTGCTCGTCGCGATGGATGCGGAAGGCGGCGTAGGTCTTCATGCCGGTTCCACCCTCACCGGAATCCCCGCGATCCGTCCTTGCCACTCGGCTGGCCCTGTCTGGTGGACCGATTCGCCGCGACTATCGACCGCGACCGTGACCGGCATGTCCTCCACCTCGAACTCGCGGATGGCCTCCATCCCCAGATCCTCGAAGGCGACAATTCTGGAGCTTTTGATCGCCCTGGCGACCAGATAGGCCGCGCCGCCGACCGCCATCAGATAGACCGCGCCGTGACGCTTGATCGAGGCGATGGCCTCCGGGCCGCGCTCGGCCTTGCCGACCATGCCGATGAGCCCGGTCTGGCTCAGCATCGGCTCGGTGAATTTGTCCATCCGGGTCGCGGTGGTTGGGCCGGCCGGACCCACGATCTCGTCGCGCACCGGGTCGACCGGGCCGACGTAGTAGATGAAGCGATCGGTGAGATCCACGCCGTCGGGCAGGGGTTCGCCACGCTCCAGCAGGTCGGTGATGCGCTTGTGCGCGGCATCGCGCCCGGTCAGGAGCTTGCCGGAGAGCAGCAGGCGCTCGCCCGGCTTCCAGGTCGCGATCTCGGCGCGCCCGATGCCGTCGAGATTGACGCGCCGTGCCTGAGCATCGGGTTCCCAGGTGATCGCCGGCCAATCCTCCAGGCGCGGCGGCTCCAGGACCACGGGGCCGGAGCCATCCAGGGTGAACTCGATGTGACGGGTGGCGGCGCAGTTGGGGATCATGGCGACCGGCAGCGAGGCGGCGTGGGTCGGATAGGTGAGGATCTTGACGTCCAGCACCGTGGTCAGGCCGCCGAGCCCCTGGGCGCCGATGCCAAGCGCGTTGACCTTCTCGAACAGCTCCAGCCGCAGTTCCTCGATGGGGTCGGATGGGCCGCGTGCCTTGAGTGCGTGGATGTCGATGTGCCCGAGCAGGGCCTCCTTGGCCAGCAGCATCGCTTTCTCCGACGAGCCGCCGATCCCGATCCCCAGCATGCCCGGTGGGCACCAGCCCGCCCCCATGGTCCGCACCGTCTTGAGCACCCAGTCGACCAGGCTGTCGCTTGGGTTGAGGACGGCGAACTTGGACTTGTTCTCCGAGCCGCCGCCCTTGGCGGCCAGACGTACCTCGACCTTGTCGCCCGGCACCAGCTCCAGGTGGACCACCGCCGGGGTGTTGTCGCCGGTGTTGCGGCGCGCGCCGATCGGCGGGCTGACCATGGAGGCGCGCAGCAGATTGTCCGGGTGGGTATAGGCGCGCCGCACGCCCTCATCGACCATCGCCTGGATACTCAGACTGGTCTCCCAGCGAACCTCCATGCCGATCTTGAGGAAGACCACCACCATCCCGGTGTCCTGGCAGATCGGCCGATGGCCCTCGGCGCAGAGCCGCGAGTTGTGGAGGATCTGGGCCATGGCGTCGCGCGCCGCCGGGGATTCCTCGGCCTGATAAGCCGTCGCGAGCGCCTGGATGTAGTCGCGCGGGTGATAGTAGGAGATGAACTGGAGCGCGTCGGCGATGCTCTGGATGAAGTCGGATTCGCGAATCTGGGTCATGTCGTTGGCTGAGTCCGTCGGATTGATTCGGCCAGTATAGCCATGTCCCCGCGCGCAATTCGACGGCCCCGGCGTTCGGCCGGCGGGCACGGCGCGAAAACGCTTGCATCGCTGGAGTCCTGTTCTGTATCATCCCTGGCTCTTGAACGACAGGCGCGTAGCTCAGTTGGTTAGAGCACCACCTTGACATGGTGGGGGTCGTTGGTTCGAGTCCAATCGCGCCTACCAACACTGGCTGTCAGTCTTCAGCACTCAGCTTTCAGCGGACACCCACGGCTGAGAGTCGAACGCTGAAGGCTGACAGCCTTTTTATTGCCCGGGCCGCCGTTCGTTGTCCTCGACAATCAGAGCCGCGACGAGCCAATCACGTGATCCCTCGTATCGATCACCACTGAATCCAGGATCCGACATGCCTCTGATCAGTCTTCCCGATGGTTCCCAGCGCCAGTTCGACCAGCCCGTCAGCGTCCACGCGGTCGCGCTCGCGATCGGGCCGGGTCTCGCCAAGGCCGCCCTGGCCGGGCGCGTCGATGGCCAACTCGTCGATACCTCCCATCTGATCGAGCAGGACGCCGCGCTCTCCATCGTCACCAGCAAGGACGAGGAAACGGCGCTCGAGCTGCTGCGTCATGACGCCGCCCATGTGATGGCGCAGGCGGTCCAGGAGCTCTATCCGGGAACCCAGGTCACCATCGGCCCGGCGATCGAGAACGGCTTCTACTACGACTTCGCGCGCGACGAACCCTTCACTCCGGCCGATCTGGAGCGGATCGAGGAGCGGATGCACGAGATCGTCAAGCGCGATCTGCCGATCGTGCGCGAGGTCATGGATCGCGAGGAGGCCAAGCGGGTCTTCGCCGAACTGGGCGAGCGCTACAAGGTCGAGATCATCGACGACATCATCCCCGAGGGCGAGGCGGTTTCCATCTATCGCCAGGGCGATTGGTTCGACGTCTGCCGCGGCCCGCACCTGCCGAGCACCGGCAAGCTCGGCAATGGCTTCAAGCTCACCAAGCTCGCGGGTGCCTACTGGCGCGGCGATTCCAACAACGCCATGTTGCAGCGTGTCTATGGCACCGCTTGGCGTGACAAGAAGGAACTCGCCGCCTATCTGCACCGGCTGGAGGAGGCGGAGAAGCGCGACCACCGCAAGCTCGGCAAGCAACTCGATCTCTTCCATTTCCAGGACGAGGCGCCCGGCATGGCCTTCTGGCACGCCAAGGGACGGGTCATCTACCGTCTCGCCGAGGCCTACATGCGCGAGAAGCTGGACCAGTACGGCTACCAGGAGGTCGAGACCCCGCAGGTGCTCGATCGCTCGCTCTGGGAGCGCTCCGGTCATTGGGAGAAGTTCGCGAACGATATGTTCACGACCCATCTCGACGATCGGGATTACGCCATCAAGCCGATGAACTGCCCCGGTCACATCCAGCTCTACAACCAGGGGCTCAAGAGTTATCGCGACCTGCCACTGCGTATCGCCGAGTTCGGCGTGGTCCATCGCAACGAGCCTTCCGGTACCCTGCACGGGCTGATGCGCGCGCGCCGCTTCACCCAGGACGATGCCCACGTCTTCTGCACCGAGAATCAGCTCCAGCCCGAGGTCGCGACCCTGATCGACATGGTGTTCGAAACCTATCAGGACTTCGGATTCACCGCGATCGAACTGGCCCTCTCGCTGCGTCCGGAGCAGCGTGTCGGTGCCGACGATCTCTGGGACAAGGCCGAGGCGGCGTTGGCGCAGTCCCTGACCGACAAGGGGCTGGACTACAGGGTCAAGCCGGGCGAGGGCGCCTTCTATGGCCCCAAGATCGAGTTCACCCTGCATGACAGCATCGGCCGGGCCTGGCAGTGCGGTACCATCCAGGTGGATTTTTCCATGCCGGGCCGCCTGGGCGCGCATTATATCGCCGAGGACAACAGCAAGCAGGTTCCGGTCATGATCCATCGCGCCATCCTGGGCTCGGTGGAGCGTTTCATCGGCATCCTGATCGAGCATTACGCCGGGCTGTTGCCGGTCTGGCTGTCGCCGGTTCAGGTGGTCGTGCTCAATATCACCGACCGCCAGGCGGACTATGTTCAAGAGGTCGCTAAGACCTTGCGCGCAAAGGGCTTCCGCGCCGAAGTGGACTTGAGAAACGAGAAGATCGGCTTTAAAATCCGCGAGCACACCCTGCAACGGGTGCCCTATTTGCTCGTGGTTGGAGACCGGGAAGTCGAAACCCGCTCCCTGTCCGTTCGAGACCGCCAGGGCCAGGATCTTGGTACCTACGCGCTTGACGCCTTTGTCGACCGCCTGGGCGAAGAGGTCTCGAACCGAATCCACTGACGGACGGCTAGGCGAGCCCGACCGCCCGCGGTCGCCCGGCCGTGTTTATTTGAGTTTCTGGAGGAACCTGCTATCGCCGCACCAAAGAGAAACCGCGTCAACAGAGAGATCAACATACCGGAGGTCCGGCTGATCGGCGCGGATGGAAATCAGATCGGGGTCGTCAACACGCGCGAGGCCATCGGAATGGCCGAGGAAGCGGGTCTCGACCTCGTCGAGATCGTGCCCACCTCGGAACCGCCGGTATGTCGGTTGATGGATTTCGGTCGGTTTCTCTTCGACCAGAAGAAGAAGAAGAACGAAGCCAAGAAAAAGCAGAAGCAGGTTCAGATCAAGGAAGTCAAGTTTCGCCCAGGGACGGATGAAGGAGACTATCAGGTCAAACTACGCAACCTGACCCGTTTCCTGAACGAAGGGGATAAGGCCAAGGTCACCATGCGGTTTCGTGGGCGCGAGCATGCGCACCGCGAACTCGGCTTGGAATTGCTCAAGCGCATCGAGACCGACCTGGCCCCCTTCAGCATCGTCGAGCAGCAGCCGCTCATGGAAGGTCGGCAGATGGTCATGGTGCTGGGCCCCAAGAAAAAATAGCGACGATCCGACGCCGGCCTCGGGGCGATTCAACCGAGCGCGGCAAGAGTGAACCTCGGGCGCCATGGGCGCCCGAGGTTTTAGTGGGCCTCGCGGTAGGCCGGCGTCCGTCGCCTCGCAACCGATGAATCAATAGCGGAGTCGTTGAGTACCATGCCTAAACTGAAATCCAATCGAGGAGCCGCGAAGCGCTTCAAGCGCACGCCTTCCGGTGCCGTCAAATGCGGTGCCTCCCATCGGCGCCACATCCTGACCAAGAAGACGACCAAGCGGAAGCGTCATCTGCGCTCGCCACAGCGGATCCATCCGTCGGATCTGCGGGCCGCGCGACGGATGATCCCTTACTGCTGATCGCCTGAACACTAGACCGGAGAGTTGAGATGCCAAGAGTCAAACGTGGCGTAACCGCCCACGCCCGGCACAAGAAGGTGCTGGACGAAGCCAAGGGTTATTACGGCGCCCGAAGTAAAGTCTTTCGTGTCGCCAAGCAGGCCGTCATCAAGGCCGGGCAATATGCCTATCGCGACCGTCGCCAGAAGAAGCGCCAGTTCCGCGCACTCTGGATCGCCCGTATCAACGCTGCCGCCCGCGAGTGCGGACTCTCCTACAGCCGTCTCATCGACGGGCTGAAGAAGGCGGGCGTCGAGGTCGATCGCAAGATGCTGGCGGACGTCGCCTTCCATGACAGCGTCGCCTTCGCGGCCATTGCCGAGCAGGCGAAGGCGGCCCTGGACTGATCCGTCGCCTGTCCTTGCGCGCGTAGCCAGAGGGAAAGGCCAAGGTCTTTCCCTCTTTGCTTTAGCCTGGAGTCGGGCGCCCGACGACCGTCTTCTCCACCAGCCGGAAGATTTACAACATGGCCGAACAAACCGGACTTGGTATCGACTCGCTGCAAGCGGCCGCCATCGCCTCGATCGCCCAGGCCGCCGATTCGATGGCGCTCGATCAGGCGCGCGTGCGCTATCTGGGTAAGAGCGGCGAATTGACCGTCCTGCTCAAGCAATTGGGAACCCTGCCGGTCGCGGAACGTCCAGCCGCCGGTCAGGCGATCAATCTGGCGAAGGACGCGGTTCAGCGGGCGATCGACGAGCGTAAGTCGGTTCTGGAAACGGCCGCGCTCGCGGCCCGGCTCGCGGCCGAGCGGATCGACGTCACCCTGCCCGGACGGGGTCAGCGTCCAGGCGGGCTGCACCCCGTGACCCGCGCGCTGCGGCGTATCGAGCGACTCTTCGCCAACGCGGGATTCGTCGTGGTGGAAGGCCCCGAGGTCGAGGACGCCTATCACAACTTCGAGGCGCTCAACATCCCCGAGCACCATCCGGCGCGGGCGATGCACGACACCTTCTATTTTGATCGGGACCGCCTGCTGCGGACCCATACCTCGCCGGTGCAGATCCGGGTCATGGAGGAGCAGGCGCCGCCGCTCAAGGTCATCGCGCCCGGGCGGGTCTACCGCTGCGACTCCGATCTGACTCATACCCCCATGTTCCATCAGGTCGAGGGCCTGCTGGTCGACGAACAGGTCAGCTTCGCCGATCTCAAGGGGGTCTTGTACGACTTCCTGACCAACTTCTTCGAGCGCGACCTCAAGCTGCGTTTCCGGCCATCCTATTTTCCCTTCACCGAGCCCTCGGCCGAGGTCGATATCCAATGCGTCATGTGCGACGGCGCGGGTTGTCGGGTCTGCAAACAGACCGGCTGGCTTGAGGTGCTGGGTTGCGGCATGGTCTATCCGGAGGTGTTCCGGCATGTCGGCATCGATCCGGAGCGCTATCTCGGCTACGCCTTCGGCATGGGGGTCGAGCGGCTCGCGATGCTGCGCTACGGTATCGACGACATCCGTCTCAACTTCGAGAACGATCTGAGATACCTGCGTCAGTTCGCCTGAGCTGGCTGGATGCGTGTGCGTGGTGTCGGGCTGGACAAGCGTCGGGCTCCATGCGCTCGCTTGGACAGAGTCTGAAATTTCAATAGGGTCGCGAGCGATGCTCGGAGCGCGACCGGGACAGAGGAAGGCGGGACATGCGATTCAGTGAGGCTTGGCTGCGCGAGTGGGTGAATCCACCGGTCGACACCCAGCAATTGGCCGACCAGCTCAGCATGGCCGGTCTGGAAGTGGACGCGGTCGAACCGGCGGCACCGGCTTTCAGTGGTGTCAGGGTCGGTTTGGTTCTGAGCGTGGCGCCCCATCCGGACGCCGCGAAGCTGCGGGTCTGCTCGGTCGACGTCGGCGAGGACGAGCCGCTCCAGATCATCTGCGGGGCCGCCAACGTCGCCGAGGGCCTGAAGGTTCCGGTCGCCACCATCGGCGCCTGTCTGCCGGGCGATTTCAAGATCAAGCGGGCCAAGCTGCGCGGCATCGAGTCCTTCGGCATGATCTGCTCCGCGAGCGAGCTTGGCCTGGCCGAGTCCTCCGACGGCATCCTGCCGCTCCCGGCCGACGCCCCGCTGGGCGAGGACTTCCGAACCTGGCTCGCTCTTGACGACTTCTGCGTCGAGGTCGATCTGACCCCGGATCGCGGCGACTGTCTTGGCCTCGCCGGCCTGGCGCGCGAGGTCGCGGTCATCAATCGCGTCCCGCTCACCCCGCTAGCCATCGCGCCCGTTCCGGCCACCCGCGAGGATCGCTTCCCGGTCCGGCTCATGGCTCCGGAGGCCTGTCCGCGCTACGTCTGCCGCGTCATCCGGGCCATCGACGGGCAGGCGGTCACGCCTATGTGGATGCGCGAGCGGTTGCGTCGCGGCGGGCTGCGCTCCATCAGCCCCGTGGTGGATGTCACCAACTACGTCCTGCTCGAACTGGGCCAGCCCATGCACGGCTTCGACCTGGCCAAGCTGTCCGGCGAGATCCGGGTGCGGCTGGCCGGGGAGGGCGAATCGCTCGCCCTGCTCAATGGCGAGCAGGCGACGCTGCGCGCCGACACCCTGGTCATCGCCGACGCCGAGCGCGCGGTCGCCCTCGCCGGCGTCATGGGCGGGGCCGAGACCAGTGTCGGCCCCGAGACCCGGGATGTGCTGCTCGAAAGCGCCTTCTTCGCGCCGATCGCCATCAGCGGCAAGGCGCGCCGCTATGGTCTCCACACCGATTCCTCGCACCGTTTCGAGCGCGGCGTCGATCCCCAGCTTCAGGTCCGGGCGATCGAGCGGGCGACGCGCCTGCTACTGGACATCGTCGGCGGCGAGCCGGGGCCGGTGGTCGAGGTCAGCTCGCAATCCCATCTGCCGTGCGCCGAACCCTTGCCGCTACGCGCCGAGCGCGTCAGCCGGATCCTGGGGCTGCGGCTCAGCGCCGAGACCATCGAGGACATCCTCGAACGTCTTGGCATGATCATTGAGCGGCGCGAGGACGGCTGGCTGGTCAGGCCGCCCAGCGCGCGTTTCGACCTGGTGCGCGAGGTCGACCTCATCGCCGACATCGGCCGCATTCACGGCTACGACCTCATCCCGGTCAGCCACGCCAGTTCCGCCTCCGTCACCAAGTCCGACGCGGAAACCAGCTTCGATCTCGACCGGGCACGCCTGGCGCTGGTCGATCGGGGGTTCCAAGAGGTCATCACCTACAGCTTCGTCAGCCCGGAGATACAGGCCCTGGTGGAGCCGGACGCGCGAACGCTCCGTCTGGCCAATCCCCTGAGCGCCGAGCTGTCGGTCATGCGCACCAGTCTCTGGCCGGGTCTGCTACAGACGGCCGCCTACAATCGGGCGCGCCAAATGGAGCGTATCCGGATCTTCGAGACCGGTCTGCGTTTTCGCACCGGAACCGATGGCCTGGAGCAAACGCCGGGTGTCGGCGGTCTGGCGATGGGTGGAACCCTACCCGAGCAGTGGGGCCAGAAATCCAGCCCGGTCGACTTCCATGACCTCAAGGCGGATGTCGAAGCCCTGCTCGCCCTCACCGGCACCGCCGAGCGCTTCCGCTTCGTCGCGGCCGAGCATCCCGCCCTGCATCCCGGACAGACCGCACGGATCGAACGCGACGGCGAGCCGGTGGGTCTCATGGGCATGCTGCATCCATCGCTCGCCGCCAAACTCGATTTCGACGCCGACGTCTTTCTGTTCGAACTCGACATCGCGCCGCTGGGTTCCGGCCTGCTGCCGCGCTACGCCAAGATCTCGCGTTTCCCAGGGATCCGCCGCGACCTGGCGATTCTCGTCGACCGGGAGGTTAGCTATGACGCCGTGTCCCGCTGCGTGCGCTCGGTCGCGTCCGAGCTGCTGCGCGAGCTGATCCTGTTCGACGTCTACACCGGCCAGAACATCGATTCTGGTCGAAAAAGTCTTGCTTTAGGATTGATTTTACAGTCTTCTTCTCAGACACTTACCGAAGGTCTCATTGAAGAAACGGTGGAGCGGATCCTAGAGCGCCTCGCCACCGAACTTGGCGCACGATTGAGGGATTGAAGGTATGGCGTTGACCAAAGCCGAAATGGCGGAACATCTGTTCGACGAGTTGGGTCTCAACAAGCGCGAGGCCAAGGACATCGTCGAGATGTTCTTTGAAGAGATTCGCACGGCCTTGGAGCGCGGGGAGCAAGTGAAGCTGTCCGGTTTCGGCAACTTCGATCTGCGCGAGAAGAAGGAACGCCCCGGCCGCAACCCAAAGACGGGCGAGGAAATCCCAATCACCGCGCGTCGCGTCGTCACCTTCCGTCCGGGCCAGAAGCTCAAGTCACGCGTGGAAGCCTATGCTGGAATCGAGCGATAGCGTTGACGAGCCGGGCATCGGCGATCTCCCGCCGATTCCAGGCAAACGCTATTTCACCATTGGCGAGGTCAGCGAACTCTGCGGTGTCAAGCCGCACGTCCTGCGCTACTGGGAGCAGGAATTTCCGCAGCTCAAACCGGTCAAGCGCCGCGGCAACCGGCGTTACTACCAGCGTCACGACGTCCTCATGGTGCGCCAGATACGCGGCCTGCTCTACGAACAAGGCTTCACCATCGGCGGCGCCCGCCAGCAGCTCAGCGGCGAAGGCGCCAAGCACGACCTTAACCAGACCCACCAGATCCTCCGCCAGATGCGACTTGAGCTCGAAGAGATCCTCCAGGTTCTCCGGCGTTGACACTGCCGCGATCAGACTTTATGCTTGATCGTCTTTACGGGGCGTAGCGCAGCCTGGTAGCGCACCTGAATGGGGTTCAGGTGGTCGGAGGTTCAAATCCTCTCGCCCCGACCAATAATCAACGGCTTAGGAGTTCGCTTCTAAGCCGTTTTTTCTGTGCCCCAGTTTTGCCACAGTTCGGCATTTCTGCCGGGGCTCGCGGACTCTGTACCCCAGACGAAAAACTCGGCGCTCGGCCGGGTCGGTTGGGTCAGGGTGGCGGGTCAGTCGGTAGTGGTCTCGGCTGCTGGACATGGATCGTCATGTCGTCGCGACACATCATCCAAGGCGTCGGCGACCTCGTTCAGGACAAGGTAAATGCCGTAATCAGCGCCGCGCCGCCCTCCTAGTCGCTCGAAGTCCAGGTATGACAGCATCGAGAGCACATCAGAGGCGTTGCTGGCCATTGTCCGCCAGTCGTCGTCAACTAGAGCGTTTTCAATTTGCTTGTACGGCATACCCGGCTCCCCGCAGGAAGTTGGCGCATTCAGCAGGCGGAAAGTCATCCAACCGCTTGCCCAGGGTGTTCCACAGTCCCTCGACGGTGCGCTCGCCCGCGGCGCGCATCCCCGCCTTCAACTTGGCAAAGACCGGCTCAATGGGATTGAGATCCGGGCTGTACGGTGGCCGTGGCTGGAGGGTCGCGCCACGGGCTTCAATGGCTTCGCGCACCCCCGCGACCGAATGGGCGGACAGGTTGTCCCAGACAACAATGTCGCCCGCCGCCAAGGTGGGCGCCAGAAACGCCTTCACATAGGCTAAAAACAACGCTCCGGTCATCGCCCCGGCGGTCACCATCGGCGCCACCAGCCCGGCTTGGCGCACCGCCAACACCAGGGTGGTGGTCTCCCAATGACCTTGCGGCACCGTGCCCCGCACGCGCTCGCCGCGCGCCCCCCAGCCCCACTCCCGGACCATCGCCGTGTGCAACCCGGTTTCATCCACGAACACCAAGCGGGCCGGATCCCAGAGCGGTTGCAGGGCCTGCCAGCACGCCCGTTCCAGGCTCACGTCCGGGCGCTCCTGTTCAGCCGCCTTCAGGGTTTTTTTTGAACGTCAGGCCCAGGCGCTTCAGGTGATACCACACGGTGGAAAGGGCAACCGACAGCCCCAACCCGTCCCGCAGTTCCTCTAACGTGGTGTCGGGCTTGGCCTGCAACTGGGCACGGATCCGTTCGCTCTGTGCCACCAGAACCGGTTGACGCCCCCCAGCATGGGGTTTCGCCGCCACCGTGCCACGTTCACGGCGGCGCTGTTTCAGTTTCTCGATAAACGATTCGCTCACGGCAAAGCGCTTCGCCACCGCCGCCGCTCGCTCACCCTGATCACAAGCTTCGATCACGCGCTCCCGCAGATCGTTTGAATAGGCTTTGGGCATCATCCGTCTCCGGTCAAGATCACCACGCCCATTGGACGGCGATCATCCCGCAAGATTCCAGACAGCCGTCATGAAAATGCTCTAGGATGGCTCTCATGCCGCCACCTCCTGATCGACTGCGCCAGCCAGGGGTGCGGTGGGCGCTTCGTCGAGTTCGGCGTACCGATCGCCAGCCATGCGCGCCAGATCCCGATAACCGGCCAGCAGGGAGTGACGCTGGCTGAAATATGCCATTCATCGCGCGCCGTCCGCCTCGGTGGTTCAGCGCCAGCCGGCCCCGTGGCGCTCCACGATCAGCGCCAGGGCGGGCGGCTCGTCAGGGGTGAAGTCTTCGACCATCCGAAGCTCCCCCTGGGTTTCGTCGTCCAAGGATGACGTAGACGGACGCAATGAATTCGCGTGGCGGACAGCTCGAATCAATCCGCTGACCGAACCTGAACCATCGCCATCATCCGCTCCGCCAGATGGTTCAGCGAGGCTTCGGAATAATCCCGCCAGTGGGCGCGCACGAAGGCTTCGAAGTAGAGGAAGCGCAGGAATGGCTGGATCAGCCCGGCGTCCGGCGGTTGGCTCAGGGCCTGTCGCAGACGCGGCGTCAGCTCGGCGCGGTCGCGCACGGGATGAACCAGGCCCTCGCGGACGTAGAAGTTGTCGCCGAGCGCGACGACCGGTTTGCCGAAGATCATGGCCTCGATGCCGACCGTGGAGTTGATGGTGACGACGCACTCGGCGCGCTGGAGGAGGGTCCGCACATCGCCGCCGCCGATCCAGAGGTGTTGGGGGAAGCGCTCGACCATGGGGTCGTAGTCGGTCTTGCCGAGATCGGCCGGGTGGAGCTTGATCGCCAGTTTCAACTCGGGATCGATCGCGCGCAGGGACTGATCGAGGTCGGCGATGGCCTGGTCGAGCCGGTTGCCGTAGAGCGGTGAGTGGATGGTGAGCTGGCTGTCGCTCCTGACCTGGAGCGGGAAGAAGACGAACCGCTCGGGAAGCTCCGGCGGCTGGCGCGAGATCCGCCGGTTGAGGGGGCGCGAGGGTTCGCGTTCGCGCCAGTCGTCCCAGGCTTGGATGAGGTAGGCGAGCGGCGGCGGGCGGACGCGACCTCGGGCGGGCGGCGCGCGCGGCGGGGCCTGTCCCGCCCGGTAATCGTCGAGTAGGGCGTCCAGCTCCTGGCGCTGTTGGTCGGAATAGGGCCGGGCGCGGATGGCGTCCAGATCCAGGTCGCGGCCGATGGAGGAGAAGGCGTTGACGCCCTCGGGGTCGAGTTGGAGCGTATTGGGCAGATAGCCGTTTTCGGCGAAGAGGAGCGGGAGACCGCGCGCCCGCGCCAGTTGCTCGGCGATCGCCGCCGCCAGGCCGGAGCCGTTCCAGCAGAAGACGCCGGCCGGCTGGAGTCGGTCGAGACAGGTGTCCAGCTCGCCGACCAGTCGGCGGAAGGCTGGACCCTGTGCTCTGATCAGGGTCTTGTCCGATTCCTTGCGCAGCCGCGCCAGGAGCGCCTCGGGGTCGATCCGGATCGATGGGGATGGATCATGGGTGCGCCGCGCGCCTTGATCCGGATGGATCTCCTGTCCGAGCCGACGCAGCAGGCCGCGGCTTTTCACCCGGCGCGAGAAGAAGACCGCCCGGTAGTGGGGCGCGAGCCGCTCGCCGACGGCGGCGAGGTATTGGACCAGGTTCGGTCCCGGATCGATGAAGAGGATCGGCTTGGCGGGCATCAGGGGTCCGGATCTACTAACCAGGCGGGGTCCGCGTCGGGCGGCTGGTCAGATTCATCGCCAGCAGCCAGGCGCACAACAGGACGAAATAGCCGGCGGTCATCCGCGCCAGCAGGATGGAGTCGGTGAGCGAGAACTGCATGTAGGCGAGGATCACCAGGATGCCGGCGTAACCCAGACCGCGCGCCTCGGGGTCGCGTTCAATCGCCGCCGCGCGGATGAAGACCGCCAGCGGAACCAGGTAGAGCAGCAGCAGCGAGACGAGTCCGAGCCAACCGCGCGTGGCCAGGGCGTGCAGATAGTCGTTGTGCGCGTGGGTGTGTCCCTCGCCCCGGTTGAAGTCGGCGATGGCCGGTGAGATCCGTCCCTGTTCGGCGGCCTGCTTGAAGTAGCCGTTCAGTTGCCCGACGCCGATCCCGAGCAGTGGCTCGGACCGGAAGGCCATCCAGGCCGCGCGCCACATCTCGAACCGCTCGCCGAGCGCGTTGCCGGCCTGGACCTCGGCTCCTGGGGCGTAGTCTTGGATCTGGACGATCGCGGTGGCGAAACGCGCCTGGATCGTCGGGGACTGGGAGAGCGCGATCCCGCCGACCAGGACGATCCCGGCGAGGCCGAGCAAAACGGCCCGCCGCCGGGTCGGGTACTGCTGAATCAGGGCGATCGCGATGACGACCAGCGCGGTGGGATAGAAGACCCAGGCCCCGCGCGTGCCGGAGGCGAGGCTGGCATAGAGGCCCAGGAGTGCGGCGACGGCCAGCCACCCGGCCAGGAGTCGCCGCGACCGAAGATGGATGGAGGCCCCGAGCAGACTCAGGGTCGCGGCCAGGGTGGCGATGTCGCCGAATGGGATCTGCTTGCCCTTGCTGCCGCCGGCGCGGTAGTCCAGCCCGGTCGCGAGTCGGTGGACCTCGGCGAAGGTCTGCATCTCCCAGAGCGCATGGAGTCCGGACAGGAGCGCCGTGGCCCCGATCGCGCCCCAGAACCAGATCGGGCGGAGGCGCATCGCGACCAGGAAGGGGATGAGAAAGGCCCCGGCCAGGAAATAGCTGAAGTGTTCGAGCCGGCTCAGCGCCTCGGCGTTGAAGCCGACGCGACTCGCCGAGAGAACCGCGATCAGGGTGTAGACAAGAAAGACGCCGGACAGGGCCAGTGTGGAGCGACGGATGGGGAGCGGCCGGTCATTGCGCGAGCGCATCCAGAGCCAGACCAGACTCAGCAGAATGAGGCTGTGCAAGGTCGGCCCGTGGATCTGGTAGTAGGCGGTGGTGACCGTGGCCGCGCTCAGCGCGAGCAGCGGGGGCGTCAGGCGTGTGATCAGAGGCTCCGCGTCGATGCGAGCGAGAAGATCCGAAAGCATGGCCAAGTGTTCGCCCCGTGCGACTGTCGTCGATTCATGATGGCGCGCCCGGTCCGCTCGACCTGGATCCCGCGGCGCGCGTCGGATGCTATCACGCCACGCGCCGGTGATTGGGGTCGCGGCCCGGAAATGGGGCGGGTCGCTCCCGGCGGGGTACAATCGCGAGCAACCCCAGCCTGCCTCGATGCGCGCCCATGTCCCGCAAGAAGCTCCCCATCTCCGACCATCCAATCAGGCCTGAGCAGGCGACAGAGCGCATATGAAATCCATTCTAGTGGTGAGACTCAGCGCCATCGGCGACATCGTCTTCGCCTCGCCGCTCATCGCGGCGCTGCGGTGTAAATGGCCGGAGGCCCGTATCGCCTGGCTGGCGCAGCCCGAATGCGTCGCTCTGCTGGATCGGCATCCCGAGTTGGACGAGGTGATCGTCTGTCCGCGGCGCCATTGGGAGCGTCTGTGGCGGGCGCGCCGTTATCGCGAGCTGTTCGCCGGGATTCGGACCCTGCGCGCGACCCTGCGCGCGCGCGATTTCGATCTGGCGCTGGACCTGCAAGGGCTGCTCAAGAGCGGCGCGCTGGCCTGGCTCTCGGGCGCGCCCGAGCGTATCGGACTGGGCTCGCGCGAGGGGAGCCAATGGCTGATGACCCAGCGACTACCGCGCGGCGGGGACTCCAGGCGGATCGGGTCGGAATATCTCTTTCTCGCCGAGTCGCTCGGGCTGCCATGCGAGGATTTCGCGATGGAGGTCCACTATGGCGAGAGCGAGGCGGCCTTCGCCGAGGACGTCATCCGGCGCGAGGGTCTGGGCAACGGCTACGCGGTGCTCTGTCCCTTCACCACCCGGCCGCAGAAACACTGGATCGAGGAGCGCTGGGCGTCGCTGGCCCGGCGCATCCAGGCCGAGCTGGGATTGACGCCGGTGCTGCTCGGCGGACCGGCCGACCGCGAGGCGGCGACCCGTATCGCCGACGCCACCGATGATCTGCTGGTCGACGTCGTCGGTCGGACCAGTCTCACCGAGGCGGCCGCGCTGATCGATCGCGCGGCCTTGCTGGTGGCGGTGGATACCGGGCTGGGGCACATGGGGATCGCGCTGGACACCCCGAGCCTACTGCTGTTCGGCTCCACCTGCCCCTATCTGGACACCCGCCGCGCCAATGCTCGGGTGCTCTATCACAGGCTTCCCTGCTCGCCCTGCAAGCGTCGACCGACCTGCGGCGGAAGCTTCGACTGCCTGCGACGGATCGAGGTCGAGGAAGTCATGGGATCCGCCCGCGAGGTCTTGCGCGCATGAGGATCCTGCATGTCGAGGGTGGCCGGCATCTCTATGGCGGGGCCTTTCAGGTGCGGCATCTGCTGCGCGGACTGGCCGCGCGCGGACACCAGAATCGGCTCGCCTGCCCGCGCGGCTGCGCCCTGGCCGAGGCCGCCGCGCCGGTCGCCGAGGTGCACGGGCTGACGATGCACGGCGACGCCGACCTGGCGATGGTGGTCCGGCTGCTTCGGCTGATCCGCGCCGAGCGGCCGGATCTGGTGCATCTGCACAGCCGCATCGGGGCGGATGTCATGGGCGGAATCGCCGCCCGACTCGCCGGGGTTCCCGTGGTCCACACCCGCCGGGTCGACAACCCCGAGCCGCGCTGGCTGGTCGCGCTCAAATACCGCCTGCACGATCGCGTCATCGCCATCTCCGAGGGGATCGGCCGGGTGCTGCTCGCCGAGGGTCTGCCGCCCGAAAAGCTCCGGGTCGTGCGCAGCGCGGTGGATGTCGAGAGCTATGTCGGGCGGCTCGATCGCGCCTCGATCCGCGAGCGGCTCCAGGTTCCGGCCGAGGCCCTGTTGATCGGCGTCGTCGCCCAGTTGATTCCGCGCAAGGGGCACTGCTTTCTGCTGGAGGCGCTACCGGACCTGATCGCGGCGCATCCCGAGATCCAGGTGCGATTCTTTGGTCAGGGACCGCTGGCCGAGGAACTGGCGCGCCAGATCGATGGGGTTGGATTAGGCCAGCATGTCCGCCTCGCCGGCTTCCGCGAGGATCTGGCCGAGATCCTGCCAAGCCTGGACCTTTTGGTGCATCCGGCCCTGATGGAGGGGCTCGGCGTCTCCCTGCTGCAAGCCGCCAGCGCCGGCGTCCCCATCGTCGCCAGCCGCGCCGGCGGCATCCCCGAGGCGGTGCGCGATGGCCAGAACGGCCGACTGGTTCCGCCCGGCGATGTCCCGGCCCTGCGCGAGGCGATCCGCACCCTGCTCGTGGATCCCGAGCAACGGCGCGCCCTGGGCGAGGGCGGGCGGGCGCTCATGGCGCGCGAGTTCTCGATCGATGCCATGGTCGAGGGGAATCTCGCCGTGTATCGCGAGCTTCTGGATTGAAGAATCCGAGCCCGCGCCGCTATCGAAAAGGTCGGTAGGGTGCGAAGAAGAAGAGCAGCGCGAGACCGATGAAGGCGAGTACGGCGATGACGGTGGAGAGCCGATGCACGAGCCGCCAGCCGGGATTGGCCGCGCGCGTGATCTGGAAATCCTGGATGTGGATGGTCTCGCAGGCGCCGTTGCCGGTGTCGGTGCGGTTGGTGCTGGTGCCGCGCTGGAATCCGCCGGCGTGGGAGTAGCTGGCCAACTGGCCGCGAAGATGGATCTGATCGCCGATCCGGGCGGACTTGATCGCCTTCTGGAGATAGGCGTCGTGGCTCAAGAGATGGTTGTTGGAGAGCTGGTCCCAGCCGAAACGTTGCGCGGTCGCCGAGTCGTTGGTGGAGATCCAGCAGGTCCAGGTGGTGTTCTTGTAATGCATCTCGCGGAAGACGCCGTTGGCGACGTTCTCGCCCCAGACCACGCAGAGATCGCGGATGTTGATGAAATCCTTCCAGTCCTTGAAGTGGTAGATGTCCCAGAAGGCGTCGCTGTCGTGCAGGCTGACCACCACGCCATCCAGCTCGTAGTCGAACTGGGGCTCGATCCGGTACTCGATGCCCTGGGCCTCGATCTGGAACGGTTCGGTCAGGGTCGGGGTCTGGCGTGGCTCGACCAGTCGCTCCAGGTCGTAGAAGTCCGGCGGGGGGAATTGCTCGCCTTTCCAGTCGCTCCAGAGCGCGAGTCCCAGGCTGGAGAGGAAGACCAGCAGCAGGAGTTGGTTGACCAGTCGATAGGGGAAGCTGTCGGCCCGCTCCGGCGCGGCGGCGCGCGGTCGCTCCGTTGCGGCCGGTTGTCTGGCGTGCAGGAATTTGGCGAAGACGATCCCGCAGCGGCGGCAGATCTCGCCCGGCGGCTGTTCCTCGTCGCACTTGGGACAGCGGATGCCGACGCTCTCCATGGGCAGATCGAGTGGACGGGCGAAGGCCTCGGCGGCGGTTGGCGGCGCCTCGGACGCGGGTGCCTCGTCGCGGATCTCGCAGCCGATCCCCGCCCGCTCCAGCCGCTCCCTGGCGGCCTCGGCCTGGTCGAGCGTCAGCAAACCCTTGAGCGGCCGGGGCTTCCCGTTCAAGGCCGCGTCCGCCTGAGCCAGGTTCAGACGCAGCAGCTCGGCCAGCGCCGCGACGGCCTCGTACCGTTTGACGTCGGCCAGCCGTTCTCCAGTCAGGGTCAGTGAATAGCGTTTCATGGCGGCCTCGCGTCCAGGTGCGCCTCCTGTCGGGTCGATGCCTAATCATAACGGCGCGGGCCTTGGAGAAACGTGCCGGGCTCGACAGCTTGGCAACGCCTAGAATGCGAAACCCAGGCGCCGACTCCCTTGGCCGATGCCATTGCCCCCGCGAGACCCGTCGAACATGCCAGATTCAACCGCTCCAAGCCGGGTTCAGCCGACCCGCATCGCCTGTTTTTTCTCCACCTCCGGTCATAGCGGCGTGGATCGGGCGGCGAGGCATCTGATTCCGGCCCTGGCGCGGCGTGGTTACCAGGTGGATCTGCTCAAGGTACGCCGGCATGGACCGACACTGGAGACGATTCCGCCAGGCGTTCGGATCGTCGATCTGGGATCGCGCCATACCGCCGCCTGTCTGCCGGGGGTGGTGCGTTATCTGCGCGCCGAGCGGCCGGTCGTCATGCTCTCGGACAAGGACCGGGTGAACCGGATCGCCCTGCTCGCGCGCCTGCTCGCGCGCGTCCCGACCCGTCTGGTGCTGCGATCAGGCACCACCATCTCGATCGATCTCGCCAGCCGGGGTCCGCTGGAGCGCTGGATTCAGCGCACCTCCATGGGCCGACTCTATCCCTTCGCCGATCAGGTCATGGTCGCCAGCGAGGGCGTGGCCGACGACATGGCCGATTACACCGGACTGGCCCGCGCGCGCATCCGCGTGGTGCCGCCGCCCGTGGTTCCGGCGAGCCTCTTCGAGGCGGATCCGCCGCGCCCGGAACACCCCTGGTTCGGCCGGCCCGACGTGCCCCTGATCCTGAGCGCGGGTGAGTTGTGTAGTCGCAAGGACTTCGAGACCCTGATCCGGGCCTTCGCCCGACTGCGCGCCGAACGGGCCTCTCGACTCATGATCATCGGGCGCGGAGCGGCGCGCGAGCGCCTGCTGGCGCTCGCCGAGGAGTTGGGCGTGGCCGGGGATGTCGACCTGCCGGGCTATGTCGAGGATCCCTACGCCTACATGGCGCACGCCGATCTCTTCGCCTTCACCTCCCGCTGGGAGGGACTCGGCTTCGTGCTGATCGAGGCCCTGGCGGTTGGCACGCCGGTGGTCTCGACCGATTGCCCGAGCGGACCGCGCGAGATCCTTGATGGTGGGCGCTATGGCCCCCTGGTTCCGGTCGGCGACGTGACCGCGCTCGCGCGGGCGATGGCCGCGACCCTGAATAATCCGCCAGCGGCCAGCCGGCTCAAAGAGGCCGCTCGCCGTTATGAGATCGAGGCCAGCACGGATGCCTATCTGGACGCCATGGGGTTGCCGCCGATGGCCGAGGTTTAGGTGATGCGCGATCCTTGGTAGTCATCAATCTGACCCAGTAAAGACCCCATCGATCGGCACGATCGCCGCGCCGCGTCGGGATCAAACCGGATCCGCCGTATCCTCGCCGGTTCGGTCCGGCGCGGGTCGGGCGGACTCCGCTCCGACCTTCGCCGCTCGCCTCCGGTAGGTCGCGGGCGAGGCCAGACCGAGCAGGCATCCGTAGATAAAGGCCCAACCCGTCATGGCTCCAAAGGATTGATAGACGTATGTCATGGCTTTGTCTCCAGATGTCGACGCGCTCGCCACTGGCCTCCATCGCCAGGCTGACTCGCGCCCTATCGGGGGCGATCGCTCGAATCCGACCCCGCTGTTTTCGACTCCCTTCAAGAACAGCCTAGGTCAAGGAGGAGAACGCAAGCGGGATCCCCGTCACGTTCCCCAATGAATGTTCCGAGGACCGGCCATGGGGCCTCGGGAAGGAGGTATCCAAGCCGACCGCCGGCGCCATTCCGATGCCTCTTGTCTTTCTCGCGCGGCCTGGGTACGGATCGCCTGAACCGACCCGACCTCCTGGCCGATCGGCGCTCGGTTCGGCGAGACGATCCAGCCCGCCAATCAAGCCCGGAATCATTTGAATCCTATCGACTTATCAAGCTCCAGGCAGGAACGTCCAGGAAACTGAAATATCAAATATTTCGATGGGAAGTCCCGATAGATTTCGTTTTGCTTGGCCTTCAAACGCCACTATTTTCACTTTACCGCTGTGGATTCGGTCCCGACCCGGACTGGATCCGACACCGGATCGCTTCACTGAACCCAGCCGAACCGGGCCTGGCGCTTCCATCCTGGAGTCGCCTGGCTATTGGATGTCGTAGCCGTCGGAGACCTGACGATGATCGCAGTCAAAATATCCATGAAGGCCACCCATGAACCCCTGAAGCGCACCCCGGTCGTCCTGCGGCTGGACGCGGATGGGACCGAGACGGCGCCGGTACTGACCGATCGCGCCGGCGTGGCCAGCTTCGATCTGCCGCCGACCAGCGGCAAGATCCTGGTGTCCGGGGTGGAGCGCTACGATGGCCGGCTCGACGGCGAGATCCCGATCGAGTTGTGGTCCATCACCCAATCCGAGCAGGACTCGCGCGGACTCCCCGGCGAATTCCCGACCGGGAGCAACGCCTATCCCAACATGACGACCCGCGCGGTTCAGGTCGGCGGGCGCGCGATCCTGACCGACAGCGAGGGCTATCTGGTCGATCCCTCGGACTGGTCGGAAGACTTCGCGCGCGCCCTCGCCAGACAGGAAGGGCTGGCGCTGAATGCCGAACATTGGGAGGTGATTCGCTTTCTGCGCGCCCGCTTCGCCCGGCAGGGTACCCAGGCGACGGTGCGTGACATGATCCCGCACTTCCGCCAGGTCTGGGGGCGCGAACGCGGCAGCAACCGCTATCTTCACCAGATCTTTCCGCGCGGCGGTCCACAGAAGCAAGGCAATCGGCTGGCGGGACTGCTGCGCACGAAAGGCGAGCACTGAGTCGGGGTTCGACCGCCGGACCAGCGGCGGGGCGCGCGCCCCGCGACTTGACCGGCATCAAGGCCGGCACCCGACCCGGCGGCTAGCGTGCGAACCAACTTCGTTTCAGCCGCCACCCGGCCGGGATCCGTATGACCCTCAGCTCACGCCTTCAAGCCATGCCCGTCCTCGCGCTCGGGTTCCGTCCCTTCTTTCTCGCCGCCGGCGCGGCGGCGATCCTCGGTGTCGCCGTCTGGCTCGCGATGCTGAGCGGTCTCTGGCCACAACCGAGCCATCTCGCCGGCATCACCTGGCACGCTCACGAGATGCTTTTCGGCTATCTGGCGGCGGTGATCGCCGGCTTTCTGCTGACGGCGGCGCGCAATTGGACCGGCCTGCCCACGCCGACCGGTGCCTCGCTCGCTGCCCTGGTCGGGCTCTGGCTGGCCGGTCGGCTCGCGCCCTGGCTGGGGTTGCCGCCGGTGCTGATCGCGGGACTCGATCTCGTTTTCTTCCCGGCCCTGGCGCTGGCGCTCTGGCGACCGCTCTGGCTGGGTTCCAATCCGGTCAATCGGGTCTTTCTGCTGGTGTTCGCCGGCATGACCCTGGCCGGGGCCATGGTGCACCTGGAGGCGTTCGGCCTCTTTAGCGGCGGCGCGACGCGCGGCCATCGTCTGATGCTCGATCTGGTGCTGCTGATCCTGCTGCTGGTCTCGGGCCGGGTCATGCCCTTTTTCATCCGCAGTGTCATCGAGGACGCTCGGCCTCGGGTGTTTCCCTGGCTGGAACGCCTGACCTTCGCTGTCGCGGCCGGGCTGTTGATCGCCGATCTCGTCCAACCCTTTGGTCAAGTCGCGGGCGGGCTGGCCATCGGCCTGGGTCTGGTGCAACTGGCGCGGCTGATCGGCTGGCACGATCGCCGGATCTGGACCACGCCCATGCTGACCGTGCTCCAGACCGGTCTGCTCTGGCTGGTGCTCGGTCTGATCCTGGATGGACTGCCGGCCTTCGGCGTCCTGCCGCCGCGCGGCGCCCTGCACGCCCTGACCGTCGGCGCGATCGGGGTAATCACATTGGGTATGATGGCCCGGGTGGCGGTGGGGCACACCGGTCGGCCGATGCGGGCGACTCCGCTGACGATCCTCGCCTTCGTCCTCATCAATCTCGCCGCCGCCCTGCGCGGTCTCGTGCCACTGCTCGACCCCGCCGGCTATCACACATGGTTGATGATCAGCGGTTTCTGTTGGATCCTCGCCTTCGGGCTGTTTCTCTGGGTGCATGCCCCAATGCTGGTGAGCCCGCGTCCGGATGGACGGCCGGGATAAGCCGGCGCGCCAATACCAACAACGCCATTTATCAAAGGGGATCGAGATGAGTGAACACTTTAGCGAGCAGGCGTTTCTCCCGCTCAAGATCGCGATCCTGACCGTCTCGGACAGCCGGGGCGAGGACCAGGACAGCTCCGGGCGGTACCTGAAAGAGAGCGCCGAGGCGGCCGGACACAGGGTCGTTGCCAAGGCGATCGTCCCCGACGATGTCTACCAACTGCGGGCGGTCGTCTCGCGCTGGATCGCCGACCCCGAGGTCAACGTCATCCTGAGCACCGGCGGGACCGGGGTCACCGGACGCGACAGCACCCCCGAGGCCGTCCGGCCGCTGTTCGACAAAGGGATCGAGGGCTTTGGTGAGTTGTTCCGCCAGGTCTCCTTCGAGGAGATCGGTGCCTCGACCATCCAGTCACGCGCCATCGCCGGCCTGGCCAACGGCACCTTCGTCTTCTGTCTGCCCGGCTCGACCGGCGCCTGTCGCACCGCCTGGGAGAACATCCTCCGACCCCAGTTGGACATCCGCACCCGCCCCTGCAATTTCGCGCAACTCATCCCGCGTCTGCGCGAACAATGAGACGAACCCCATGACGACGTCTCACGAGTGTGGATCCATCCCCAGCGACCGCCCGACCCTGACCCAGCAGGAGGCGATCGACTTCCTGCTCTCACGGGTCCGACCCATCGCGGACAGCGAAACCGTCCGCATCGAGGCCGCTCTCGGGCGCGTCCTGGCCGTCCCGGTAACGAGTACCATCGATGTCCCCGGCTGGGACAACAGCGCCATGGACGGCTACGCCATCCGCCATGCCGATCTGGCCGCGCTCGGCGGACGGCTGCCCGTCGCCCAGCGCATCCCGGCCGGAACGACCGGCACGCCGCTGGAGCCCGGCACCGCCGCGCGCATCTTCACCGGCGCGCCCGTGCCGCCGGGCGCCGACAGCGTGGTGATCCAGGAGATCTGCGCGCGCGAGGGCGAGACGGTCCTCATCCCGCTGGACGCCAAGGCCGGGGCGAACATCCGGCGCGCCGGCGAGGACATCCGCGCGGGCGCGGAGGTGATCGCCGCCGGCATCCGTCTGGCGCCTCAGCATCTGGGTCTGGCCGCCTCGGTCGGGGTGGCCGAGCTGCGCGTCCATCGGCGCCTGCGGGTCGCGATCCTCTCCAGCGGCGATGAGCTGGCGACGCCGGGCGAGCCACTGGGGCCGGGCCAGATCTACAACTCCAACCGCTATAGCCTCCGGGGCTTGATCGAACGCCTGGGCGGCGAGGTGGTCGATCTCGGCATCGTCGCGGACACCCTGGAGGCGACCATCGCCGCCCTGAGGCGTGGCGCGGATGAAGCCGACCTGATCGTCGCCAGCGGCGGGGTGTCGGTCGGGGAGGAGGATCATCTCAAGCCGGCCGTCGAGCGGATCGGCACACTGGATCTCTGGAACATCGCCATCCGTCCCGGCAAGCCGGTCGCCTTCGGCTGGGTGGGCGAGACGCCATTCTTCGGCAGCCCCGGCAACCCGGTCTCGCTGTTCGTGACCTTCTGTCTCTTCGCCCGTCCGGTCATCCTGCGGATGCAGGGCCTGACCGGCGACCTCTCGCCCGTCCGGCTCAAGCTGCGCGCCGGCTTCGACTGGCCCAAGCCGGACAAACGCACCGAATTCCATCGGGGACGCCTGGTGGTGGGCGAGGACGGCGAGACCGAGCTGGCGGTCTATCCCAGCCGCTCCTCGGCGGTGCTCTCATCGGTCGCCTGGGCGGACGGTCTGATCGAACTGGCGCCGGGGCGGGTGATCGCGCGCGGTGATCGGGTCGACTTCATCCCCTTCGCCCATCTCTTCCAATGAGCCAGCCGCGAGGTCGACCGCCACCATGATCCGGATTCTCTATTTCGCCCGTTTTCGCGAGCAGCTCGGACTGGCCGAGGAAGCCCTCGCCCGTCCATCCGGTATCGACACCCTCGCCGACCTGCTGGGCCATCTGCGCTCCCGAGGCGGCCCCTGGGCCGAGACGCTACCCGAGGGCGAGCGTCTGATGATGGCCGTCAATCAGGAACTCGCCCGCCCAGAGACCCCGATTCGCGACGGCGACGAGGTCGGGATTTTTCCGCCGGTCACGGGCGGATGAGGGGGTGGTAGTGCCTCGATTCGTAGGATGACGACAAACGAGCCCACCCGTGGGAGCGGCTTTTAGCCGCGATCAGCACCAACGCGAGGTTTTTCGCGGCTAAAAGCCGCTCCCACGAAATCCTATCGATTGGGGCGCTACCGGCCCCCCCGGCAATGCCGGGGGATTAGCGAGCGCATCAACTAGCGCAGATAGTCATCCACGGCGTCGTCGGCGCGATCGATCTGACGATCCCCGCACGCGCTCGATACCCTCGTGCGACGGCCGTTCTGGTAAGAGACCGTGCAGCCGTTATCGAATCTGATCCGGCCACTGCCTCTTTCGCTCAAGTCGATATCAAGCCCCGAATTTCCGCGACGGGGCGGCTCCGATCCTTCGCGGTTATCGTAGGCACGGTCATAATCGCCCCGATCCTCTTGGCTGTAGCGACGGTCGCGACCCCCGCCGTATCCCTGTTCGCGGACATAGGACGCGGCGGCGTCATCGGCCCGGCGACGGTCCCCTGGACCGCAACTACCGCCGCGGTTGATCGGATCGCCGTCGCGATCATAAAGCGCGGTGCAACCGCCCGGCATCCGCACCTCGATTTCACCGGAACGACGGGGCACGACCTCGGGCACCCCGCCGCCCGGGCCGCCGCCAGGGCCACCCCCGACGCGGGGAGGCCGGCGTCCGCGGTAGTCGACATCGACCACGCGCCGGTTATTGATCTCGCAGCTCCAGGGATACTTGTCGCCATCGATCTTGGTCTTGCCCTCCACCCGATAGTTCTTCTCGCCGGGCAGTTGGGCGGCGCGGGACTCGCGCAGGTCGATGAGACCGTATTCGCTTCGGACGCGGCTCTCGCAATCGCGGACGGCGTCCTTGTTGTCGTAGGCGAAGGCGGCGCCAGGGGCCAGCAGCGCCAGGGTCAGCAAGACGCCGATCGGGGTTTGGATGGGATGGTCTCGGTGCATCGTCGATGGACTCCAGAGTGGAAGGCGTTGAACGAAACGGGATGGACGGTCGGTCGGAACCCTGACGGCGGTGACCATCAGGCGCCGATCATGATGACAAAATCCTTGCCGGAGCGTCGGTCGGGATGCCATGGACTGTCCGTCAGGATCATCAAGCGCGGGTAGCGCCCCAATCGATAGGATTTCGTGGGAGCGGCTTTTAGCCGCGATGAGCACCGATGCGAGGTTTTTCACGGCGGCAAGCCACTCCCACGGGAGTGCTCGTTTGTCGTTATCCTGCGAATCGAGGCACTACCCATCTTCGGTAGTGCTCCAATCCGTAGGATGGGCAGAGCGAGAGCGATGCCCATCCTGTACGCTCCGAGGCTCACGATAAAAGGATGGGCGAGCGCGGCGATGCCCATCCTCCACGCGCCGATCCTCTCGATTGGGGCACCACCCGGCGCCGATCCGTCCCCTAGCTGTCGTTGTTCAGCGGACGCTTTAGGGTTACCGTAAGCCCCATAGGATCGGTGCGCGCCTCGGCGGCAGGCGAGCCGCGCGACCCTCGCCCGGCCCCTCACCCCCGGCGCGGCGCGTTCGGTTGACCGCCACCCGTTCGACACTCCTGGCCAGGGCGCGATACGCATCGAAACGCCTCTGGTCGAAACCCCTCTAATGCCGCGCGGGAGAGACCCGATCTCTTCCGTGCCTTTTCGCCCGGCCAGACCGGGCGCGGAATGAAACATGCAGCCACTCACTTCCGAAGGTCAGCAAGTCGTCAACGCGCTATCCCAACGTCACGGCTTCAGTCCCGACGCCGTGACGCACATGCTGTTCGCCGTGCTCAACGGCAACGGTTCCATGGCGCAATTCAACCACCCCGAGTTTTCCGGGTCCGGTCAGTGGATGCTCGGCGGCATGCTGATGTTGAGCGACATGTTCAACCAGGGCCTGAAGGGACGTGTCGACGCCCTGTGCGGGGAGATTTCCGGGATCCTGGCCAACCAACCCGGCCTGTTGCGCCAGGGTAGCTTTCAATCGCAGAGTCAGAGCGGCGGTGGACAGCAGAGCCAGGGCGCGGGCGCCTTCATGGGCGACTCCAGCCTGTTCGTACCCGATCCAACCGCGCATTGGTGGCCTCGCGGGATCGGCTCGCCCAGCGCGACCGGCAGCCAGAACAACGTGCGCTACGCCTACTTCGCCAACGCCCGTCGGCTCGCGGTCGAGACCAATGGACAGGTCTGGGTGTATGACACCCTCGATCACCAAATCGGTGGCTTTTCCCAGCAGCAGGGAATGGGTGGATCGATCCTTTTCAGCAGTCAGTACGGCAGCGTGAATCTATCCAGCCTGCCGGTCGTCTCCATCAACGGCGAACCACCCGCCTCGCCCCATCCTGGAACATCGGCGGCGCCCATGCCGGACAGCGACTTCACCACCGCGCCAGGGGCGGATGTCTTTTCCGCCATCGAGCGCCTGGCCGATCTCCATGCCAAGGGCATTCTCACCGACGATGAGTTCGCGCGGAAAAAGTCGGAGCTGTTGAGCCGGTTCTAAACCGCGCCCATCGGACGATCCGCCACGACCCGCTTCAGGAACAGCGATCCAGCTCGGCCAGCAGGATCCTGGAGTCGAGCGGTTTCAGCAAATGCGCGTCGAAACCGGTCGCCTGGGTACGCTGGCGGTCATGTTCCTGGCCGTAACCGGTCAGCGCCACCAGTCGCGCGTCACGCCCCGCCTCGGTGGCACGCAGACGGCGCGCCACTTCGTAGCCGTCCATGCCGGGGAGTCCGATGTCGAGCAGAATCAGGTCGGGCTGGATCCGCTCGGCGGTTTCCAACGCCGTCGGGCCATCGTTGGCCGTGTGCACTTGCTGGCCCAGGCAGCGCAGCAGCATGGCGCAGGATTCGGCCACATCCCAATTGTCGTCCACCACCAGAATGACGCGCGATTGGTGGACGGGCCGATCGGAGGTCGAGGCCGATTCGGAGGCCACCGGCACGGTCGATGCCAGCGGCAAGGTCACGGTGAAGGTACTTCCGGCCCCAAGGCCGGGGCTCGCGGCCCGCACCTGGCCGTCGTGCAGTTCCACCAGACCCTTGACCAGCGCCAGGCCCAGACCCAGGCCGCCGCTGGAACGCTCCAGCGTCTGTTCGCCTTGGCTGAAGGCACTGAAGACGCTCGGCAGCAGGGAGGCCGCCATGCCGCGCCCTTCGTCGCGCACCTCGATCCGCGCCTCCTCGTTCGCCCTCTCCAGGGTCAGGAAGATCCTGGTGTTCGACTCGCTGAACTTGGCGGCATTGCTGAGCAGATTGACGATGACCTGTGCCAATCGCTCCGGATCGCCGTACACGCAGACAGGGGTTGGCGGGAGTGCGACCTCCAGACGCTGATCGTCCTTGTCGAGCCGCGGGCGAATCTGCTCCATGGCCCGTTCCACCGCCTCGCGCAGATCGAAGCCTTGCTTGCGAAGTTTCATCTTGCCCCGGTTGATGCGGGCGACATCGAGCAGGTCGTCCACGATTCGGCTGATATGATCGACCTGCCGACTCAGGAGACTGGCCGCCCAAGGCACCCGATCCAGTGTTGGATCGAGACTCAGGATGTCCGCCACATGCCGGATGGGGGCGATCGGATTGCGCAATTCGTGTCCCAGCATCGCCAGGAACTCGTCCTTGTGTCGATTGGCCTCGCGCAGGGCCTGCTCGGCGGCCTTCTGTTCGGTGATATCGATGGTGTAGCCCGCCAGCAGGGTCCGGCCGTCCTGGACGATCGGAAACTTGATCGAGGAATAGTGGCGCCCCTGGAACGCCTCCTCCAGAACCAGCATCTCCCCCGTGGATACGACGACCCAATCGTCCGCGGTGATCTTCGCGGCCACTTCGGCCGGAAACAGTTCAGACATGGTTTTGCCGACCATGTCCAGGCCCTGGAGACCGATCATCCGCTGAAAATTATCGCTGGCCTTGATCACGCGGCTCTCGGTGGATGTCACCTCCTTGAGATAGATGTAAACGGGCGAGTGACGCATGAACAGCGACAGTAATTCTTGATTCTCGCGCAGTGCCTCCTCCGCCTGCCTGCGTTCGGCGATGCCCATATCCAGGCAAAAGAGTTCCATCGCCCCGCCCGGAATCCGAACCACGGCATGACTCGATAGCACCGGAACCCGTCGCCCATCCTTGTGCCGGAGAGACAACTCGGCCATGGGCGGCGCTTGCCCGGTCGCGGCCATCCGCTCGATCGCCTGTTTCGCTTCCTCGCGCATCTCCGGCGGAATGATCAAATCCAGCAGATTCCGTCCGATCGCCTCCTCGGCTTCGTATCCGTAGAGGGTCTCGGCGGCCTTGTTCCAGTAATGCACGGTGCCGTCCGGACCATAGCCCTGGGCGGCGATCGACGGGGTTTGCTCCAGCAGCAGACGAAAGCGTGCCTCGCTCTCGCGCAGCACCTCGCCCTGGCGCCTCTGCTCGCTGATGTCGTACAGGACGCCGAGGCATCGGATCGGGAGGCCCTGTTCGTCGAATTCGAACCGCGAACCGATCCTGAGCCAGAGGACGGATCCGTCGGGACGGATGAACCGGAATTCGATCGGCCAGGTGTGCCTTTGCTCGATCATGGCCGTCAGTTGTTGACGAACCGAGGCGCGGTCATCGGGATGAATGTGCCGGGCGATGGTCTCGTTCAGGCCTCCGCAAAAGGTCTCCGGATCCATCCCGGTCATCTTGAAGGAGGTCTCGGACAGGTCCAGTGAATCGTCCCGCACGTCCCACACGAAGGATCCCAGTCCGGCGATGTCCTTGGCGGCATTGAGCAGCGCCTCGCCGCGCCGCAGGGCCTCCTCCATCTCGGCGCTGGCGCTGATGTCGATCAGGATGGCCCGCCACTGGGGCCTGACCTGCCGACCCATCGGCTCAAGGCTGGTCTCCAAACGGATCCGGCGCGGTGCCTTGTCTTCCCATTGGAGTCGCAGTTCGCAGGACCGTGGCACGCCCGAGGACCAGAGCTCCTGTCGGCAACGGTAGAAGACGTCCTGATCCTCGGGGTGGATGAAGCGGGTCAGGGCTTGGCCGACCAGGCGCATCCTCGGAGTTTCCAGGAGCTTCGCGGCGGCGAGGTTGGCCTCTTGGATCAGGCCATCCTCACCGAGGGTCACATAGCCCACCGGGGCCAAGTCATAGAGGTCGAAATAACGCGCGCGCGAGATCTCCAACTCCTCCAGGACGCCTCTCAGCTCCTCGTTCTGCAACTCCAGCTCGATCTGATGCACCCGCAATTCGTGGATCAGTCGTTCGTTCGCCTCTGGCGTGAGGCCGGTCGTCTCCGAAACGCTCATGGCGCCGGTCCGTGACTCGGCCCGCTGGCGCGGATTGTGCGGGGCATGGGACGGATCGGGAGCGGCGGCCGATAACCGGACCTGACGCAGATACTGGATATAGCGCCACAGCGTGGCGGCGATGGCGCGGGCGTCTTCCTCGTCCAGATCCTGGGACGCTTGTGCGTAGTGGGCCCGAAGGGTCTGGCTGTGCTTGTTGACGAACGCCTCGAAATCCAGCGTCCGATCGGCAATGATGGCGGCCTTGGTGTCGGGGTCGGAAGCTATTTCGCTGAAAATCCTGGCTGGATAGGGGTTGAACATCTCGCTAACGACCTGTTACGAATTGGCGTCCCATCAGCCGCTATCCAATGGCTCCGCGTTTTATCGGCTATCGTCTCGCGCACTCAAGAAGGATGGGTTCAGTCACCATGAGGCTTGGGGGCGCAAATAATGGAATAGAGCAACGGTCGCCTGACGAGCCGTTTCTCGATCCAATGTGTATCCACCCGCCTTTGCGTAATACTGGCGGATCGTCTCGCGATGCGTGGACACGAATTCATCGACCGCCAGGTTTTGGTCCGCGATAATCGATCCCAACCGGGCTCGGTCGGTCTCCAGATCGCGATAAATGATAGCTGGATCGAGATACGACATAATGAAGCGCACGACGGAATCAGGGTGTCTGGATTCTGCTCCCCATACGCACAGGACGTACACTGGGGAAGAATACTTAACCGCCAGACCCCATTGAAGGCGGAAATTTCTTTTCGTGTATGAATGGCGTTTTTGGTTTCTTTCGACCTAAACTGATAAATTCAAGTCCCATTACCCTGAAATCATGCAACCTCATGATTTGAATATTTTTTTGCGTTTCGAAAAATTCAACGGCCCATGAAGGATCCTGTGTAAAAAAACGGGCGCGCCTGGGCAAAAATGAGAACATCATCACGATTCGCTGCGGGGCATCCATCGCCGCCATATCGGCGACTGGATCCGCGATAAACACGCCGCCCGACCGCCATCCCATCGTTGCTCGTTCGAATCCATCGCCCACTCCGGCGAAATCATACACGCCTATGATCCAGTTCGCGGCCCATCCGACAGCCGGTCATCGGACTCCGGTCACAAATCGTCGATTCATCCGATTGACCTGGGTCGACCGTCCGATGGATCCGCCTGGCGTTCCTCGCGCGATGGATGTAGCCATGGAGCCGGGATCGCGATAGCGGTGTTTCGAATGAATGGAGCCGGCATCGGCACCCTGTCCGAAGGCCAGGGCCGGTCGAGAGGCGTATCCTTAGGGGTAGTGCCTCGATTCGTAGGATGGCGACAAACGAGCACTCCCGTGGGAGTGGCTTACCGCCGCGAAAAACCTCGCGTCGGCGCTCATCGCGGCTAAAAGCCGCTCCCACGAAATCCTATCGATTGGGGCAAAGATCGCACAGGATGCTCGGCGAGGGTCTCCCGCGGTTTCGCCCAGGCCCGCGCGGATGAGATGATGCGCACCCGCCCAAGGGTCGCGGGATGCCCGGTCGGGCTGGCCGCCGTGGACGAAAGCGGGGGTTCCGCCCTGGACGATTGGCCCCTGGCGGTTCATCCTAAACATCCTGTGGTTATGTCATCATGGCGTGTCCGTTCCATGACGGCCACACGCCCGGATCCAGGAGGTTTCGCGTATCGTTGAAATTACCAGCGCCCTTACCTTTATCTCCACCCTATCTCTCAATCGCGGATGATACTCAGGGACAACGATGAGTCAGAACGATGAAAAAAACCGGCGCGCGCTAGAGCAAATCGCTGAAGTCAAGCGGATCCTGGGCGCGATCGAGCATTCCTTGGGGGAGCGCAGGCCGATGTCACTGCTCGTGACCAGCGCCGCGAGCGACGAGGGGAAGACCCTGTTCGCTTCGTCGCTGGCCGCGACGGCCGCGCTCCTGGGTCGGTCGCGCGTGATCGCGCTGGATCTCAATTGGCACCGGCCCGCGATGCATCGCTTCTTTGGATGCGAGCCGGCCCACACGCTGGACAGGATGCGGGAGAGCGATCTGTCGGATCTCGTCTTTACTCCCAAGGACAGCACGCTGGACGTGCTGTGCGCGCCAGTCGACCATGCCGAGCATGAAAGGCTGAACAGCGATCTGTTCGGCATCGGCCATCGTCTCGTCGACCAGGCGAAGAATGCCTATGACCTGGTCGTCGTGGACGGCGCGGCCATCTTCCCAACGAATAGAAGAATGCTCGATCCCGTCATGCTGACCAAGATGGTCGACGGTGTCGTCATGCTGGTTATGAGTGGGGTGACTTCAAAACAGGATGTGAAGAAGGCCCATAAGATCATGGAAATCGCCGGAGCCAACATCATCGGCGTCGTCACGAATCAGCAAGCGAAGGGGGAATGATCATGGGTTTTCATATTCGGCGTTATCTCGCGGCCCTGAACGCGGAGAAGCGGTGGGCTCCCCTGATCCTGCTGCCACTGTTGATCTATCTGATCGGCGCGGCCTACCTGGATCGACAATACCGCGTACAACAGGATTTCTCCTACTCCGGGACGATCCTGGTCGTGAAGAATCCGGTCAGCACACTGAGTCTCGACGAGCTGATGGCGGATCCGGATCAATTGTTTCTCGATGGTTTCGCGATCTCGCGATTGCAGCAGAAAATGGAGCTGCTGCGCGATGGCGATGTTGCCCCGCGCGGCGAAGCCGATCTGCGTCGGCGCGTGCATTCGACCCTCAGCCTGGCTGGAGAGGGTGATTCGATGGCGCGGCTGAGCTATCAGGGCAACGATGGAGAACTGGGGCGCTATCTTGTGAATTACTTCACGGAACGTCTCCTGCAAAGGATCGAGGATGCGAAGGTACGTCAGACCTCGTCCATCGGCGCCGCTTCGCGATTCGAGAAATCCGGGGAGATGACCGTCAGCGCAAGTCCGGATCCCTGGAATGCGGACCGCGGGCTTCCCGCCGCAGCTATTCTTGGGCTGTCGCTGCTGGTGTTTCTCGTGCTTGTCGGGATTCGCGAGATCGCGAATCCATCATTCAAATCGGACCGGCAGATCGCGCGCTATCTTGGATTGCCGGTGCTGGGCAGCCTACCCAATGCCGAGCCGCTTGGAAGGCATTTAACAGAATAGGGTGAGCTTATGAAAATCGCATGGCCTGGCGCACGATTCGGCACGGCGGCCATCGTTGCCGGCGTGATGGCTCTTGTCAACATTCAGGCGATGGGTTCCGAGCCGGGATCCATCGAACTGGAATGGGATCCGGTTCAGGATTCCCGGGTCGCTAATTACAGGGTGCATTACGGACAAAGCCCCGGCAATTACGATCAGTTCCAGGATGTGGGGATGGCGACCAGCACGACGATTTCGAATCTTGTCCCAGACGCCATCTACTATTTTTCGGTCAAGGCGACCGATGGCTATTCGGAGGAATCGGATTTCTCCAATGAGCTGACATCCGGCCGGTTCCGCTATCTCTTCGGCACCAGCGACACCGCGTCCGGGGGCCCCTGGGTCGAGGTCGCCAACATGAAACGCAGCCATGAGCAGTTCCTGCCCGCCGAGCTGACCGAGCCCGACGCGATTCACGGTCAGCCGATCATCGCGACCGGCGACATCGATGGCGACGGTCGGGACGAGGTGGTCATAGGCTACATCGGCGCCACCGATACCAGTCCCTCGCGTGGCGGTCTGTTTCGGGTTCTCGACGACGACTTCACGCCCTTGACCTGGGGAGTCGTCTCCTGGCCGGACTACGCGGCGGCCACGGGTGACACCTACCCAGCGCTCGGTGATCTCGATGGCGATGGCCGGGCCGAGATCCTGGTCGGCCTCGGGACGGGCGGTGCCGGCCTGGTGGAGGTCTTCGCTTATTCCAACGGCGCCCTCGCGCCGCGTGGCTGGACGGAGGTCGACTGGCCCGAATACAACGCGGCCAGTGGCGCCACCTATCCCGCCCTGGGTAATCTCGATGGGGAGGGCGCGGACGAATTGGTGATCGGCCTGCATGCCGTGGATAGCCCGGCCGGCATTCCCGGAGGCACCTTTCTGATCAAGACGGGAATCGACATCTCCCCACCAGCCGAGGGATCCACCGAGGCCGGAACGATCCAACTCTCGCCGGGTCTCCAGGGGCGCCTCCTGGCCGAGCAGGGTCTGACCTTCGAGGGCCTGTCCTGGATCGAGTATGCCCACGACGTGGGCGAGACACGTCCGGCCCTGGGCGACCTCGATGGCGACGGCACGGACGAACTCGTCATGGGCTTCGGCGTGGGCGGCAACGGCTATCTGGAGGTCTTCGACTATACGCACGCCTCCCTGGTGTCCCTGGGTCTCATCGGCGTCAATTTCCCCAACTACAACCGACTCAACGGAGAGACACGGGCGGCCATCGGCGATATCGATAACGATGGGCGTGGCGAGATCCTGGTTGGACTCGGCCCGGAGGGGGAGGGAGTCGTCGAGGTGATCGACGACAGCTTCGAAAGCTTCTCGTCATCCGAGCGTTTCCAGGTCGGCGCCGAGGTGTCCGAGGCGCCCGCCGCATCCGCTCAATTCCAGGTCGGGGCCGCGAACGAAACGATCGCGAACACCGGAACCTGGCCCGCCTACAAGCGGGAGCGAGCGACACCATAGGGGAAGGCCGTTCGCCCCCATCCAGTCCGGGAATCGCGGCTTGGATGGGGCCTCCCACCCACGACCAGCCGGTCAGGGAGTCCCTTCTCCCGCTAGCTCGCCCTTCCGTATTCGGCCTTCGAGCCCGTCAGATCCCAGGCGAAGGTACAGTCCAGGTGCGACAGTACCGAGATCATGCCGCTCTCGCCGTCCTCCACCATCACCGCGACCGGCGCGCGCCGGCCGAATTGCCGATTGGCGCGTTTCACCCAGAGTCGGCGCATCTCGGAGTTGCGCGGAAAGTAGGTGTGCAGGGCCTCTTCGATGCGGGAGAGGTAAGCGATCCGCCGATTCACCTCGGGATCGTCCGGAAAGGCTTCCTGATCGTGGAAACGGCCCAGATGCCGTGGCTTGATCGTGTCGGGCAGTCGTAGGATGAGGGCGATCTCGCGCCCCGCCAAACCCCAACCCTCCAGCAAATCCATGGTGCGCCGGGTCAGAGAGAGGCGCTCGTCGAGTGTCGATTCAGTCATGTGGACCACCTGGGACCATGCCCGCGACCGGCGCGCCTGGGCTTCGGGTCCGAGATGGCGACGCCTGGCGCGGGTTCCAACCTCAGGAGCGGGTGACGCGGGTGATGCGGGTGACCAGTGGGATCAGACGCAGCCGCCGCATAATGCGGGCGAGGTGGGCGCGGCTCCTGACCTGAAGTCGAAACTCCAGGTCGGTCATCATGCCGTCCTTCTCCAGCGTCTGGACGTTGTCGATGTTGCATCCCTGCTCGGCGATCGCCCCCGCGACCACGGCCAGCACGCCGCGGCGGTTGTTGACCTCGACCCGAATCTCGGTGGCGAACTCGCCCTCGGGCTCGTTGCCCCATTCGACGTCGAGCCGTTTGTCGCGCCGGCTTTCCAGGCTGCCCAGATTGCGGCATTCCGCGCGGTGGACCACGATGCCGCGCCCCGGACTGAAGACCGCCGTGATGGCGTCGCCCGGAATCGGACGGCAGCAGCGGGCGAAATTGACCACCATGCCCTCGGTGCCCCGAATCGCCAGACGATGGGGGTGGCCGTCCGGATCGCCACGGCCCTCGGCGACGATGTCATCGCCCTCGATGCCGACCAGCCGGCGGGCCACCAGGGTCGCCAGACGATTCCCCAGACCGATATCCCCGAACAGCTCCTCGCTGTCACGCAGGCTGGCGTCCTCCAGATAAGCCGCCAGACGGATGGGGTCGAGCGTATCCACATCGACGCCGAAGGCGCTCAACTCGGCATTGAGGAGACGCCGTCCAAAGGTCCGCGCCTCAAGCTGCTTGATGTTCTTGAGATGCCCCCGGATGTTCACGCGCGCCTTGGCCGTGACGACGAAATTGAGCCAGCCCGGATTCGGCCGCGCGCCGGGGGCGGTGATGATCTCGACCGTCTGGCCGCTGCGCAGACCCGCGCTCAGGGGCGCCATGCGACGGTCGATCCGAGCGGCGACGCAGCCATTGCCGACGTCGGAGTGGATCGCGTAGGCGAAGTCCACCACGGTGGCGCCGCGCTTGAGGCAAATGATCCGACCCTTGGGGGTGAAGACATAGACCTCGCCGGGGAAGAGGTCGACCTTGACGTGCTCCAGGAACTCGACCGAGTTGCCGGCCTGGCGCTGCATCTCCAGGAGGTTTTGCAGCCAGTCGGCGGCGAGTGCGGTCGGACTGGAGCCCGACTGGAGCCCGTTCTTGTACATCCAGTGCGCGGCGATGCCGGATTCGGCCACCCGCTGCATGTCCTCGGTGCGGATCTGGATCTCGATCTGGATCCCCTGCGGCCCGACCAGGGCGGTATGCAGGGCCTGATAGCCGTTGGCCTTGGGGATGGCGATATAGTCCTTGAAGCGGCCTGGAACCGGCTTGTAGAGATTGTGGACCAGGCCCAGCACCCGATAGCAGGTGTCCACCCGATCCACCGTCACCCGAAAGGCGAAGACGTCGACCAGTTCGGAAAAGCCACGCGACTTGTCGCGCATCTTGCGGTAGATGCCGAAGAAATGCTTGCGACGGCCCTCGACCAGGCCCTGGATGTCCTCCTGCTGGAGCACGCGCTTGAGGGCCGTCTCGACGGTCCCGACCATCTCGACGCGCGCCCCGCTGGTCTTCTGCACCGCCAACTGGATGACCCGGCGCCGCCAGGGCCAGTAGTGCGCGAAACCCAGCTCTTCCAGCTCGACCCGAATCCAGTTGATGCCCAGCCGATTGGCGATCGGCGCAAAGATGTCGAGCGTCTCGCGCGAGATGCGCCGGCACGCCTCGGGCGCCATGGAGTCGAGCGTGCGCATGTTGTGCAGCCGATCCGCGAGCTTGATGAGGATGACGCGGATATCGCGCGTCATCGCCAGCAGCATCTTTTGCAGACTGGCCGCCTGCGCCTCGGCGCGCGACTTGAAGTCCAACTGGGTGAGCTTGCTGACCCCGTCGACCAGTTCGGCGACCTCCTCGCTGAAGGTCTCGGCGACCTGCTCCTTGGCGATCTGGGTATCCTCGATGACGTCGTGCAGGAGCGCGGCGATCAGACACTGATGGTCCATGCGCATCTCGGCCAGGATGCGCGCCACCGCCAGCGGATGGTAGATGTAGGGCTCGCCGGATTTTCGCTTCTGGCCCTCGTGCGCCTCGGCCCCGAAGAGATAGGCGCGATAGCATTCGCTGACCTGCTCGGGGGGCAGGTAGGTCTCCAGGTAGACGCAGAAATCGCTGATGAGGTAGCGCGCCTCGCCCGTACGCGCGCTCGGCGCGGGTTCGCCCCGCTCGGGTCGCGCCTGGACTCCGATGTCCGACAGAGGGAGTGGTGGCGCCGGCATTGGGAGCGTCCCCGCCAGGGTCGGTGGGCGGATTGGCGGGGCGGGGTGGGCGATCTCCTCGCTGTGCATGACGGCGCCCCCCGGCGGACCCTGTTCCCCCTCAGTCCTGGACATCCCGAGGCGGGTCGGCTTCGACGGTTTCCACCGCGAATTCCTCGGCCAGCGCCTGCTCCAGGGCCGCCGCCGTCTCGTCCATTTCCCGCTGGGCCTGCTGGACCATGCCGTGACTGATGTGTCCGGCGGCGATCTCGCGCAGCGACATCACGGTCGGCTTGTCGTTTTCCCACGGCAGCGTCGGCTCGACGCCATTGGCCAGTTGGCGCGCGCGCTTGGTGGCGAGCAGAACCAGATCGAAGCGGTTGTCCACATGATTGAGGCAGTCCTCAACGGTAATTCTTGCCATGCCAGTTCTCCTAATCGAGTGTGTTCAGTTGGTCGAGCAGTACCGCCAGGCGTGGGCGCTGACGGCTCAGTCGCTGCCGCTCGGCGAGCGTGATCGCCGCGAGGGCGTCGAGCGCCGTCTCGAAGCGATCGTTGACGACCAGGTAATCATATTCGGCGAAATGCGCCATCTCATCGCGGGCCTGGGTCATGCGCCCCGCGATCACGGCCTCGCTGTCGGTCCCCCGGCCACGCAGCCGGTTTTCCAGCTCCGCGATGCTCGGCGGCAGCACGAAGACGCCGACCGCCGCCGGAAAGCGTTTCCGCACCTGACGCGCGCCCTGCCAGTCGATCTCCAGGATCAGATCCCGACCGGATTCGAGGTGACGGCCGACATCGGCCGCGCGGGTTCCGTAAAGATTGCCGAAGACCTCGGCATGCTCGAGAAAGGCGCCCTGGTCGATCTCGGCACGAAATCGGTCCCGGTCCAGGAAATGATAGTGGACGCCGTCGCGTTCGCCATCGCGCGCCCGGCGCGTGGTGCAGGAGACCGACAGCGACAGCCCCGGATCGCGCGCCAGCAGCGCCTTGACCAGGCTGGTCTTGCCGGCCCCCGAGGGCGCCGACACGATGAAGAGGATACCGTCTCCCATGGCTGACTCCGAGCGTCGCGACCGCCGTTATTCCAGATTCTGGACCTGCTCGCGCATTTGCTCGATCAGAACCTTCATCTCCACCGCCTCGCGGGTGAGCGCCACGTCGGAGGATTTGGATCCGAGCGTGTTGGCCTCGCGATTGAGCTCCTGCATCAGGAAATCCAGCCGGCGTCCCACCGGCTCGTCGCGACCCAGCACGTCCAGCACCTCCTCGACATGGGCCACCAGACGATCCAATTCCTCGTCGACGTCCATCCTGGCGGCGACCAGGGCGATCTCCTGCTCCAGCCGCGCCGGATCCAGCTCGGCGCGCAACTCGGCGAGGCGCTCGCCGAGGCGCTGACGCACGGCGGCAAGCACCTCGGGCAGGCGCAGACGCACCCGCGCGACGCTCTCCCCGAGCCGGGTGCAACGCTCGCGCAGCAGGATGTCGAGCCGCGCGCCCTCGCGCTGGCGGGTTTCGAGCAGCGAAGCGATCGCGCGATCGAGCAGATCCAGCGCCTCGGCCGTGAGTCGGTCCAGATCGGGCTCCCGCTCCTGGATGACGCCCGGCCAGCGCAACAGATCCGACGAGGACGGCTCGTGGGGACGGCCGATGAGGTCGCCGAGTTCCCGACCCGCCGCGAGCAGCTGCTCGATGAAGGGTCGGTTGAGCTTGAGCGCGCTCAGAACGCCGACCGCCGGGGCATAACGCAGCGAGCAGTCCACCTTGCCGCGCTGGAGGCTGGCCGAGAGGCGCGTCCTGACCGCGCCCTCGAGCGCCCGTAACTCCTCGGGGAGGCGGATATGCGGCTCCAGGTAACGATGGTTGACGGTCCGCAGTTCCCACGTCAGTTCACCGAAGTCGCCATGGCGGGACTCGCGGGCGAAGGCCGTCATACTCTTGATCATGTGTTGGGGCGTCTCTATGGGTCGGTCGAGGCGAGGAAAACGACGAAAGCGGCGGATATTCCGCTGACTATCGTTCTATTATACCGGCTGAATTCAGCCAACGTCCGCGCGGAAATCCTCACCCCCAATCATGGCAGCCGCACGAGAGACACTTCCAACGGGCACCCGCGTGGGGCCCTACCGGATCAGCAAGGCCATCGCCAAGGGTGGCTTCAGTCTCATCTATCTGGCCTCCGACGATGATAGCGGCGAGGAGGTGGTCATCAAGGAATACATGCCAAAAAAGATCGCGCGGCGCGAGCAGGATCTGCGGATCGTTCCGATCAGTCCGGACTATACCGAAAACCTCCATCACGGGCGGAAACTCTTCTTTCAGGAAGTCAAGGCGCTGGCCTCGCTGGAGCATCCCAACATCGTGCGCGTCCTGGCCTTCGTCCTCGCCAACGACACCGGCTACCTGGTGATGCCCAACGAGCGCGGGCGCAACCTGGGCGCCTACCTGCACGAGCGCAAGGGGGGACTCAGCACCACCTTCCTGCTGGATGTCTTCGTCCCCATCCTGGACGCCCTGGCCCTGCTGCACCGCCGCTCCATGCTGCATCTTGACGTCAAGCCCGGAAACATCCATCTGCGTCACGGGAACCAGCCGCTGCTGCTCGATCTCGGCGCGGTCCATCCGCTCAGTCGGGGACGCACGCGCGGCGGACAGGTCATCACCGCCGGCTACTCGCCCGTGGAACAGTATTTTCGCGCCGGACAGGTCGGACCCTGGACCGATGTCTACGCGGTCGGCGCCAGCATCCGCACCTGCATGGAAGGGCGCACGCCCCAGCCCGCGCCCGAGCGCCAGAAGGAGGACAAGGTGGTCCCGGCGGTGGAGGCGCTGAAGGACCGCTATCCGGATTTCCTCCTGGAGGCGGTCGACTGGTCGCTCTCCATGGACGTCGCCAAGCGCCCCCAGGATGCCGCCGAACTGCTCGCCAGGCTGACCCCGCACCTCAGCGATCCGCAGACCGCGCGTCTGCGCGAAACCAGCTCGGAGCCGATGGGCGAAAGCCGCCTGCTCTGACACGACCGATCATCCGACACGACCCATCATCCATTTCGGAGTCACCCATGAGACCATCGCAACGACGCGCCGACGAGCTGCGCCCGATTCGCTTCACCCGAGGCTTCACCCGTCATGCCGAGGGCTCGGTGCTGGTGGAGTTCGGCGACACCCGCGTGCTCTGCACCGCCAGCGTCGAGTCGCGCGTGCCGCCCTTCCTCAAGGGTCAGGGCAAGGGCTGGATCACCGCCGAGTACGGCATGCTCCCGCGCGCCACCAATGAGCGGACCCAGCGCGAGGCCGCCAGGGGCAAGCAGGGCGGACGCACGCTGGAGATCCAGCGTCTGATCGGCCGCTCGCTGCGCGCCGCCGCCGACCTGAGGCTTCTGGGCGAACGCGCCATCACCCTGGACTGCGATGTGCTCCAGGCCGACGGCGGCACCCGGACCGCCTCCATCACCGGGGCCTGGGTCGCCCTGCGCGAGGCCATCGATGGCCTGCTGGCCTCCGGCGAGCTGAGCGCGGATCCGCTGACCAACCAGATCGCCGCCGTCTCGGTCGGGGTCTATCAAGGCATCCCGGTGCTGGATCTGGACTACGCCGAGGACTGTACCGCCGAGACCGACATGAACCTGGTGATGGATGGCGAGGGACGTTTCATCGAGGTTCAGGGGACCGCCGAGGGTGTCCCCTTCAGCCGGGCCGAACTCGACGCCCTGCTGGAGCTTGGCGCCGCCGGCATCCGCGACATCCAGTCCGCCCAGCGCGCGGCGCTCGGCGGACATTGAGGGAGGGAGGCGCATGAGCCAATCGCACGGCGGAGAACGCCTCGTCCTGGCCAGCAACAATCCGGGCAAGGTCCGCGAGATCGGCCAGCTTCTCGCCGGGGCGCGGATCCAGGTCGTGCCCCAGGGCGAGCACGGCGTCCCGGAGGTCGAGGAGACCGGGCTGACCTTCGTCGAGAACGCCATCCTCAAGGCTCGTCACGCCGCGCGCCTGAGCGGTCTGGCGGCGATCGCCGACGACTCCGGGCTGGAGGTCGACGCCCTGCGCGGGGCGCCGGGGATCTACTCGGCCCGCTATGCCGGCCCCGGCGCCAGCGACGCGGACAACCTGCTCAAGCTGCTGGCCGATCTCGCGGATGTCCCCGAGGCCGAACGCACGGCGCGCTTCCAATGCCTGCTGGTCTATCTGCGCCATGCCGAGGATCCAACCCCCTTGATCTGCCGGGGGACCTGGGAGGGGCGTATCCTGTTCGAACCGCACGGCGCGAACGGTTTCGGCTATGACCCCATCTTTTTCGTGCCGACCCATGGATGCAGCTCGGCGGAGCTGGACCCCGAGACCAAGAACCGCCTGAGCCATCGTGGCCAGGCCCTGCGGCGCCTCCAGGAGTTGCTTGAAGCATGATCGAGGACCAGATCGCGTCCAATCTGAGCCAGGTCCGGGCGCGCATCCAGGCGGCGACCGAGCGCGCCGGCCGGCCGGCCGGCGGCGTCGCGCTCATCGCCGTGAGCAAGAAGCAGCCGGCTTCGGCCATCCGCGCCGCTTACGCCGCCGGCCAGCGCGCCTTCGGCGAGAGCTATCTCCAGGAGGCGCTCGACAAGATGGCCGGGCTCGCGGATCTGGATATCGAATGGCACTTCATCGGCCGGATCCAGGCGAACAAGACACGCCAGATCGCGGCCCATTTCGACTGGGTCCATGGCTTGTCCGATCCGGCCCACGCGCATCGCCTGAGCGAGCAACGGCCAGCCGAGGCGCCGCCGCTCGCCGTCTGTATCCAGGTTAATCTCAGTGGCGAGGCGAGCAAGGGCGGCGTCGCGCCGTCCGAGACCGCCGGGCTCCTGAGCCTGTGCGACGCGCTGCCGGGACTGCGCCCGAGGGGACTCATGACGCTGCCGGCACCGGCCGACGACGAGGCGAGCCAACGGCTCCCCTTCCAGGCGCTGCGCGCCCTGCGCGACCGGCTCGCCACCCCCGAGCGACCGCTCGACTGTCTTTCCATGGGCATGTCGGACGATCTGGAGGCGGCGATCCTGGAGGGCGCGACCCAGGTTCGCATCGGCACGGCGGTCTTCGGCGCGCGTCCGTATAATCGAGGTCAGGCGGGGGCGATCGCCACCGCCGACCATTGAGATCCATCATTTCCGGGGTTGACATGTTTGTTTGTTTCAATCCACGCCCGGCCAAGCCGGGCGATACGGCACGGAAAAGCTTACGCCTCTCCCGTGCGGCATTATCCCCCTGAAGGGGAGGTTTCAACCTGGAGATTTCGATGACCACAGCCAGGATTAGCTTCATCGGTGGCGGCAACATGGCCACCAGCCTGATCGCCGGCCTGATCGCCGACGGTTACGCAGCGCACGACATCCAGGTCGCCGATCCGAGTCCGGAGCGACGCCAGGCACTCCAGGCCGGCTTCGGGGTCCGGGCGCTGGCCGGCAACACGGAGGTTCTCGACGAGGCCGATACCCTGGTGATCTGCGTCAAACCGCAAATGGCGCCCCTGGTCTGCGCCGAGATCGGTCCCGCGCTGCTCGCCCGCCAACCGCTGATCCTCTCCGTGATGGCGGGCGTTCCGGAGCGGGCCATGCAGCGCTGGCTTGGCGCGCCCCTGCCGATCGTGCGCGCCATGCCCAACACCCCGGCCATGGTGCAGACCGGCGCCATCGGTTTGCACGCGAGTCCCGAGGTCGACGCCGAGGGCCGCAACCGCGCCGAGACCATCCTGCGCGCCGCGGGGCTCATCCGCTGGGTCGAGGACGAGGCCGGGATCGACGCGGTCACGGCCATCTCCGGCAGCGGCCCGGCCTACTTCTTTCTGCTGATGGAGGCCATGGAGGAGGCCGGGATCGACCTCGGACTGGACCAGGAAACCGCCCGACTGCTGACCATCCAGACCGCCCTGGGCGCGGCCAAGATGGCCATGGAAAGCGAGGCTCCGCCCGCGCGGCTGCGCGAGCAGGTCACCTCTCCCGGCGGCACCACCGAGCGCGCGCTGGCGGTCTTCGACGAGGCCGATCTGCGGGGCCTGGTCGGACGCGCCGCCAAGGCCGCCCGCGATCGCGCCGCCGAGCTGTCCCAAACCCTGTCGGAGGCCCCATGACCGGTTCCTATCTGCTCGACCCGCTCGTCTTCCTGGTTCAGACACTGTTCGGACTCTATATCGCCGTGGTGGCGATCCGCTTCCTGCTCCAGATGACGCGCGCGGATTTCTACAATCCCATCTCGCAGTTCGTGGTCAAGGTGACATCGCCGGTCCTGCGTCCGCTGCGCCGCCTCATCCCCGGCTATGGCGGGATGGATCTGGCGGCCCTGATCCTGGCCTGGCTGCTGTCGACGATCGAACTGGGAATCCTGGCCCTGATGATCGGCGTGGATCGCTCCGTCCTCGGCGCCTTCGGCTGGGCGATCCCCAGTCTCGCCGAGCTGTTCATCAATATCTTTCTGTTCGCCGTGCTGATTCAGGTCGTCCTGAGCTGGGTCAATCCGGATCCCTACAACCCGGCGGTGTCGCTGGTGTCCCGGCTGACCGATCCGCTGATGCGCCCGGCGCGACGACTGATCCGCCCCATCGGCGGCATCGACCTCTCGCCCATGCTGGTGATGATCGGCCTGGTGCTGCTCAACATGCTGCTGATTCCGCCCCTGAAATGGCTGGTCGCCAGCCCCTTCTGATCGACCGCATGAGCTGGTACCGCTGGAATGGCGAGGATCTGGAGCTATCCGTGCGCGTGCAGCCGCGCGCGCCCAGGGACGCCTTCGTCGGACCCGACCCCGGCGGCGACTATTACCGGGTGCGCCTCCAGGCGCCCCCGGTCGACGGCAAGGGCAATCAGGCGCTGCGGCGCTTCATCGCTGACGCCTTTGGCGTGGCGCCCACGAGGGTCGAGATCCTGGGCGGCGAGCAGGCCAGGTACAAGCGTTTGAGGATCCGGAGTCCCCAAAAATTGCCGATCGACATCGATCGGCCCTGAACCCCGCGTCCCGGCTCACTCAAATCCCGCCGGTGCCGCCTGATGCCAATGCGTCGCATGCTGGAACCGATGGGCCACGTTGAGCAGTCGGGCCTCCTCGAAATAATTCCCGATGATCTGCAATCCGACCGGCAGGCCGTCGACCGGCTCGACCGGAATCGACATCCCGGGCAGCCCGGCCAGATTGGTGGCGATCGTATAGATGTCGTTCAGATACATGGCGACCGGGTCGTCCATCTTGTCGCCGATGGGGAAGGCGGTCGTCGGGCTGGTCGGACCCATGATGACGTCGACCTTGTCGAAGGCGCGTTTGAAGTCCTCGGCGATCAGGTGCCGGATCTTCTGGGCCTTGAGATAGTAGGCGTCGTAATAACCGGCCGAGAGGACATAGGTGCCGATCATGATGCGCCGCTGGACCTCGGCGCCGAAGCCCTCGGCGCGGCTGCGCTTGTAGAGATCCTCCAGATCCCTGGGGTTCTCGCAGCGATGGCCGTAACGGACCCCATCGAAACGGGCCAGGTTGGACGAGCACTCGGCCGGAGCTACCACATAGTAGACGGGCACCGAGAGCGGGCTGTTGGGCAGGCTGATCTCGTGGATCTCGGCGCCCAGGCGCTCGTACTCCTTGATGGCGTCCTGGATGACGGCGGCGACGCGGCCATCCAGTCCTGCCCCGAAATACTCCTTGGGCAATCCGATCCGCAGCCCCTTGATGTCGTCGTCGAGCGCGTCGACATAGTCCGGCACCGGAACGTCGGCGCTGGTGGAGTCGCGCGGATCGAAGCCGGCCATCTCGTCGAGGATGAAGGCGGCGTCGGCGGCGGAGCGGGCCATGACGCCGGCCTGGTCGAGCGAGGAGGCGAAGGCGATCATGCCCCAGCGCGAGCAGCGTCCGTAGGTGGGCTTGATGCCGGTGATGCCGCAGAGCGCGGCGGGCTGGCGGATGGAACCGCCGGTGTCGGTGCCGGTGGCCACCGGGCAGAGCCGCGCGGCGACGGCGGCGGCCGATCCGCCCGAGGATCCGCCGGGTACGCGGGTCTGGTCCCAGGGGTTGTGGACCGGTCCGTAAAAGCTCGTCTCGTTGCTCGACCCCATGGCGAATTCGTCCATGTTGGTCTTGCCGAGCACCACGGCGCCGGCGGCGGCGAGCTTCTCGACCACGGTCGCGTCATAGGGTGCGATGAAGTTGTCGAGCATCCGCGAGCCGCAGCTTGTTCTGAGGCCCTGGGTGCAGAAGATATCCTTGTGGGCGATGGGGATGCCGGTCAGGGGACCGGCGTCGCCGGATTTGAGCACCCGGTCGGCGCGCTCGGCGGCGGCCAGCGCGGACTCGGAGGCGACCGTGATGAAGCTGTTGAGACGCGGATCGAGCCGTTCGATACGATCCAGATAGTGCCGGGTCAGCTCGACGCTGGAATAGGTGCGCAGCCGCAGGTCGGCGGCCAGTTGGGCGATCGATTTGTTCTGCATTATTCGATGACCTTAGGAACCAGGTAGAGTCCGCCCTCGGTCAGCGGGGCGATGGACTGGAAAGGCTCGCGCTGGTCCGGCTCGCTCGGCTGGTCGGGGCGCAGCCGCTGGACCATGTGGAGCGGGTGCGCCATGGGATCGACGCCGGCGGTGTCCACCGCGTCCATCCGGGCGACCAGATCGAGGATGTTGGACAGATCGGCGGCATAGCGCGCGGTCCGCTCGGGGTCGATACCAAGCCGCGCCAGGTGGGCGATCTTTTCGATGTCGGATGAGTCCAGTGACATAGCGAATCCGCCGTTGGATGGAAACGCGGCAAAATAGCATAGGGGCGAGGGGCGGTGGTACTGGCGCCGGCCGAGCGAGGAGACGCGGTCGGCGAGCGGCGTCAAGCGCCGGCACCTTGCCGATCCCGGCCCGCGTTGCTAGATTAGCCGTCCATTCATGGACCCTGTCACCGGAATCAAGACCGGACTCCTCTCCAGACGCCCAGGTCGAGCGGCGTTCATCACCCCCCGGAAGGTATCTTTCAGATGTTCTTCAGAAGCATTCGTGGAATGTTCTCCAACGATTTGTCCATCGACCTGGGGACTGCCAACACCCTGATCTATGCCCGCGGCCAAGGCATCGTGCTCAACGAGCCCTCGGTCGTGGCGATTCGTCACGAGCGCACGGGCGGGACCAAGACGGTGGTGGCGGTGGGCGAGGAGGCGAAACAGATGCTCGGGCGGACGCCGCAGAACGTGAGCGCGATCCGCCCCATGAAGGATGGCGTGATCGCCGACTTCACGATCACCGAGAAGATGCTCCAGTACTTCATCCACAAGGTGCATGAAAGCAGTCTCTTTCGGCCGAGTCCGCGCGTGCTCATCTGCGTGCCCTGCGGCTCGACCCAGGTGGAGCGCCGCGCGATCAAGGAATCCGCGGCCAGCGCGGGCGCGCGCGAGGTGTTCTTGATCGAGGAGCCGATCTCGGCGGCCATCGGCGCCGGTCTGTCCGTGCACGAGCCGCGCGGCTGCATGGTCATCGATATCGGTGGCGGCACCTCCGAGGTCGCGGTGATCTCGCTCAACGGTATCGTCTATGCTGAGTCCGTGCGCGTCGGTGGCGATACCTTCGACGATGCCATCATCAACTACGTGCGTCGCAACTACGGAACCCAGATCGGCGAGGCGACGGCCGAGCGCGTCAAGCACAGCATCGGCTCGGCCTTCCCCGGCAACGAGGTCCTGGAGATCGACATCAAGGGCCGAAGCCTCGCGGAAGGCGTCCCGCGCAGCTTCAGGCTCAACAGCAACGAGATCCTGGAGGCGCTTCAGGAGCCGCTCGCGATGGTCGTGCAGGCGGTCAAGATGGCCCTGGAGCAGACCCCGCCCGAGCTGGGCTCGGACGTCGCCGAGCGAGGCATCGTGCTGACCGGCGGCGGATCGCTGTTGCGCGATTTCGATCGTCTTATCGAGGAAGAGACCGGACTGCCCGTGGTCGTGGCCGATGACCCCCTGACCTGTGTCGCCCGCGGCGGCGGCAAGGCCCTGGAGATGCTGGACGCGCAGGAAATCGGCTTGTTCGCGACCGAATGATCCGATCGGGCGTCCGACCCGAGCCAGGCTCGAATCCCAATGCCCCGCCAGATTCCGCCGACCTGGGATCTCGCCGAGGAACGCTGTCATCAAAGCCCTTTTCATTACCGGACCCTCGCCCACCCTCCGCGTGACCCTGGCCGTCCTGACGGCGCTCGGCCTGATCGTCGCCGATCATCGCGAACGGCACCTCGATCTGGTCCGCTCGACGCTGTCCCATCTCACCTATCCGCTGCAAGTCGCGGCCGACCGGCCCGAGCAGTGGTTTCGCGCGGCGCGTGAGCGCCTTGTCGGCCAAGAGGATCTGCGCGACCGCAACAGCGGTCTCCATCGCGAGAACCTGCTGCTCAAGGCCCGGCTGCAACAGTTCGAGGCGCTGGAGGCGGAGAATGCCCGTCTGCGCGACTTGCTGGGATCCTCGCTGGATCTCGGCGAGCGGGTGTTGATCGCCGAAATCATGGCGGTGGAACTCGCGCCCTATCGACAGCAGGTGATGGTCAACAAGGGGACTCACTCGGGCGTCTTCGTTGGCCAACCCGTCCTGGACGCCAACGCCGTGATGGGACAGGTCATCCGCGCCGATCCCTTCTCCTCGGTCGTGCTGCTGATCACGGACGCCGATCATGCCCTGCCGGTGGAGGTCAACCGCAACGGGTTGCGCACCATCGCCGCCGGCACCGGTCTGAGCGAGGATCTGGAACTGCTCTACATTCCCAAGAACGCCGACATCCAGGTCGGGGATCTGCTGGTGACCTCGGGCATGGACGGGCGTTTTCCCGCCGGCTATCCCGTGGCGCGGGTCAAGACCGTGCGCCAGGATCCCGACAACCCCTTCACCACGGTCATCGCCGAGCCCACCGCGCGTCTGGATCGCAGCCGCGAGGTGCTCCTGGTCTGGAACCTGAGCCAAACCTCCCGGCAACAGGCCCTGGCCGCCGAGGCCACGAAAGCCGGGGACACACCGCCATGAGGGGCGTGCGGGGGCGGCCCGTCAAACGTCGGCGAGGGGGGGCGCGACTCTGGCCCATGCTGCTGACGCTGACGCTGGCCCTGTATCTGACCGTCCTGCCGATGCCGGCCTGGCCCATGGATTACCGACCACAGTGGGTGGTGCTCGTCGTGCTCTTCTGGTGTTTCGCCGCGCCCGAGCGGATGGGCGTCTTCCTGGGCTTCCTGATCGGCCTGATGCTCGATGTCCTCACCGGAACCTTGCTTGGCCAGCACGCGCTGGGGCTGTCGGTCACCGCCTATCTCGCCATCGTTCTGCGCCCGCGCATCCGCATCTTCCCGATCTGGCAGCAAACCTTTCTCGTGAGTCTGATCCTGCTGGCCGAGCGCCTGCTGACGCTCTGGGTGATCGGCGCGACCGGTCAGCCCATGCCGCCCGTCACCTACTGGATCTCCCCGCTGGTCGGCCTGTCCCTCTGGCCGCTCATGGCCTGGCTCCTGCTTCCGTTCGAGCGCCGCGTGGGAGCGGATTGATCCATGCTTGAAAGCAGCCTTGAGGATCGTCGGCACGAGCAGCGCCTGGTCCGAACCCGTGCCATCGCCGCCGCCGCGCTGGTGCTCCTGGGCGTCGCGCTGATCCTGGCGCGCCTGCTCCATCTGCAATCCGATCGTCACGAGCACTACTCGGTCCTGTCCAAGGACAATCGGGTCAAGATCCTGCCGGTTCCGCCCAACCGCGGCCTGATCTTCGACGCCAGCGGCGTCCTGCTGGCCGAGAATCATCCCTCCTTCGCGCTCCAGATCACGATCGAGAAGGTCGCGAATCTCGGCCAGACGATCGATGAACTGGCCAAGCTGGTCCCGATCGACGACAAGGACCGCGCCCGTTTCGAGCGTCTCAAGCGACAGCGGACGCGCTTTCAGGCGGTCCCCATCCGGCTCAACCTCACCCCCGCCGAGGTGGCCCGTTTCGCGGTCGACGGGCATCGCTTTCCGGGCGTCGACGTCCATGCCGAACTCACCCGGACCTATCCGAAAGGCGGGCTGACGGCCCACGTGCTCGGCTACGTGGGGCGGATCAACGAAAAGGAACTGGCGAGCATCGACAAGGGCAACTATGCCGGGACCAACTTCATCGGCAAGGGCGGGGTCGAACTGGCGCACGAGGACGTGCTCCACGGCCGGGTCGGTTTCCAGCAGGTCGAGGTCAATGCCCGCGGACGCATCCTGCGGACCCTCGAAAACACCCCTCCCGAGCCGGGACAGGATCTTTATCTCTATCTCGACATCGCCCTGCAACAGGCCGCGACCGAGGCCCTCGGCGAGCATCGCGGCTCGGTGGTGGCGATCGATCCGCGCACGGGCGGCGTGCTGGCGCTGGTGAGCGCGCCGAGCTTCGATCCCAACCTCTTCGTCGAGGGCATCGGCCAAGCCGATTACAGCGCGCTTCTGCACTCGCCCGACAAGCCGCTCTACAACCGTGCCGTGCGCGGCCAGTATCCACCAGGGTCCACCATCAAGCCCTTCGTCGGTCTCGGGGGGCTGGCCCTCGGCGTCACCAATACCCGTAAGACGACCCATTGCCCAGGCCATTTCTCCCTGCCGGGACAAGGTCACCGGTTCCGCTGCTGGCGGCGCGGCGGGCATGGCTCGGTCAATCTGGAGTTGGCCGTCGTGCAGTCCTGCGACGTCTACTTCTACTCCCTGGCCAACCAGATGGGGATCGATCGGCTGCATGGCTTCCTCTCCGAATTCGGCTTCGGCGCGCGCACCGGCATCGATGTCTCGGGCGAACTGCCGGGATTGCTGCCCTCGCGCGAGTGGAAGGAACGGGTGCGCAAGCAGCCCTGGTATCCCGGCGAGACGCTGATCGTGGGCATCGGCCAGGGCTATGTTCTCGCGACCCCGGTCCAGTTGGCGGCGGCCACCGCCGCCATGGCCAACAAGGGCCACTACATCCAGCCGCGGCTCGCCTACGCCCGTCGCGTGCCGGGCGCCGCGGCCGGGACCGCCTTTCCCACGGTCGAGCGCCGGATCCAACTGGCCAATCCGAGCGATTGGGACGTGATGATCAGGGACATGGCCCTGGTGGTGGAGAAAGGCACCGCCAGGCGGATTCAGTCCTCCAGCTATCGGATCGCCGGCAAGACCGGAACCTCCCAGGTCTTCACCGTCGGACAGAAGGAGTCCTACGTCGCCTCGCAGGTGCCCGAGCGTCTGCGCGATCACGCCCTCTTCGTGGCCTTCGCGCCGGTGGAGGATCCGCGCATCGCCGTCGCCGTGCTGGTGGAAAACGGCGGCCATGGCGGTTCGACCGCCGCCCCGATCGCGCGCCAGGTGATCGATGCCTACCTCGGCGGATCCAGCCCGATCGTCCAGGGAGGCGCGGACGATGGGGATTAGCCCCTTTTCCTCGCGGCTCGATTGGGACGTCCGGACGGCCGCTCCCGGCCTGCTGAAACGGATGCACGTCGATGTGCCGCTGCTGATGGGACTGCTGGCGCTCTGCGGCTTCGGACTCATGGTGCTCTACAGCGCCGGCGACCAGGACATCCAGGTCGTCGAGCGTCAGCTCATACGGCTTGGCATCGCCTTCGGGCTCATGCTCGCCATCGCCCAGATCCCTCCGGCCAGTCTGCGGCGCTGGTCCTTCGGGCTCTATGCGTTCGGGGTTCTGATGCTGGTGGCGGTGCTGATCGTCGGCGATATCGGCAAGGGCGCGCAACGCTGGCTCGATTTCGGCGTGGTGCGCTTTCAACCCTCGGAGCTGCTGAAGCTCGCCGTGCCCATGACGGTCGCCTGGCTGCTGTCCATGCGCCCGCTGCCCCCGCGGCTCCTGAGTATCCTGCTGGCGATCATGCTGACCCTGATTCCGGTCGTGCTGATCGCCAAGCAGCCGGATCTGGGTACCTCTCTACTGGTCGTCAGCGCGGGCGTCACGGTGCTGTTCATCGCCGGCCTGAGCTGGCGCATGATCGTCGGGCTGATCGTCGTCGCGGCAGCCTTGGCCCCATTGGTCTGGTTCGGCATGCACGACTACCAGCGCGCGCGGGTCATGACCTTTCTCGATCCGGAGACGGATCCGCTGGGGACCGGCTACCACATCATCCAATCGCAGATCGCGATCGGTTCCGGAGGTCTTTCGGGCAAGGGCTGGCTCAACGGCACCCAGTCCCATCTCGAATTCCTGCCCGAGCGCCACACCGATTTCATCTTCGCGGTAATCGGCGAGGAGTTCGGTTTCACCGGCATTCTGGCGCTGATTGGGCTCTATCTCTTCATCATCGGGCGAGGACTCCTGATCGCCGCGCGAGCACAGGAGAATTATGGCCGGATGCTGGCGGGTGGCCTGACCCTGGTGTTTTTCGTCTATCTGTTCGTCAACACCGGGATGGTGATCGGCTTGTTGCCGGTGGTCGGCGTCCCCCTGCCCCTGATCAGTTACGGCGGCACCTCGATGGTGACGCTGCTGGCCGGTTTCGGGATGCTGATGTCGATCGAGACGCATCGCTCCAGGAAATAACATGGAATGGCAATCGGTTTGAAAATATACTGCATGTAACGACTGAGATCTGAATCACCCTCGGAGCCCTGGATGTCCGCCATCCGAGTCCTTGCCCTCGCGCTCGCCCTGAGTGCCTCCGTCCAGGCCACCGAGCCCGACGACTATCGCGCGGGCCTCGAGCCCTTCATCGCCGGGATGGCCGCCGAGCATGGCTTCGAGCCCGCGTCGCTGCGGACCATCCTGGGTCGGGCCAGCTACCGGCAAGACATCATCGACGCCATCGACCGACCTTACGAGGACAAATCCTGGACGGCCTATCGCCAGCTCTTCCTGACCCCGGAGCGCATCCAGGGCGGTGTCGACTTCTGGCGCGCCAATGCCGAGGATCTGTCGCGCGCCGAATCGATCCATGGGGTCGCTCCGGAGATCATCGTCGCCATCCTTGGGGTCGAGACCAAGTATGGGGCCAATGTCGGGGCGCATCGGGTGCTCGACGCCCTGACGACCCTGGGATTCGCCTACCCCAAACGCGCCGACTTCTTTCGCTCCGAGCTGGCGCACTACCTGCTCCTGACCCGCGAGGAGGGACTCGATCCGCTCGCGACCCTCGGCTCCTACGCCGGGGCCATGGGCAAGCCTCAGTTCATTGCCTCCAGTTACCGCGCCCATGCGGTCGATTTCGATGGGGATGGGCGGCGCGATCTCTGGAACAGCAACGCCGACGCGATCGGCAGTGTCGCCAACTATTTCAAACGACACGGCTGGCGGCCGGGTGCTCCGGTGGTCGTCCGGGCGAATCTCAAGGGCGAGCCGCCGACGGATTTCGAGATCGCCGGGAAACGCCCGGTCAAGCCCTTCCTGAGCCCGGATCGACTGAGCGACGCCGGCATCGTCTGGAGCGAGCCGCTGGAGCCCGATCGGCCGCTGACCCTGATCCGGCTGGATGGCCCTACCGACGAATACTGGATCGGGCTCGAGAATTTCCATGTCGTGACCCGTTACAACCACAGCAACCTCTATGCGATGGCGGTATATCAGCTAAGCCAAGAGATTCGCGCGCGCCAAGGCGTGGAACCCTGAGCAACGACCCGGCTGGATTGGAGACGAGGCGGCATGCCACGAACGACAGACATCGATCGCTCGATCGCGAGCGGCCTGGCCGGGAACGGCCCAAACCCAAACACGTTCCACTGGCTGCTGATCGCCACCCTCCTGCTGTCGCTGGTGGGTTGTTCCAGTCAGGGCAAACGTACGGCGGACGGCGACGCGATCCCGCCCGAGATCGCCCGCATTCCGGATGCCGTGCCCAAGGTCGAGCCCCTGTCGCGGTCCGGCAACGCGGAATCCTATGTCGTCCGCGGCCAGCGTTATCGCACCAAGAAGTCCAGTCGGGGCCATGTCGAGCGCGGGCTGGCCTCCTGGTACGGCGAGCCCTTCCACGGTCGCAAGACCAGTTCGGGCGAGGTCTACGACATGCACGCCATGAGCGCCGCCCACAAGACCCTGCCATTACCGACCTACGCGCGTGTCACCAACGTCGACAACGGCCGCAGCGTGGTGGTCCGGATCAACGATCGCGGACCCTTTCACGGACCGCGCATCATTGATCTGTCCTATACGGCGGCCGTCAAACTCGGGGTGGCGAGGACGGGCACGGCGATGGTCGAGGTCCGCGCGGTCGAGCCGAAAAAACGCCGCTGGGGCCTGGGCCTCTTCCTGGCCGATCAAGACGAGACCCGCGCCAGCCCCTCGACGCCCGCCTCGCGCTCGGCCAGGGCCAGCGCGCGCCAGCGCCCCCCGAGCACCGGTGGCGAGAAGACCTCCTCGGCGCGCGCCCCGTCGGCCGCGCGAACCCCTAGTCCGCGGATCGTCGCGGATCGCGCCGAGTCTCCGATCTATCTCCAGGTCGGCGCCTTTGGCGAGCCTGGGAACGCCGAACGCCTGCGCTCCCGACTGATGGCGGAACATCGCCGGGACGACATCCGCATCGTCGAACCGGGTGTCGCCGGGGCCGGGCTCTACAAGGTCAGAATCGGTCCGCTGGACTCCGAACGGGACGCGGAACGGCTCTCGCGACAACTCGCCACGCTCGGCGTGGAGGCTCCCCGGCGGGTGTCGAACTGAGGTTCGGTGCCATTTTCGAGAATCTAAGGGTAAAATGCGTCCAATCCTCCCGCCATCCCCAAGTCCCGGATCCTTCATGAAATCTGCTGTCAGGCTTTCGCTCTCGTGGTTCTTGCTTTGCGTCTTGCCTGCTATCGCCCTAGGGGCGCCGCCCACCGTTTCCGCTCCGGAATTGCAGGCCAAGGGCTATCTGCTGGTCGATTTCAACAGCAACCAAACCCTGGCCGAGCTCAACGCCGACGAGCGACTGGAGCCCGCCAGCCTGACCAAGATCATGACCGCCTACGTGGTGTTCCGAGAGATCGGCTCGGGTCGGATCAAGCTCAGCGATCAGGTGCTGGTCAGCGAAAAGGCGTGGCGGACGGGCGGCTCCAAGATGTTCATCGAGGTCGGTAAGCAGGTCAGCGTCGAGGATCTGCTCAAGGGCATGATGATCCAATCCGGCAACGATGCCAGCGTGGCCCTGGCCGAGCACGTCTCGGGCAACCAGGAGTCCTTCGCGGCGCTCATGAACAGCCATGCCCAGCGGCTTGGCATGTCGAACTCTCATTTCACCAACCCCAACGGCTTGCCCGACCCCGAGCTCTACACCACGGCGCGGGACATGGCCAGGGTCGCCACGGCCTTGATTCGGGAGTTCCCGGACTACTATGCCTGGTACAGCAACCTGGAGTTCACCTACAACGGCATCACCCAGCCCAACCGTAACCCGCTGCTCAAGCGCGATGCCTCGGCGGATGGCATCAAGACGGGTTACACCAAGGCCGCCGGCTACTGTCTGGTGGGTTCGGCCAAGCGCGGCGACATGCGCCTGGTTTCCGTCGTCATGGGCTCGGCCAGTCCCAACGCGCGCGCCGAGGCCAGTCTGGCCCTGCTCAACCACGGATTCCGCGCCTACGAGAGCCACCGGCTCTATCCCGCCGGGCAGCCGATCGAGACCCTGCGCGTCTGGTACGGCGAACAGGAAACGCTCCCCGTTGGTCCCTCGCTGGACGTGGTGGCCACGATTCCCCGCGGCAACTATGACAAGTTGAGCGCGCGTCTCGAGAAGACCTCCGAGCTCGATGCCCCGATCGCCAAGGACGCGCGCATCGGCGACGTCGTGGTCACCATGGGCGAGGAGGAAATCATCCGCGTCCCCCTGGTCGCCCTGGAAGAGGTGCCGGAGGGCGGTCTCTGGCGCAAGGCCAAGGACAGCGTCCTGCGGATGTTCTGACCCTGGTCGGTGATTTCGAGGCGCGTTCAATGAAGGAGTTGTATCTCAACGGCGCATTCATGCCCCCCGACGAGGCGCGGATCTCGGTCATGGACCGGGGTTTTCTCTTCGGCGACGGCGTCTATGAGGTGATCCCGAGCTACGGGGGCCGCTTCCTCGGGCTGGAACCACATCTGGACCGGCTCGACGCCAGCCTCGCGGCCCTGCGGCTCGCCAATCCGCTCGCGCGCGAGACCTGGCGATCGGTGCTCCAGCGGCTGATCGGGACGCCTCCCGCGCCGGATCAATACGTCTATCTCCAGATCACCCGAGGCGCGCCGCCGGAGCGCGATCATCTCTGCCCGGAGAGCACCGAGCCGACCGTCATGGCCCTCGCCAGGCCCATCAAGCCGCGCGCTCCGACGGTGGCCGAGCGGGGCGTGACCTGCATCACCCGACCGGATATCCGCTGGCTGCGCGGAGAGATCAAATCCATCTCGCTGGTCGCCTCGGTCATGATGCGACGCGAGGCGGCGGACGCGGGCGCGCTGGAGACCATCATGCATCGCGACGGACAGGTGACCGAGGGGGCCGTTTCCAATGTCTTCGTCGTCACTGGCGATGAACTCGCGACCCCGCCCAAGGGTCATCTGTTGCTGCCCGGCATCACGCGCGAGCTGGCCCTGCTCCTGGCGCGCGACCATGGCATTCGCTTCCTGGAGCACCCCATTCCACTCGAAACCCTGCGCGGCGCGGATGAAGTCTGGCTCAGCAGTTCGACCCGCGAGATCCTGCCGGTCACCCGGCTGGATGATCGGCCGGTGGGCACGGGACTCCCGGGGCCGCTCTGGCGGCGAATCGATGCGCTCTATCAGGACTACAAGGCGCGGGTACGCGAAGGCCATGTCTGACGACCAGGAAACCCTGCTCACCTTCCCCTGCCGTTTTCAGATCAAGGCGATGGGTCTGGCCGACAGCGGCCTGGAGTCGGTGGTGATCGAGATCGTCGGCCGTCACGCCGAAGGGATCGACGAGACGGCCATCTCCGTTCGTCCCAGCCGGGGCGGGAAATGGATCGCCGTGACCCTCACCATCGAGGCACGGAGCAAACCGCAGCTCGACGCCATCTATCGCGAGCTGAGCGCCCACGAGCGGGTAGCCTGGCTCCTGTGAGCGACGCCTTGCCGTCCGACCTCCGTCCACTCCGGCTCAGGCGCCCGCCGGGACTCCAGGACTATCTGGTTACGCTGAACGCGATGCGCGATTTCACCGACGCCCGTGACGCCGAGACCCTCGACGAGCTTTGGATACTCGAACACCCGCCGGTCTTCACCCTGGGCCAGGCCGGCCGGCGCGAACACCTGCTCGCCCCCGGCGATATCCCGGTCATCCAGGTCGACCGCGGCGGCCAGGTCACCTACCACGGGCCGGGTCAAGTGATCGCCTATCTGATGCTGGATCTGAGGCGCGCGGGGCTGGGCGTCAAGCGACTGGTCAACCTGTTGGAGCAGTCGGTGATCGATCTGCTGGGCGACCATGGCATCAAGGCCAGCCGGCGGACGGACGCGCCCGGGGTCTATGTCGCGGGCGCCAAGATCGCCTCGCTGGGGCTGCGGGTACGCAACGGCTGCTGCTATCACGGGCTGGCGCTCAATGTCGCCATGGATCTGGAGCCCTTCGGACGGATCAATCCCTGCGGTCATGCCGGGCTTCCCATTACTCAGATCTCGGATCTGGTCACCGGCGTCTCGGTGGCCGACGCCGGCGACGCGCTGGCCAGCACACTGGGTCGCGCCCTCAACCTGAGGCCGCTATCGCCGAGCGACAGGGCCTGATGGATGGCCCGGGCCGGCTCCGGCATTGGACGAGACTCGAATCCCCACTCCACACCTTTCACTGAATCACCGAACAGGTCCAGCCATGCCATGGGAAACCGTCATCGGTCTCGAGATCCATACCCAGCTCGCGACCCAATCCAAGATCTTCTCGGGCGCGCCGACCGCCTTCGGCGCCGCGCCCAACACCCAAGCCTGCGCCATCGATCTGGGGCTGCCGGGCGTGCTGCCGGTACTCAACGAACGGGCGGTCAAGCTGGCCGTGCGCTTCGGTAAGGCGATCGAGGCCGAGATCGCGCCGCGTTCCATCTTCGCGCGCAAGAATTATTTCTACCCGGATCTGCCCAAGGGCTATCAGATCAGCCAGTACGAATTGCCGATCGTGGGCCGGGGCCAGGTCGAGATCGTGCTGGACGACGGCACGGTCAAGACGGTCGGGGTGACGCGCGCCCATCTGGAGGAGGACGCGGGTAAATCGCTGCACGAGGATTTCCACGGCCTCACCGGCATCGATCTGAACCGCGCCGGAACGCCGCTGCTGGAGATCGTTTCCGAGCCCGACATGCGCTCGCCCCAGGAGGCGGTGGCCTACGCCAAGAAGATCCACCAGCTCGTGCGCTATATCGGCATCAGCGACGGCAACATGCAGGAGGGCTCCTTCCGCATGGACGCCAACGTTTCGGTGCGTCCGGTCGGTCAGAAGGCGCTCGGCACCCGCGCCGAGATCAAGAACGTCAACTCCTTCCGCTTCCTGGAGAAGGCGATCCAGTTCGAGGTCGAGCGTCAGATCGATCTGATCGAGGGCGGCGGCACCGTGGTCCAGGAGACCCGGCTCTACGATGCCGCCAAGGACGAAACACGCTCCATGCGCGGCAAGGAGGAGGCGAACGATTACCGCTATTTCCCGGATCCGGATCTGCTGCCGGTGGAGATCGACGCGGCCTTCCTGGCGGAGGCGACCGCGGATCTGCCGGAATTGCCGGACGCCAAGCGCGCCCGTTTCCAGGTCGATCATGGTCTGTCGGAATACGACGCCAACCTGCTGACCGCGACCCGCGAACTGGCCGACTATTTCGAGACCGTCGCCCGTGACAGCGGCGAACCCAAGCTGGCCGCCAACTGGGTCGGCGGCGAACTCATGGCCGCGCTCAACAAGACCGAGGGCGATCTCGCCGGATGTCCGATCAGCGCGACCAGGCTGGCCGGGCTGATCCGTCGCATCCAGGACGGCACCATCTCCGGCAAGATCGCCAAGCAGGTGTTCGAGGCGATGTGGAACGGCGGGGGCGACGCGGATCAGGTGATCGAGGCCCAGGGGCTCAGGCAGATCACCGACAGCGGCGCCATCGAAACCCTGATCGACGCCATCATCGCCGCCAATCCGGATCAGGTGGAGCAATACCGCGCCGGCAAGGATAAGGTGTTCGGCTTCTTCGTCGGTCAGGCGATGAAGCAGAGCGGCGGCAAGGCCAATCCGGCCCAGGTGAACGATATCCTCAAGCGCAAGCTGGCGCCCTGAGGCGATTGCCGGGACAGTCCGTACCCGACCGAAGGCTCCGGAACGAGCAGCGCGTCGGGCATGAGGATCGCTTGGAAACAATCTCGAACCGGCTGTTATTGACAGGGTCGAGCCGAATAACCAAGCGTCTCGCTCCGCGATTTATCAATGCATCGGGCTTGCCGGCTCGGATAGACTTTTTCGATGCCCAGGCCGATCGGCATGGCGGCGTCGAGCATTTCGCGCCGTCACCGGTGGGCCGTCCGTTCGGTTTCATTGGAGGCCAGATGACCACGCCAACGCCGTCGATCGCGCGACTTGAATTCTTTCCGATCTCGTTTTTCGCCATGATCATGGGCCTGTCCGGCCTTACGATCGGTTGGGAAAAGGCACAGTCCGTTCTCAAGCTCGATCTTGGAATCAGTTCCTGGCTGGTAGGCGTCACCGCGTCCATTTTCGTCATCCTCGCGATGCTCTACATCGGCAAGCTGGCGCTTTACCGCGCGGCGGTCGTCAAGGAATTACGGCATCCGATCAAGATCAACTTCTTCCCCACCATCTCGATCAGCTTTCTGCTCCTGTCGGTCGCCTTTCTGAATTTGATGCCCCAGGTCAGTCAAATGCTCTGGATGGTGGGCGCCTTGCTGCATTTGCTCTTCACGCTCTATGTCGTGAGCGTCTGGATTCATCACGAACATTTTCAGATCCATCACATGAACCCGGCCTGGTTCATTCCGGCGGTGGGCAACGTGCTGGTTCCGGTAGCGGGCGTGCCGCTGGGGTACACCGATGTCTCCTGGTTCTTCTTCAGCGTGGGCATGCTTTTCTGGCTGGTGCTCATGACCATCATCTTCTACCGCGTCATGTTCCATCACCCGATCGAGGATCGCCTCATGCCGACCCTCTTCATTCTGATCGCGCCCCCGGCGGTGGGATTCATCGCCTACATGCGCCTGGTCGGTGATCTGGATACCTTCGGGCGGGTGCTCTATTTCAGCGCGCTCTTCCTGACCCTGCTTCTTTTCACCCAGGGCGCCCGCTTTCTGCGGTTGCGCTTCTTTCTCTCCTGGTGGGCCTATTCCTTCCCATTGGCGGCCTTCAGCATCGCCAGCCTGGTGATGTTCGAGCGCACCGGAAGCGATTTTTATCGCTATCTGGGCGTTGGCGTTCTGACCATGCTGACGGGGATCGTTCTGTGGCTTTTGGTGGCCACGACGAAGGCGGTTCTTCAGCACCGGATCTGTCTGCCGGATCACTGAGTCCGAGGGCGCGCGCCTTTCGATAGCCCCGGCGGATCGGAGCGCTCGGGCGCGACCGATGCCGGGACTGCGGCTGCCAGCCGCGCACCCGAGCCTAATCCCTGGCCCTCTCGGTTCGGAATCTCTTTTGGTTCATCAGGATATAGAGTGAATCCCATGTCGGAAACCAATCCCAACCCAGCACCCACGCCGACGCCGACGCCGAAATCGCCATCCCTGCTCGGGGCCGGCTATCTGCTTTCGATGTTTGCCGCCGGCCTGGTCCTCGTTTACGCCCTGGACCACGGTCGCGGTCCAAACGTCCTCGACGGCTCCGAGGCGCCCCTGAGCCCAGCGCGGGTGACGGACTCCGCCATGACGGCGGAGGACGCGGATGGGTCGATCGGCCAACTCAGGCGCGATACCCGCGACCTCGGCGAGACCCTGACCGAGACCCAGCGACGGGTCGAGACGCTGGAGGCGGATCTGATGAGGCTGCGTCGGGATCAGGTGACCATGCTGGAAAGCGAGCGTCAGCGGATCGCGCGAGAACTGGACTCGGCGGCGCGCGCGTCCGGGCCGACACCCGCCGGCGGATCCTCCCCGGAGGAGGATCCCTTGGCTCGGTTGCGGCACGATCTCGCTGGCCTGGAGGCCAGGTTCACCGAGACGGGCGTCCTGCTCTCCCTGTCCGAGTCCGATCTGGGCTTTCGGCCGGGTATCGCCGCCCTGCCGAGCGGGCGTCCGGAGAGCCTGAGCCGCGTGGCCAGCGTCCTGGAGCTTCATCCGGATCTCAAGATCCTGTTGCGCGGACACACCGACAGTTCCGGCAAGGCCGCGAGCAATCTGGCCCTGTCCGAGCGGCGCGCGCTGGCCGTGCGGGAGTCGCTGATCGCCCTCGGCGTACCCGCCTCGCGCATCCTGGCGGAGGGGGCCGGCGAGTCGGCGCCCATCGCCGACAATGCGACCGATCAGGGACGCCGGCTGAATCGGCGGGTCGAGATCCACTTGACCCGGCCCTGAGCAAGCCGCCCCGCGCCCGTTCGATCGGGCGCGAGACTTATGATCCAGGGCGAGCCTGTGGTTTAATGCGGCTTTACAGCCGAGACACCCTGAACCAATGGCTTCCGAGATCCCTGGCCGCCGGGTCCAGATCGAGCGTGACACGCTCGAAACCCAAATCCGCGTCGCACTCGATCTGGACGGCAGCGGCCGCTCCAACTTCCAAACTGGCGTCCCCTTCCTGGAGCACATGCTCGATCAGGTGGCGCGTCATGGTCTGATCGACCTCGATATCCAGGCGAGCGGCGATCTGCACATCGACGCCCATCACACGGTCGAGGATGTCGGCATCACCCTGGGGCAGGCGCTCGCCAAGGCGCTGGGCGAGAAGAAAGGGATCCGCCGCTACGGCCAGGCCTATGTTCCGCTCGACGAGGCGCTCTCGCGGGTGGTGGTCGACCTCTCCGGCCGTCCAGGGCTGGTCTATGAGGTCCAGTTCAGGCGCGCCGTCATCGGCACCTTCGACGTGGATCTTTTCCAGGAGTTTTTTCAGGGGCTGGTCAACCATGCGGGCATGACCCTGCATATCGACAACCTGCGCGGAACCAACGCCCATCATCAGGCCGAGACCATCTTCAAGGCCTTCGGCCGCGCCCTGCGCATGGCCGTCGAGCCGGATCCGCGCATGGCCGGAATCACCCCATCCACCAAGGGTGCGCTCTAAGAGGCGCCGATCGATCTGCCGCCACGCGGATCCCGAACGAGTTTGCCCCACCGACCACCGATGAAGACCGACGAGAGACCTATCCCGTGCTGCTGATTCCCGCGATCGATTTGAAGGATGGCCGCTGCGTGCGGCTGCGTCAGGGCCGCATGGACGACGAGACCGTCTTTTCCGACGACCCGGTGGAGATGGCCGGACGCTGGGTGCGCGAGGGCGCGCGCCGGCTGCATCTGGTCGATCTCAACGGTGCCTTCGCGGGCGAGCCGGTCAATGGCTCGGCCATTCGCGGTATCGCGGCGGCCTATCCCGAGCTGCCGATTCAGGTCGGTGGCGGCATCCGCGACGAGGCGACGATCGAGGCCTATCTCAAGGCCGGGGTCGCCTTCTGTATCATCGGGACCCAGGCGGTGAAGGATCCCGAGTTCGTCGCGCGCGCCTGCCGGTCCTTTCCGGGACATGTGATGGTGGGACTCGACGCCAGGGACGGACAGGTCGCGATCAATGGCTGGGCCGAGATCACCCCCCATCGGGTCGAGGAACTGGCCCGGCGCTTCGAGGACGATGGCGTCGCGGCCATCGTCTATACCGACATCGGACGCGACGGCATGATGACCGGCCCCAATGTGGAGGCGACCCGCGCCCTGGCCTCGGCCATTCGCGTACCGGTCATCGCCTCCGGCGGCATCACCACCATCGAGGATGTCCGGCTCCTGGCGGAGGCGGCGGGAAGCGGTATCACCGCCGCCATCACCGGTCGGGCGATCTACGAGGGGACGCTGGACTTCGCCACGGGCCAGAAGCTGGCCGACCGTCTGAGCGCGGACGCTTGACCGGTCGCCACCCCGAGTCACCCAATCCATCGCGGAACATCACCATGAACGACGCTTGGCTTGAAGCCATCAAATGGGGGCCGGACGGGCTGGTGCCCGCTATCGCCCAGGAACGCGGGACCGGCACCATTCTCATGATGGCCTGGATGAACCGGGAATCGCTCGAACTCACGCGCGCGAGCGGCCATGCCGTCTACTGGTCGCGCTCGCGCGCCCGGCTCTGGCACAAGGGCGAGGAGTCCGGTCATCAGCAGGTCGTGCACGCCATCCGGATCGACTGTGACGCGGATGTCGTGCTCCTGGAGGTCGAACAAAAGGGCGGGATCGCCTGTCACACCGGGCGTCACAACTGCTTCTATCGGCAACTGGACGAGGCGGGCGACTGGGTCGAGATCGCGCCCGTGCTCAAGGATCCCGATGCCATCTACGCGAAGGCTTGAGTGGAGAGGGGCGCCATGAATGACACCCTGGAGCGCCTGTCCGAGGTTCTCGAGGCGCGGAAATCGGCCGACCCGGATTCCTCCTATGTCGCCAGACTCTACGCCAAGGGCTTGGACGCCATCCTCAAGAAGATCGGCGAGGAGGCCACCGAAACCGTGATGGCGGCCAAGGATGGGGTTCCCGAGCGGGTCGTGTCCGAGGTCGCGGATCTCTGGTTCCACACCCTGGTCCTGCTCGCCCATCAGGGGCTGGGGCCGCGTCAGGTGCTCGCCGAGCTGGAGCGGCGCTTTGGACTCTCCGGGCTGGAGGAGAAGGCGAATCGACCGGGTTGAGCCGGTCATGCGCCGAGTCCCCAGGCGGCCATCGCCGCCCAGCGACGACAATCGGATGAACCGCCAGGGCCGCGCCTCCTCGGGCGTCCTCAACACTGGTCAATAAGGGCCTAAATCATGTCTTCCGCGATGCCGCCCGACGATCCGGGCGCCGAGCAACCATTCATCTCGCATCTGGTCGAACTGCGTGATCGCCTGATCCGCATGCTGATCGCCATTGGCCTGGTCGTGCTGGTGTTGTTCCCCTTCGCGAACGACATCTATGCCTATGTCGCCGCACCCCTGCTGGCGCAGTTGCCCGAAGGCAATACCATGATCGCCACCCAGGTGGCCTCGCCCTTCCTCGCGCCCTTCAAGCTGGCGCTGGTCGCGGCGATCTTTTTCGCCATGCCCTATCTGCTGTACCAGTTGTGGGCCTTCGTCGCGCCGGGGCTCTATCAGCACGAGAAAAGACTGGCCATCCCCTTGCTGGTTTCCAGCATCCTGCTCTTTTACGTCGGGATGGCGTTCGCCTATTACCTCGTCTTTCCCCTCGTGTTCGGCTTCTTCGCCGCCACGACGCCGGAAGGCGTGGCCATGATGACCGACATTTCCTCCTACCTGGATTTCGTGCTCACGCTCTTCTTCGCGTTCGGCGTCGCCTTCGAGATTCCGATCGCCACCATTCTCCTGGTGCAGATCGGCGTGGTGACCCCCGAGGATCTCGCGAGCAAGCGTCCCTACGTGATCGTCGGGGCCTTCGTCATCGGCATGTTCCTCACGCCTCCGGACGTCTTCTCCCAGACCCTGCTCGCCGTGCCCATGTGGATGCTGTTCGAGCTTGGCATTCTGCTGTCGCGGCTGATGCTGCGCCAACGAAAGCGCGACGACGAACAGGCCGGGGCGCCACCCGCGTCAAGCCGGATCCTAGCCCCAGTCGGGCCAGGTGCCGCTCCGCGCGAGGTCGGGCGCGAACTCTCGCCCGCTTTCGATGACCCCGACCGCTGGCGGCCCTTGACGGACGACGAGATGGAGGCCGAACTCGACCAGATGGATGCCGAGGAGGCCGATCGTCCCGGTCGCTCGGGACCGTCGGCGACCGCGCCAGGGGAGGCGGGAATCGATCCGGTCGAGGACAAGATCAGACGCGCGAATCGACTGCGCGAACTGAATAACGACCTGGCGGCGCGTCAGTTGCTCTATCAGGTGCTCGAGGAGGGCGATGCCGATCAGCGCAACGTCGCGCGCAACATTCTTCGGCAGATCGACGAGCACTGATGTGACCGAGGTAGCAGAAAACGACCGTATGGCTTTTATTTTGCTGACCATGCAGTTGATATTGCTTTTATCAATGGCATCTGTGGTATACCATCATTTTTTGTTATCAGGCAGCGGATGGGAATGACCGTGGGCTCAGGCTCCCAGATTCACTACAAGCAGAATCGACTCAAGCAGCTGCGCGCCTTCTGTCATGCCGCGAGAACCGGCAGCGTCAGCGCCGCCGCGGAGAAGATTTTTCTCAGCCAGCCAACGGTATCGCTCCAGATTCAGGCGCTCGAACGCGAATTCTCGACGGTTTTGTTCGAGCGCCGCGGCCCCAAGATACGCTTGACACCGGAGGGCGATCTGCTGTTTCAGATGGCGGAGCCCCTGGTGGAGGGCATGGACAAGCTCCACGAGGCCTTCGCGACCCAGTGTGGTCGGGTGGATCAGGGCGTACTGAATATCGCGGCGGGTGAATCGACCATTCTCTATATCCTGCCCGATCCGATCAGCGCCTTTGTCGAGCAGTATCCAGGGATCGAGCTGAAGCTGCACAACGTGACCGGACGCGATGGACTGGCCATGCTCCGGGCCGACGAGGCGGATCTGGCCGTGGGATCCATGATGGAAATCCCGGATGACATCACCTATCGGCCGTTCGTGACCTATCAGCCGACCCTGATCACGCCCAAGAACCATCCGCTCGCCGAGAAGACAACGGTCACGCTGGAGGAGATCGCGCCCTATGGCCTGATCCTTCCGCCGCGCCATCTGAGCACCTGGCGGCTGGTCGATCTGGTCTTCAAGCAGCACAACCTGGGCTATCGGGTCACCATGGAAGCGGGTGGCTGGGAAGTGATCAAGAAGTACGTCGAGCTTGGTCTCGGCATTTCGATCGTGACCGATGTCTGTCTCACGGGAGAAGAGAATCTGGGCATGATCCCAATCGGACAATATTTCCCCAAGCGCAGCTATGGCATCGTGCAGCGGCGCGGGAAATTCCTGTCCCCTCAAACCAAATGCTTCATCAAGACGCTCGATCGCGCCTTCGCGGATCGGGTCGTCGAGCCGCAGCCGCAGACTGTCGGCGACGCCGAATGGGAAGATGCCTTCCTGGGCTGAGCAGCCCTCGAAGCCTGTCTAGCGCCAAAATCCGCGGATACCGATGTGTCCGTACCGGATGGCAAATCGATGTTTGAGCCCTCACACCAAGGACGTGTACCTCACCCGATCGATCGGGTAGGTTCGGCCAACGTCTTCTAAATACAGTGTGAACCTCTAACTACATAGGCTTGTTAACCTCAACACCACTATGGATCTTACAAAACGCATCGGCCAACGCTTACGCGCGGCCAGGCAAGAGCAAAAGCTCAGCCTCTCCGACCTCTCGAGCCGAACCAACTCGCTCTCCAAATCCCGCATCAGCAACTACGAGCAGGGAATTCGTAGAATGGGACTGGAGGAAGCCCAAGAGTTGTCGATCGCCTTGGGAACCGTCACCCCAACCTATCTGATGTGTCTCGACGACACGGATCCGCTTTCGGCCCGAGAGCGCGAGCTGGTCGAGTATTTTCGCCAGACCGACGAGCGCGGCCAGGAGAACATCATGAATGTCGCCAGGGCCGAGAGGGATCATCCGCCGGCACTGGTCGAACCATCCGAGGAATCTCCGGAGGCGCCGGAGGAATAAGGCGAGGTGAGTTGCCGTTCATCGATCGATTCGGCAATCGGCTCACCCATGCATGGACCCAGGCCATCCTGCCCCTGGTCCATCCACGGATCAGGAGGCCATGGGATCGACTGGACCCTCGATCGGATGACGCCAAGGGAATCGGAGAGACCAAGGCAGTTTGTCGGTAAACACCGCCCAAGGCGGTGTTTACCCTTTATCCTGCCGAACGGCTATTTGTAAGCCCCCACGCCACAGAAAAACCCTTCGTTGTTGGTCATGACATAGCTGGTCTTGTCGCGGATCTCGTCCGAGCCAGGGTAGGGCCACTTATAATCGACCCAGCCCTCGCCACTCGCCTTGGCGACCGCGATCATGTTCTTGAAGAGTTCGTCCCCGTATTTGTCGAAGCCGAGCAGATTCTTGCCGACCAGCTCCGGTTTGACCGCGTGCGACAGCATCACGCCCTCGAGATCCATGCAGAAGACATAAAGATCCTTGTCCTTGAAACCGCCGTCATCGGCGGCGAAGGTGGCGAACGCCTTCTCGCCGCCCATCGCGTTCACCGCAGCCTGCGCCTTCAGGGACATGGCCTTGGCCTCGTCGGGCGTACCCATGTCACTGGCCATGGCGATCGTCATGCCGGCGCCGAGCAGGGCCAATGCCGCTGTCATCACGAGTCTTGCGATCATGCCTCTGTCCTCTTGCGAATTATCAATTATCGTTGCGGGAGCCGAACGATAGTACAAAACCAGTGGACGGATCCAGTCGTGTCGTCCTGGGCTGGTCTGGATCGCGGCGACTCGCGCCGGCGGATCCTCCTCAACAGATACGCGGTAACTGCTCGCCGGCGAGCCAGTCGACGACGCGACCGCCGCCGAAACGGGTCTCCATCTGCACGAAATGCAGCGGATCGGCGACCACCTCGCCAATGATGGCGGAGGCGCTTCCGAGCGGATGCCCGCGCATGGCCGCGAGCAGCGTCTCGGCGCGCGCTCCGGGGCAGATGGCGATCAGCTTACCCTCGTTGGCCACGTAGAGCGGATCCAGTCCGAGCAGTTCGCAGGCGGCCGCGACCTCGGGACGCATCGGGATAGCCTCTTCGCGGATCCGCATGCCGACCTGGGACTGGTGGGCGAACTCGTTCAGGGTCGTGGCGAGACCGCCCCGCGTCGGGTCGCGCAGACAATGGATGTCCGGGACCGCCGCGACCATGGTCGCGACCAGCTCGTGCAGGGCCGCCGAGTCCGATTGGATCTCGGTGCCGAAGCCCAGGTTCTCGCGCTTGGACAGGATGGCGACGCCGTGATCCCCGATGAACCCGCTGACCAGGATGGCGTCGCCGGGTCGCGCCTGGTCGCCCGAGATCGCGAGCCCCTCCGGCACCACCCCGATCCCGGTGGTGGTGATGAAGACACCATCGCCCTTGCCGCGCTCGACCACCTTGGTGTCGCCGGTGACGACCGGGACGCCGGCGGCATTCGCGGCCGCGGCCATGCTCTCGACGATGCGCGCCAGATCCGCGAGCGGAAACCCCTCTTCCAGGATGAAACCGGCCGCGAGATAGAGCGGACGCGCGCCGGCCATGGCGACGTCGTTGATGGTCCCATGCACCGCCAGCGATCCGATATCCCCGCCGGGAAAGAACAGCGGCGAGATCACATGGCCGTCGGTGCTCATCACCAGACGACCGGGCGGGGGCGTGAAGAGCGCCTGATCGTTGCCCTGGGCCAACAGCTCGTTGTCGAGGAAATGCTGAAAGAGTTCGGCGATGAGCTGGGCCATGGCTCGACCGCCAGCGCCGTGGCTCATGTCGACGGTGCCCTGTTTGAGGTCGAGCCGGACGGGAAAGCGGGGATTGGTCGTCATGTCAGAGGAGTTTCACCAGGGTGGCGATGGCGGCGGTTTGGGCCGGCATCAGGGGGACGACCCATTCGAGCAGGTCATGGTTGAAGGCCGACCCCAATCTGCCAGCCGATCAGGGGCGATGCAACCCCAGACCGCGGCGTCCGCCGGGATCAGGCCGAGGCCCGCGCGCCTTGCTGGTCCCGGAAACGCCCGTAGCCCCAATAGGCCGCGCAGGCGCCCTCGGAGGAGACCATGCAGGAGCCCATGGGGTTGTCGGGGGTGCAGACCGTGCCGAACAGCTTGCAGTCGGTCGGCTGCTTCACGCCGCGCAGGATCGCGGGACACTCGCAGCCCTTGACCTCACGGCTCTCGCCAAGGCTGACCGGGAAGCGGCGCTCGGCGTCCAGATCGGCATAGGCGTCGGCGAGGGCGAGCGCGCTCTCGGGCAGGAAGCCGAGTCCGCGCCACTCGAAGCTCGGGCGGATCTTGAAGACCTCGGCCATCAATTCCAGCGCCCTGGGATTGCCCTCCTCGGTCACGGCGCGGCTGTATTGGTTCTCCACCTCGCACCGCCCCTCGTTGATCTGACGGACCAGCATCAGCGCGGACTGCATCACGTCCAGCGGCTCGAAGCCGGCGATCACGACCGGGACGCCGAATTCGCGTGGGACGAAGGCATAGGGACGGCTGCCGATCAGCGTACTGACGTGGGATGGACCCAGGATGCCGTCGAGTTGAACCCCCTCGGGGCCGGCGGTCGCGAGGATGGTGTGGAGCGCCGAGGGGGTGAGGACGTGATTGCAGAAGAAGGAGAGATTGGTCAGTCCCTCGGCCCGCGCCGTTTTGATCGCGACCGCCGTGGGCGGAGTGGTGGTCTCGAAGCCGATGGCGAGGAAGACCACTTGGCGCTCGGGTTCCGCGCGCGCGATCCGCAAGACATCCTGGGTGGAGTAGACCATGCGGATGTCCGCCCCCGCCGCCTTGGTCTTGAGCAGACTCATGCGCCCGCTCGCCGGCACCCGCATCAGGTCGCCATAGGTGCAGAGCGTAACCTGGTGCTGGGTGGCCATGGCGATGGCCTGGTCGATACGCGCCATGGGCAGGACGCAGACGGGGCAACCGGGACCGTGGATGAAACGCAGGTTGGGCGGCATCAGATGCTGGACGCCATAGCGGAAGATGGCGTGGGTGTGGCCGCCGCAGAACTCCATCAGACGGTACTGGCGCGCCGGATCGGCCTCGGCGGCGATGGCGGTCGCCAGGCCGCGCGCGAGCCTTTGATCGCGGAACTCGTCGACGTATTTCATGGCCGCGCCCCCAGGGCTGGGCTATCGGCCCTGGATTCGGTTTCCTCGTCCATAAGCCGCCCCATTTCCTCGATGAGCCGCAAGGTCTGCTCGGCCTCCTCCTCGCTCAACTTATTCAGCGCGTAGCCGACGTGCACCAGCACATAGTCGCCGACGGCCGCGTCGACGATCAGGGCCAGCGAGATCTCCTTGCTGATGCCGCCAAGGCTGACCTCGGCGGTGTTCGTGGCGGGATCGATCTGGGTGATTCTGGCGGGGATGGCGAGACACATTGGAGAAACCTCGGTTCAATCGGTGGCTTGGGTGGTCGCGCGCCTGGCGGTTCGGCTATGGTTCCGACCCTTGCACGGGATCATGGCATGAAGCGCTGGGCGCGATCAGAAGATCGTAGGCGACGCAGGGATCGGTCGAGAGGATCAGAAGCTCCGCCCATCGCGCGAGGCGCCCCTCGTCGGCCATCGGCAGACCAGACAAGGCCTTGGCGAGCAGTCCCTCGGGATGGAAGTTCCATTCGGTCGGCGCCAGGATGCGGTAATCCAGGATTCGCCCCTGTTCGACCCGCGCCAGATGCACCAACCGTCCCCGCGCGGCCTCGACTCGACCGAGGCCCACTCCCGGCGCGGCGCGGCGCGGATCCTCGGACGCCGGCATCGTTTCGGTCAAGGTCGCCCGGACTTCCGAAAGGAGCCGCGCCACCTCAAGCAGTGGGGCGACCAGGCGCGGCAGCAGCCCGTTCCCATGCCGGGCGACGAGCGCCGGCATCGGCTCATGATCGGCCTGACGGGTGAAAGGACTGGTCTCGCGGGGGCATCCGTCCCAGCTCGGCGCCGCCTGGAAGTCGGCCGCGTCCGGGGCCAGGAGACGCGCACTCAGCGCCCGCGGGTCGAGTTCGGGCAAGGCGTGGCTCTCGCACTGGCCGAGCGACGCTTCCCCGGCGGCGGACAGGGTCCGGAGCAGACGGGCGGCACTGGTCTCGGTCGTCCCGATCCAGCGGACGAGATCATCCGGGCGCGCGATCGCTTCCAGCCATTGATCCGCCGTCATTCCCAGGACGGCCCGAGCGACCAGGGCGTCCAGCTCGTCGAGCCGCTCGAGCGCGGCGTCGCGGTCGAAGCCGACCGCCTGGACTCCAGGCTGGAAGAGATCGCCATCCGGATCGACCAGGGTCAGGAGTGCCTTGACCCGCGCCAGCAGAAGCGCCGTGCTCGCCTGGTCGGGCGAGTCGCCCGAGAGTCGCGGCCAATCCAGAAGGATTCGCCAGAGATGCTCGCGGATGGTTTCGATCTTGACCAGGATCCCACGCGCCGCCCGGACGGGGTCGGTGGGCACGAGCCCGGTCGCCGATTCCAGCGCGCTAGCGCAGGCGCTGGCCTGGGCCTTGGCGCAGATGGAATAGAGCATGGGCAGCAAGGTGGCGGTCTGGGTCACCGAGCGCCCCGCGAACATGGAGGCGGCGGTCACCGGCCGGGTCGAGCGGATGGCGCAGGCGAGCCCCTGGGGCGTTCGCCGTAACTGGATGTTGAGCCTGCCGGCCGGATCGGACATGCTGTGCGGCCTGGTCTCCGTGAGGTCTGGCGCGAGACCCGAGTGTAACCCAGCCATCCGATTTCAAACCCTGTCCGCCGTGGGTGCATCGGATCCGCCGCGCGCGGATCCCGCTCCGCTACGGGCTGACCCGATGCCTTCATCGAAATCTCCCGGTTGAAACCTCCCCCTTCAGGGGGATAATGCCGCACGGGAGAGGCTTAACCTCTTCCGTGCCCTATCGCCCGGCTTGGCCGGGCGTGGATTGAAACATCAAACATGCTGACACCCGAACAACTCGCCGGTCTGCGGCGGGATATCCAGTTTTCCGCCGTGCTCGGCGGTCGCACCCTGAGCCTGCACAGCACCTGGGGACTCTTCTCGCCGCGTGAGATCGACGAGGGAACCCGGCTGCTGCTCGACCATCTGAGCCTCGATCCGGATGAGGATTGTCTCGATCTCGGCTGTGGCTACGGGCCGATCGGGCTCGCCATGGCGGCGCTCGCCCCCCAGGGCCGAACCCTGATGGTCGACAAGGATTTCGTCGCGGTCGACTATGCCAACCAGAACGCGCGTCTGAACGGACTCGACAACGCCGAGGCCAGGCTCGCCAATGGATTCGACCGAATGGAAGCGGGCCGGACCTTCGATCTAATCGCCAGCAACGTCCCGGCCAAGGTCGGCAAGGAGTTGCTGGCGATCCTGCTGCACGACGCCCACGAGCGGCTGCGTCCCGGCGGTCGCCTCTATCTCGTCACCATCAACGGTCTGCGCCAGTACATGAAGCGTAACCTGACCGAGGTGTTCGGCAATTACGACAAGCTCAAGCAGGGCGCGCACTACACCGTGGCCATGGCCCGGCGGTGAGCGGCGCGCTCGGGCGCGGCTACTCCTTCACCAGCCCCAAGAGGCGGATCGCCTCCTGACCGATATCGCTCGCGGGATCCAGGTCGCGCGCCTTTTCAAGCGCTTGGCGTGCCTCGGCTATGTTGCCGGCCTGGAGGTTGACGAAACCGAGCGTCAGCCAGGGACGCGGCAGATCCGGCCCCTTGTCGACCGCGTCGCGCAGGTGCTTGAGCGCCCCGGCCTGATCGCCGACGTAATGCAGCGAGAGCCCAAGATCATTGTGGGCCTCCGCGTCCTCCGGGTTCAGCTCCAGGATGCGCCGATAGACCTGGGCGGCCTCCGGATAGCGCCGTTGCATGAACAGCTCGTCGGCTTGCTGGTGAAGCAGAACCGGGTTGGTCTCGGTGATGGATTCCGGGATGGCGCTGGTTGCGATCGTGGGCCCCGCGGCCTGGGTCGATCGACCCGGCGCCGCCGCTGTCGCCGACGGTTGCGAGGGATGGCGCAGATAATAGTCCCGGGTCAGGGCGAAGACGGTGAAGCCGTAAAAGAACAGGAAGACGACGAGTGCGAGCCAATGCAAGGGCGTGAGTCGAGGCATCTGTCGGAGACCGGGCTGGAACAGGGTTCGCGGATGCTAGGAATCTGGTCCCCGCCTGTCAAACCTGGATTGATGGCCACAAAAAAAGGCCGCGACGGCAGGGTGTGTGTCCGCCGTGGCGACCTAATTGGCTTGCTGCTCGGAAAATGGCTCGTGATTACGGCCTTGAATCGAATGAACTCCGGTCTTCTGGCGCCGTTTCGGGCTCGCCGCGACGGAGGCCGGAATCGTTGCGTTTGATGATGGCGATCAGAAGGCCGGCGCAGAGGATACTGGCGGAAATCCCCATGATGGTGAGGGCGTCGAAACTCATGTGCTCGTCTCCGTGTTCCACTGGAAAATGACTGCTCCGGAACCCTTGGAACACAAGTGAGGCTAGGGCTTTCGCTTGGTCGAGCAGACGGTCTTTTTTCAGCCCTGAGTTTACAAGAGGGGCAGGAACAGAGTATTTCGGCATCTGCTAATGTTGTAACAACTTGTTTCTATCAATCCGTTTCGATGATCCCCGTGCCACACCGGAGTCCGCGCGTCCATGTCTGAACAACCCCTGCGAATCCTGGTCGTGGATGACGATGCCGGCCTGCGCGCGCTCTTGAGCGATTATCTGGAGCGCGCGGGTTTCAGCGTGGCGGTGGCGGAGGATGGTCAGGCGATGGATGCCTGGATGGAGACGCGGACCACGGATCTCGTCATTCTGGATCTCATGCTGCCGGGCGAGGATGGACTGACCCTGACGCGGCGGCTGCGCGCGCGGACCGACATCCCCATCATCATGCTCTCGGCGCGTGGCGACGAGGTGGATCGCATCGTCGGTCTGGAGGTCGGCGCCGACGACTATCTGTCCAAGCCCTTCAATCCACGCGAGTTGCTGGCGCGCATCCGGGCCGTCATGCGGCGCCACGCCTCGCCCGCGCGCGAGGAGGACGTGGACGAGGAGGTGATCCGTTTCGGCCCTTATCGATTGAGTCCATTGCTGCGCGAGCTGCGGCGCGACGGCCAACGGGTGGGGCTGACCAGCGGCGAGTTCGGTCTGCTGCAAGTACTGGTCGAGCACCCGGATCGGGTGCTGGATCGGGACCGTCTGCTGGATCTGCTCAAGGGCTACGAGCGCTCGCCCTTCGATCGCAGCATCGACGTCCAGATCGCCCGGCTGCGGGCCAAGATCGAGCCGGAGATCAAACGCCCGCGCTATATCCGCACCATCTGGGGCAAGGGCTATATGTTCACGCCCACGGGCGACTCATGAGCCGGCTGGGACGTCTGGTTCCCGCGACGCTCTTCGGCCGCGCGCTGCTCACCCTGATTCTCACCTTCGGCTCATTCGCCCTGGTGACCTCGATCGCCATCGTCGCCTACACCCTGATTCCGGTGGCCCAGCGGTCGGCCTCGGACCTCGCGAGCATCATGGTCCTGGCCGCGCGCACACTCGATCAGTTGCCACCCGCGCTTCGGGAGGAATACCGCTCGGGACTGGCGAGCGAGTATCGAATCCGGCTCGCCGAGGAGCGCCCACTGGCGAACGCGGCGCGGTACTTCTTCCCCTACCTGTCGCAGGTCGAGCGTGCCTTGTCCGAACGACTCGCCCATCCGGTCGAGATGGTGACGAGTCTGGCGAACGGCGAACGCTGGTTCTGGGCCGCGATCGATGTGGGCGGAGAGGTTCTCTGGGTCGGTTTCCCGCGCGGTCGCCTCGGAACCCAACCCTTGCGCGGCCTGACCATCATCTTCGTCGTCGCGGTGGGCCTGATCCTGATCGCGACGCTCATCCTGGCCGGACGGGTCTCGCGGCCATTGAAGCGGCTCGCCAAGGCCGCCGAGGACGTGGCGCTCGGCTTCTCGCCCAACCAACTGCCGGAGACCGGTCCCCTGGAACTGGTGAACCTGGCGCGCCAGTTCAACGAAACCAGCCGCCAGGTCCGGGAACTCCTGGCCAATCGCACCATGCTTCTGACCGGCATCTCGCACGATCTGCGCACCCCCCTGACACGTCTGCGCCTGGCCGTGGCCATGCTGCCGGAGGCGACACCGCCCGATCTGGTGGCCCGTCTGGAGCGCGACATCGACGAGATGAACGCCCTCATCACCCAGGCCGTCGAGTTCGGTAAGAACCTGGGCGCGGGGCGTCGCGAGGACGTCGAGCTTGGCGCCCTGCTGGAGCATCTGGTCGCCGGGCGGCCCCGCGTCATCTGGGAGCGCGGCCCTGTCCGCCATCATCGGGTGGATGCGCTGGCGCTGCGGCGCATCGTCGGCAATCTGCTGGAAAATGCCTTGAGGTACAGCCACGAGGCGGTCGAGGTGCATCTGGACGGACAGTCATCGCGCCCTCTGATCTTCGTGCTTGACCGGGGGCCGGGGATTCCGGAGGCGGAGCGGGAGGCCGTGCTCAGGCCCTTCTATCGGCTGGAGGCGTCGCGCAATCGCCGGACCGGCGGGACCGGTCTGGGTCTCGCGGTGGCGCACCAACTGGCGCTGGCCAATCAGATGGAATTGCGCATCGGTCTGCGTCCGGGTGGCGGAACCATCGCCAGCGTCCGACTTCCAGCCAGCGAGCGCGAGGAGGATGCGGGGCACGCGGGCCTGGTGGTTGACGGCTAGGTCGGGCATGCCTACATTCCGGTCACCAACCCCAACCCCGGAGCACCCGCGATGCTGCAACCTGGCGATCGAGCCCCAACCCTCGCCCTCCCAAATGCCGACATGGAACGGGTGAATCTGGAGGCGCTCATGGGTCGCCGGCATTATGTGGTCTATTTCTACCCCAAGGACGACACACCCGGCTGCACCATGGAGGCGCTCGAATTCACCGACCTGCAATCCGAGTTCGACGCGGCCGAGGCCGAGATTATCGGGATCAGCCGGGACAGTTGCGGGAGCCACGGGGCCTTTCGCGACAAATACGGACTCACCGTCCATCTACTCGCGGACACCGACGGCGAGGCGTGCGAGGCCTATGACGTCTGGCGGGAAAAGGAGGCCCATGGCGAGAAGCGCATGGGCATCGTGCGTTCCACCTTCATCGTCGACAAGCAGGGGCTGATCCGCCACGCCCTCTACGATGTCAAGCCCAAGGGACACGCGGTACAGGTGCTCGAAATGGTCCGAGCCCTCTGACGACATGGCCCAGGCGCGCGCGCAAGGCTTGCATCTGCGCGCTTACATCCTGCTGTTCCTGCTGACCTTCGGGTTGATGCCGCTGATCCTGGCGGCACTCATCAATCTGCCCCTGGTGCTGGACCGCACCGAGCTCTTCTATCAACGCGCCTATCTCCAGAATCTGCGCGCCGACTTCCGCGATCTGGACCAGCATCTGGCGAGCCGTCACGAGATGATCCGGCTCCTGGCCAAGTTGCCCGAACCCGGCCTCATCATGGGCGAGCAGGGCGAGGCGGACGAGATCGATGTCGCGCGCGCCCGCTATACCTCCTGGATCAATCAGATCCTCTCCGATCAGCGCGACGTCATCCAGATCCTCTTCGTCGGGGACGATGGCCTAGAGCGCTTCTGGCTGGCGCGCGACGCCCGCACCCAGGAATGGCGACCGACCCCCCAGCCACCCCAGGTTCCGAACCAGCAGTTTCTCGCCGCCGGACTGGAGAGCCCGCCCGGCACCGTGATGGTCAGCCGCATTCGGGTCGATTCCAAGGCCGGGGGCGAGGATCCGCGTCAGCTCATGACCCTGAACCTGGTGAGTCAGATCGGCGGGGATGGCGCCGAACCCCCGCCAGGTGTGGTGGTGCTGACCATCGACGTCGGCGGTCTCGCCCAATCCTACCGCGATACCCTCTGGGTCAATCATGACGGAAGCTATCTGCGTCCCGGCCAGCCGGCCAACGGTCAGCCCGAGGCGTTCGAGACCTTTCCCGGACTCGCCGAGATGTTCGTCGAGGGCAAACTGGCGCTCTGGAAAGGCCGTCAGGGGCGACAGATGCTGTGGGTGCCCATGTTCCTGACCGAGGACGGCTTCCCGCTCTGGGTCGGGCGGCTGGTCGATCCCTCGCCGATCGACGCCTTCCGCGACGAGCTGATCGTGCGCGTGCTCTCCATCATCCTGCTGCTGGTGCTGGTGGTCATGGTGGTGGCGCGCTCGATCGCCAAGCGGCTGGAACACTTCGGCCATGAGCTGACCGGCGGGATCGGACGCATCCTGCGCGACGGTCATCCGCTGCGCTTCAGTTGGGGCGGGCCGCGCGAGATCCGTGAACTGGGCGAGCAACTCACCGCGCTCGCCGAGACCCACGCTGAGCATCTGCGCTCCGCCCAGGCGCATACCCGCGAGCTGGAGAAATCGAACCGCTACAAATCCCAGTTCCTGGCCAACGTCAGCCATGAGCTGCGCACCCCGCTGAACTCCATCCTGCTCCTCTCCAAGATGCTCGCGGCCGACAGCAGCGGCCTGAATCCGGCCCAGCGCCGCCAGGCGCAGGTGATCCACGAGGCGGGCCGGGATCTGCGCGCCATGATCGACAACATCCTCGACATCTCGCGGATCGAGGCCGGTCATGTGAGCGTGACGCTGGATTGGGTTGAGTTGAAACCCATGCTTGAGGAATTGATGGAACTCTGCGGCCCCCTGCTGGCCGGGAAGCCGGTCACGCTGGCCCTGGCCGTGGATGCGCGCGCCCGGACCCGTCTGCGTACCGATCGGGGCAAGCTGCGCCAGATCCTCAAGAATTTTCTCTCCAATGCCATCAAATTCACCGACCGGGGGCAGGTGCTCATCCAGGTCGAGGCACGCGAGGATCCCGAGTACCCGGTGGCCTTGAGCGTGATCGATACCGGCATCGGGATCGCGCGCGACAAGCAGGAGATCATCTTCGAGGCCTTTCAGCAGGCCGACGGATCGACCCGCCGCCGCTATGGCGGCACCGGACTGGGTCTGTCCATCAGCCGCGAGCTGGCGACCCTGCTCGGCGGCTGGATCGAGGTGGAGAGCGCGCCCGGTGCTGGCGCGCGCTTCTCCCTGATGTTGCCGCTCTCGGCGGACGGGGCCAAGAGCGGCGTTCCGCACGAGGCCGTTCTGACCCAGACCTCCGAACCCGACCCCATCGCCGAGGAGAACGAGCACGAAACCGCGCCCGCGCTTCCGTCCGATGGCGATCCGAGGCCGGGCGAGAGCTGGGTGCTCATCATCGAGCGCGACGTCCGGACACTGGTGGCCCTCACCTCGGATCTCTCGCGCCGCGGCCTGCGGGTCCAGACCGCCGCCGACCTGGACGAGGCGCTGGAGACCCTGAGCGAGGAGGGCGAGGGCTGCGAACTGGTGCTGCTCGCCGCTCAGGTGTCGGCTGAAATGACCTGTGATACGATCCAGGCGCTCTTGGAGGAGACCCAGGGCACGCATCCCGCGGTGGCCGTTCTTGGGTCGAACGGAGCGGAGGCCCAGTTCGTGAGCTGTCTCGGCGTCGGAGCGGTCGCCGTCCTGTCCAAACCCATCGTTCCCGATCAACTGACCGCCTTGCTGGCCAAGGTGCTGGGCCACCAGGCGGTGGCCGGCTCGACGGCCGCATCGAGCCAAGACAGCGGGCCGCGGGTCCGGACGCCGGCCAGTCGCCCAAAGGAGGAGACGACATGACGCGCCATGCCGGGTTCAAGCTCCTGATCGTCGACGATCACGCCCACAACCTCTTCACCCTGCGCACCCTGATCGAGACCCACATGGATGTCACCGTGCTGGAGGCCAATTCGGGTCAGGAGGCGATCGATCGCACCCACCAGGATCCGGACATCGACCTCATCATCCTCGATGTGCAGATGCCCGAGATGGACGGCTTCCAGACCGCCTCGCTGCTCAAGCTGCGCAAGCGCACCCGCGACATCCCCATCATCTTCCTGACCGCCGCCTTCAAGTCCGAGGAGTTCCAGCAGCGCGGCTTCGCGGTCGGCGCGGCCGATTATCTGCTCAAGCCGATCGAGGACAACCAGCTCATCAACAAGATCAGCACCTACTTTCGGCTGATCGCGAAAGAACGCGAGCTCAACCGCACGCTGGAGCGAAAAGTCACCGAACGGACGCTGGAACTGGCCGAGGCGCGCCAATATCTTGAGAACATCCTCACCCACATGGGCGAGGCGCTCCTGGTTCTGGATCCGAATGGCGCCATCAAGCTGACCAATCCGGCCGCTTGCCGTATGCTGGGTTACAGTAGCGAGGATCTGCTCGGCATGTCGATCGGCGACGTGTTCGAGGAAGAAGGGGACGAGCAGGCCGGAGCCTTCATGGGTCTTTGGCTGGAGGCGCTGATCCGCACCGGCGCCCTGAGCAAGATCGAGGCACGCTTCATCGCCCGCGATGGCCGGCGCGTCCCCATCCTCTTTTCCCGGACCGCCCTAAAGGACAGCGCGGGCCGGATCGGCGATATCATCTGTATCGCCAAGGATATGACGGGGTACGTTCGGGTCGAGCAGGACGCGGAACCGGCCATGCATCGGATCGCGCCTGATGAGTATTAGAAGTAGAAGTAAGGAGGATGGATGATGATCGAGCCCACTTTACCCGACGCGTCCGAGGATGACGAGGATACCGCCCTGACCGCCAACGCACTCAAGGCGATGGCCCATCCACTGCGCTGGAAGATCCTCTGCTCGCTCGGCAAGAGCGAACTGTCGGTCGGCGAGATCGTCGACCGTACCGGAACCTCGCAGAGCAATATCTCGCAGCACCTCGAACAGCTCAGGAACAAGAACATCGTGGTGGCCCGCAAGGAGGCCAACCGGATCTATTACCGGATTCGTAACACCCAGTTGCTCGAACTCATCGGCATCATGCGCGAGGTTCTCTGTCCGGCGAACCTGGACGATCGCGCCAAGTAGCCCCATCCCCGCCCGCTGGCTCGCAAGGGGCGATGGTCCCCTTATCCGAGCCGCGCTTGTGACCGTCACGCCCCTTTACCCATAATGGCGGCCCTCATTCTCCACGGGATATCCGCCATGCTCGACCCCAATCAATGGTTCTCTGAAATCGCGGGGGACACGGGGAGCGCCTTCTCGCTCAAGCTCCGCGCCAGGCTCCACGAGGAGCAGACCCCTTACCAGCGCATCGAGATCCTCGACACCGAGGGTTTTGGCCATCTCATGGTCATCGACGGCTGCACCATGCTCTCGACCCGCGACAACTTTCTCTATCACGAGATGATGTCGCATCCGGCGCTCTACACCCACCCGGCCCCCAGGCACGTCTGCATCATCGGCGGCGGGGATTGCGGAACCCTGCGCGAGGTGCTCAAGCACCCCGAGGTGGAATCCGCCGTGCAGATCGACATCGACGAGGCCGTCACCCGACTCGCCGAACGTTATTTCCCCGAGCTGACCGAATCCAACGCGGATCCACGCGCCCGACTCCTGTTCGAGGACGGGGTACGCTGGATCCAGGACGCCCCCGAGGGCGGCCTCGACATCATCATCGTCGACAGCACGGACCCGGTCGGACCGGCCGTCGGGCTTTTCACCAGCGATTTCTACGCCCAGTGCCGGCGCGCGCTGGGGGCGAACGGAATCCTCGTTCAGCAGAGCGAGTCACCGCTCCTGCACATGGACATCCTGAGCGGGATGCACCAGGCGATGCGCGCGGCCGGCTTTAGCGAGACACGAACCCTCTTCTTCCCCCAGCCCATCTATCCCTCCGGCTGGTGGAGCGCGACCATGGCCGGCAAGGGCACGAGCCTTGAGGATTTCCGCGTCCAGGATATCGAGCGCAAATCCTTCGAGACCCAGTATTACAACCAGGAAATTCACCGCGCCGCCCTGGCGCGACCCGAATTTTTCCGACCCGCGTTGATGGGGAACTGAGCGTATTGGCGTGAGTGGCGCGCGCCTTCCAGCGCCTGGATACCGGTCGCCTCGGCCTGCTGGCACCAGCTCTGGAGCATGAGCAGAAGCCCTTCCTGGGTCGGCGCGCCGCGCACCCAGATATCCTGCAAGCACTCGCGATCCAGGAACAGGTTTTACAACGGCCCAGGTCGAACGCGGCTCAGATCCGCGTCAGGAGCAGATTCCCGATGGCGTCCAGGCGGGCCTTCCAGCCTGGGGCCAGCCAGGTGGTAGAGACGGCATCGGCGATGACCGCCGGGCCGACCCGGTCGGCGTCCCTGGCCAGCGACTCGCGCGCCAGAACGGGCACGGGGCGGTCGCATCCATGGGCGAGCCGGGTTCGCGGTGCGCCTGTCGGAGCCGATGGAACACACTCGGGCAGGCGCGGGAGGGACATCGGCGCGCGCACGCGAACCCGCAGGTTGACCAGTTCGACCGGAAGCTCCAGACGATGGCCATAGGCCGCCTCATGCGTCGCGTGAAAATCGGCCATGAGGTCCGCGACCCCGGTCCAGGGCCGATTCAGCGTGTGGGACTGGCCCTGGTAGCGCAGATCCAGCGACGACTCGACGCGAAGCCGATCGGCAGGCGTCCCTTCCTGGAGCAACTCGGCGCGGCCCTCGTCGGCGAGGGCGCGCAGGGCCGTCTCGATCTCGCGATCGTCCAGGTCGCCGAGCAATCCAAGCCGGGTCTTGGTCAGCGTCCGTCCCGAGGGCGCGACCAGCATCCCCAGCGCGGACAGCACCCCGCCATGAACGGGCGCCATGGCCCGCGTCATCCCGAGCGCCTCGGCCAGGGCGCAGACATGCAGCCCGCCCGCGCCGCCGAACGCGGTGAGGATGAAATCGCGCGGGTCCAGACCGCGTTGCACCGAGATGACCCGCAGCGCCCGCGCCATGTGCTCGTCGGCGATCCGGACGATACCCAGGGCGGCCTCTTCCAGCCCCAGGCCCAAAGCCTCGGCGACGCGGCCGACGGCGCTGCGCGCGGCCTCGGAATCGAGCCGCATCCGTCCGCCCAGAAAGCCGTCCGGGTCCAGCCGTCCCAGCACCAGGTTGGCGTCGGTCACCGTCGGCTCGGTGCCGCCGCGACCATAGCAGGCCGGTCCCGGATCCGCCCCGGCGGACTCGGGACCGACCAGCAGCAGACCGCCGGCGTCGACGCGGGCAATGGAGCCGCCGCCCGCGCCGATGGTGTGCATGTCCACCATCGGCAGGGCGACCGGGAAGCCGGCGATGCGTCCGGCCGTGGTCAGACGCGGCTCGCCGTCGATCAGTGCGACATCGGTCGAGGTGCCGCCCATGTCGAAGCTCAGCAGCCGACGCGGCGTCCCATCGGCGGAGGCGACGAAGGCCGCGCCGGCCAGCCCGCCGGCCGGCCCGGAGAGCAGCAGCCGCGCCGCGTGACGTGCGGTGCGCTCGGCCGCGACCGCCTCGCCGCTGCTCTGCATCACCGCCACCCGCGCGCCCGGCAGACCGGCCGCGAGCCGGTCGAGATAACCGGCGACCAGGGGTCCGACCCAGGCGTTGAGCCAGGTCGCGATGCCGCGCTCGTACTCGCCGATCAGCGGCAGCACCTCGGAGGAGCGCGAGACGAAGCGATCCGCCGGCAGGGCCTCCGCCAGGGCGCGCTCGGCGCTGTCGTCGAGATAGGAGAAGAGCAGATTGATGGCGATCGACTCCGGAGCGAGCCGCGCCACCTCGGCCTTGAAGGCGTCCAGATCCGTCTCGGTCAGCGGCTCCACCCAGCCGCCGTCCGCGCCGAGCCGCCCGCCGGTCTCGATGCAGAGTTCGGGCGGCACCGGCGGTCGGCGCGGCGGCGGCTGAAGATCGTAGAGATCCGGTCGCGCCTGTCGCCCGATGGTCAGCAGATCCTTGAGCCCCCGGTTGGCGACATAGAGGGTGCGCGCGCCCTTGCCCTCCAGCACCGCGTTGGTCGCGACCGTGCTGCCATGCACCACGCGCAGATCGCGCGGATCCAGGCCGAGATCGGCGATCCCCTGGAGGATGGCGCGCTCGGGCGCGGACGGGGTCGAGAGCACCTTATGGATGCGCACCTCGCCCTCGCGCCAGAGGACGAAATCGGTGAAGGTGCCGCCGGTGTCGATGCCGATCAGGGTCATGGGGTCGCGCCTTCCTCGGGCGGGAGCAGCCGGAGCCGGCCGATGGTCTCGTCCTCCGCCGGGCCGTTCCAGGGCCAGGGATGACCGCGCACCGCCAGCCAGTCCTGGAGCTGGTCGGTTCGGTAGGGGGAAAAGGGATGTCCGGACTGGCCGAGCGGCAGGGTGCCTCGGGTCTGGCTCCAGTCCGATGGCGTGGCGACGAAACGCATGGAGGCGGCGAAGAGTCCCTCGCCTGGATTCTGGGGCAGGGTTTTCATGATATCGATGGTGTCGGAGCTGCCGCCGACCGCGATCGGCCCGACGCTGAACAGCCGACCAAGCAGCGGAATGGCGTCGAAGGCATGTGGAAACTTGAGCGAACGGATCTGGTCCAGCCGAACGCCGTCCGCGTCGCCCGAGCGCGCGGTCAGTTCCGCCCAGACTGCGAGAATGGCGCGCGCCCAGATGGCGGCGGGGGTCTCGACCTCGGGTGTTCCGATGTCGTCCCAGAAGCTGGAATCGCCGCTGCGCAGGGTCTCCTGCAAGGGGCTGTAGGCGACGCTGACCAACGACATGAGCAGCGGCAGATCCTCGCCCAACTCATCGGCGTAGAGCGCCCGGAACAGGGCCGGTTCCAGCAGGGCGGCGAAGGCGGCGGGGCGGCTCGCGCCATCCATGGTCCCGTCCCAGTCCAGCAGATGGGTCGCGGCGATCTCCCAGGCGCGCGGATCCAGGTCGCGGATCTCTGGCTCCAGTCGACGCACCGAGGCTTGCATCTGGCGGCCCTGGAAACTGACCCGATCGGCCTGGATCGCGGCCATGGACTCGGGCGTGAGCGGCGGGGCCTTCGCGATCCGCTCGGCGACGCGCTGCGCGCGATGCGGCGACATCCAGGACCGGCTGACCTGGACCGGGTGGTCGCTCGGGATGGTGCGGTTATTGGCCGTGATCAGAACGTCCCCGGCCGGGTTGGTCGAGCTTGGGTTCAGCGCTTGGGGAACATGGCCTTGCCAGGCGTAAGCCTCGATCCAGCCCGGCGAGGGAAAGGCCCCGGAGCCCGCACCGCGCTCGGGCAGCAGGCCGGTCACCTGCCAGGCGATGCCGCCGTCGCGATGGGCCAGCATCAGATTGGTCGAGACATGCCGGAAGTCGAGACCCGCCGTCCGCGCCTCCTCCAGCGTGGTCGCCTCGGCCAGTCCGCGCACCGCCTGGAAGCTCCGGTCGGGCCGATCATGGTTCTGGCGCAATACCAGCAGATCGATCAGGCCGGGCTCGGGCAGGTCCATCAGGGTGCCGGTCGTGTCCCCCAGAATCTCATTCAGGACCACGCCCCGGCTGGTCGAGCGAATCGCGATCTCGACCGGCTCGCCGCCCCTGACCAGGACGCGCTCCCGGCGGATCTGGATCGGCTCCGGCTCACCGCCCGCGCGCTCCACATGGTGGCCATCGGGCGTCGGGCGCTCGATGAAGATGTCCTGGGTATCGGCGATAACGGTGGTGAAGCCCCAGGCCAGATCCGCGTTGTGGCCGATCAGGACCAGCGGCACACCGGGCAGGGCGACGCCGGCGACATGCAGCCCGCGCGCGATCAGCTCCAGCTCGTACCAGATCCCCGGCATTGAGAGCGCCAGATGGGGGTCGTTGGCGAGCATGGCCGCGCCGTTCGCGGTCCTGGATCCGGTGACCAGCCAGGCGTTGCTCGCCGGTCCGGGAATCGGCAGCCCGAGTCGGCCCGGAAGCGCAAGCATCCGATCGAAGGCGGCGACATCCACCTGGCCCATCCGAGCCCCGTCCGGCCCGGCGAGATAGCGGACCAGCTCGGGCGCGACCTCGGGGGCCGGAAGGCCCTCGTCAGTTGGGAAGAGTTCGCGCGCCCGCTCCGGCCCGAGTCGTTGGGCCAGACGCAGAAAGGTCAGCTCGCCGCGCGCGTTGAAGGACTGGGTCCAGGCCATGTAGGCGCCGATCGCCAGGCTGTCCTCCGCGTGCCAGGGGGCGGGTACGAGACCGGCGATCCGGTATTCCAGCGGACGCCGGTTCCCTGCCAGGTAGGCGTTCACCCCCGATGCGTAGGCATCGAGCAACGCCCGATCGGATGGCTCCATTCCTTCCAGGGCGCGTCGTGCCTCGCCCGCCAGTCCGACCGTGCGGAAGAAACGGTCCACCGGAAGCGCGTCCGGGCCGAACAGCTCGGCCAAACGCCCCGAGGCCAGCCGACGCAGCAGATCCATCTGCCAAAGTCGCTCCGACGCCACCACATAGCCCTGTGCGAAGAGCAGATCCTGGAGATTCTCCGCCTCGATGCTCGGCACGGCATGCGGCCCGAAACGCACGTTCACCGGCCGATTCAGACCCGGCATGATCAGCGAGCCCGAGTAAGCGGGTTCGGCGCGCTTGGCCAGCCAATAGAGGCCACCGAAGCCGACGAGCGGAAGCGCAAGCAGAATGGAGAGGATCCAGAGGATCGTTCGACGCAACATGAGGCTCTACACCCGGTCGGAGCTTGTTTATGATCGCTGTGGCCATTGTCCCACCCCGGAGGAATCGAAGCGATGTCGAGCCAGCCCGATATCCAGGCCGTCAAAACCTATCTGATGAACTTGCAGGACAGTATTACCGAGGCGCTGCGAGCAACCGACGGCGGTGCCGGCTTTCGCCAGGACACCTGGGACCGACCCGGCGGCGGAGGAGGGCGCACCCGGGTGATGCAGTCGGGCGCGGTCTTCGAGCAGTGCGGCATCAATTTCTCGCACGTCTTCGGCGACCGGCTCCCGCCCTCGGCCAGCGCGCATCGGCCCGAACTCGCGGGTCGACGCTTCGAGGCCATGGGCGTCTCGCTGGTCTCGCATCCCTGGAATCCCTACGTCCCTTCCTCGCATCTCAACGTGCGCTTCTTCATCGCCGAAAAAGACGGCGAGGAGCCGGTCTGGTGGTTCGGCGGCGGCTTCGATCTCACGCCCTACTATGGCTTCGAGGAGGACGTGATCCACTGGCACCGAAACGCACGCGAGGCCTGCGCGCCCTTCGGCGAGGATCTCTATCCGCGCCTCAAGGCTTGGTGCGACCAGTATTTCTTCATCAAGCATCGCAACGAGCCACGCGGGGTCGGCGGTCTCTTTTTCGACGATTTCGATCAAGGTGGATTCGACAACGCCTTCGCCTTCCTGCGCAGCGTCGGCGATCACTACCTGCCGGGTTATCTCCCGATCGTCAACCGTCGCTGGGCGAGAATGCACGGCGACCGCGAGCGTGACTTCCAACTCTATCGGCGCGGACGTTACGTGGAGTTCAATCTGGTCCATGACCGGGGGACGCTGTTCGGTCTACAGTCGGGCGGGCGTGCCGAATCCATCCTGGTCTCGATGCCACCCGAGGTGAGCTGGCGCTATGACTATCGGCCGGAGGCGGGAAGCCCGGAGGCTGAGCTGTATGAACGCTTCCTGGTCGTGAGGGATTGGTTGGACGAACCCGTGGCGGCGACCTTGGTCGCTTGATGGGCGAGCCTGCCTACTCGGTTCCGGCGGGCCTGAAGGCCCGCCACCCTCAGGCGGTCGCGTTGGCGGCCAGATAGGCGGCCTTCCAGTTCGCGTAGCGCTCGACCAACCCCTGGAGCGTCGCCGGATCGATATCGCGCAAACCGCTCAGGACCAGTGACTTGGAGCCCCGACCGATCGGCTCCCCGGCCTGTCCAATCTGAAACCCCAAGCGCGCCTCGCCTCGCCGCCCCTTCACCTCCAACTGACTCTCGACCAGGGTCAGGTCCAGGTCGCCAGCATCGAGACGATCCAGCTCGAAGAACATCCGCTCGTAGATCACCAGCGGTCGATCAGGATTGACCATCACCCCTTCGCGCTCCATCAGCGGGACCAGGATGTGTGGGAAATTCTGCCCGGAGAAGGCGACATAGCGTCGGCTCAAGGACTCGATCAGGGTCGGATCCCGACTCACGGGGCCGCTGGAGGCGACCTCCAGACAGGACTTACCCGCCGCGTCCGTCACCAGCATCCCCCCGTCGATCTCGGTGAAGGTTAGAGGAACGTCGGCGCCGACCATGCCCGTGAAGCGGAAGCTCATGCGACTGCCGACCCCATGCCTGGCCAGCACCAGCGCGAACAGCAGATCGCCGGGGGCGCAGAACCTTGGATTGTCCGCGTCGTGGATGAGATTGAAATCGCCGGCGATATCCTTGGCGAAGGCGCTGCCCTGGGCGGCGGAGATTCGGACGACGCCGGCCTCCTCGGTAAAGAACGGGGAAAGAAACATGAGACGGGGCTCGATCATTGAAGGGGAGGGCGATTGTACCCGCGATCGGACGCGCGAGAATTTCCGCCGTTACAACCTGCGCTGAAGTCTCGACCCCGATGGCGGCTCTGGCCAACGACCTTCGCGCCCGCACACCCTCGCGGAGGCGGCGGCGCGAGTGAAGGCCATGGATTTCCGGCTGGGCCGCGTGGGCGAGGACGGCATGCGGCCGATACCCCTGCTGATTTCCAGGAAATCTTGTACCCGCGATTCGCCCTGTCTAATTCCGGAGCTTTCGGTCGGGTACGGACTTTCCCGGAAATCGCCTCAAGGTCCGTCCGCTCCGAGATGCTCCTGAAGCCATTCCTTGATCTGGTAGCGCGAACGTGCCCCGCTGAAACGTCCGCGATCCTCGCCACGCTGGAAGAGAATGACGGTCGGAAATCCACGGACCTTGTAGTGACCGGCCAGACGCATGTTCTCGCCTTCGTCGACCTCCAGCTTGGCGAGCCGGATTCGGCCCTCGTACTCCTCGATGACCCGCTTGAGATGCGGGGTCAGGGCGTGACAGGGACCGCACCAATCGGCCCAGAAATCGACCAGGATGGGGTGCGTTTGGGAGGCTTCGATGACCTGGATCTGGAAATGCTCGTATTCGACATCGAAGATATGTGGATCGGGTTGGGAAAGGTACCGCATGGATAACGTCCGGGGACAGCGAATGTCCGAATATTAACGCGAAGGACGAAGCCGGGGCGTCGCGGATTTCGGAGCCGCCGCGCGGTTCACGCGAGGCGTTCACCGGCGATCCATAGGGAACGCCGGCCAAAACGCGGTTCGACTGGAGCCCCCGCGTCGGCTGAGCTATTTTAGGCGCCTTGAAGCGCCGGGATGGTCCCGGTCGCGCCGGACCCGACGCCGAGGCCCCTTAAATCCCATGGCTGACCTTGACACCCCCCGTTCCGCCTATCCCATCACCCGCATGCGGCGGATGCGTCGCGACGATTTCTCGCGCCGCATGATGCGCGAGACCGTCCTGACCCCGAACGACCTCATCTATCCGGTCTTCGTCCTCGAGGGCTCGGGGCAGCGCGAGGCGGTCACCTCCATGCCGGGCGTGGAGCGCCTCAGCATCGATCTGCTGGTCGAGGACGCGCGCGAGGCCGCCCGGCTCGGAATCCCGGCGATGGCGCTGTTTCCGGTCACGCCCCTGTCGGCCAAGTCGCTCGACGCCAAGGAAGCCTTCAACCCCGACGGACTGGCCCAGCGGGCCGTGCGCGCGCTCAAGGACGCGGTGCCGGAGCTGGGCATCATCACCGACGTGGCGCTCGACCCCTTCACCACCCACGGTCAGGATGGTCTCATCGACGAGGCCGGTTATGTCATGAATGACGAGACGGTCGACGTGCTGGTGCGCCAGGCGGTCTCTCATGCCGAGGCGGGCGCCGACATCGTGGCCCCCTCGGACATGATGGACGGGCGCATCGGCGCGGTGCGCGCCGCGCTCGAGGCGTCCGGCTACATCCACACCCGCATCCTCGCCTACTCGGCCAAATACGCCTCCAGCTACTACGGCCCCTTCCGCGACGCCGTCGGCTCGGCCGCCAATCTGGGCGCGGGCAACAAGTACACCTATCAGATGGATCCGGCCAACTCGGACGAGGCCATCCACGAGGTCGCTCTGGATCTGGCCGAGGGCGCGGACATGGTCATGATCAAGCCCGGCCTGCCCTATCTGGACATCGTGCGCCGCATCAAGGATCAGTTCGGCGCTCCGACCTTCGTCTATCAGGTCAGCGGCGAGTACGCCATGCTCAAGGCCGCGAGCCAGAACGGCTGGCTGAACGAGCAGGCGGTGGTGCTGGAGGCCCTGGTGTCCATGAAGCGCGCTGGCGCCGACGGCATCCTGACCTACTACGCCAAGGACGTGGCGCGCTGGCTGGCGTAGGGTACGCACCGCGTACCTCTTCCGTCCTCCAGGCCACTCCGAACACCCGAACCACGCGGGTACGCGAGGCGTACCCGACATCAGGAACGGCCATCGACCATGCCCGAGCGTTACGCCGTCATCGGCAACCCCATCGCCCACAGCAAGTCGCCGCTCATCCATGCGGAGTTCGCGCGCCAGACCGGACAGGATCTGGAATACGGCCGCATTCTCGGTGATCCCGAGGATTTTCCAGGCGAGGTGCGTCGTTTCCTGGCCGAGGGCGGCCTGGGTCTCAATGTCACCGTGCCCTTCAAGGAGCGCGCCTGGGCGCTCGCGGACGAGCACAGTCCGAGGGCCGAGACGGCGGGGGCGGTCAATACGCTGATCCGACTGACCGATGGTCGACTGCGTGGCGACAACACCGACGGGGTTGGACTGGTTCGGGATCTGGCGGACAACCACGGCTTTGGCTTCCAGGGCGCCCGCGTGCTGCTGCTGGGCGCGGGTGGGGCCTCGCGTGGCGTCCTTCTGCCCCTGCTGGAAACGGGTCTCGCCCGCTTGCGGATCGCCAACCGAACCGCCTCCAGGGCGCTGGATCTGGCCCGGCTCGGCGCGCCTCTCGGGCCGGTGGAGGGGTCGGGTCTGGAAGCGCTCGCGGGCGAGCGCTTCGACCTCATCATCAACGCCACCTCGTCGGGTCTGACCGATGAGGTGCCGGACATCCCGGACGACTGTCTCGCCGAGGGCGGTTGGACCTACGACATGCTCTATGGGGACCGGCCGACAGCCTTCCGTCGTTGGGGCCAGGAGCACGGTGCGGCGCGTGCCCTGGATGGTCTGGGGATGCTGGTGGAACAGGCGGCGGAGTCCTTCTGGCTATGGCGGGGAGTGCGCCCGTCCACGGCGCCCGTCATCGAACAGCTACGCCATCCGGCGGGCCTGGGATCCCGATCCGTCTGACGAGGCCATGACACAACCCGGAGTCGATGCGATGAAAACCGCTGTGCTGGGAATGGGCTTGCTGGGCGCGGAGATCGCGCTACGGCTGAAACGGCAGGGGCACGAGGTCACCTGCTGGAATCGCGGGGCGGAACGGGCCGAGGCCGCGCGCGGGCGTGGGCTGCGGATCGCGCCGACGGCGGCCGAGGCGATCGCGGCGGCGGATCTGACGCTGCTGCTGCTGAGCGATGCCCGCGCGATCCTGGATACCCTCTTCGAGAACGGCGACGCGGACGCCCTGGCGGGCCGGGTTCTGGTCCAGATGGGCACCATCGCGCCGCGCGAGAGCCGGGGCATCGGCGCACACGTGGCCGCGCAGGGCGGCGAGTATCTGGAGGCCCCGGTCCTCGGCAGTCTCCCGGAGGCGCGCGAGGGAACCCTGATTCTCATGGCCGGCGGCGACCCGGATCTCTTCGGGCGCTGTCTGCCGGTTTTCAGGGATCTGAGCCGCGACCCGCGACGCATCGGCGAAATCGGTCAGGGCGCGGCGCTGAAGCTGGCGATGAACCAGTTGATCGCCGGCCTGACCGCGACCTTCTCGCTGAGTCTCGGCCTGGTGCGCCACGAGGAGATCGACGTCGATCAGTTCATGTCCCTGTTGCGCTCCAGCGCCCTCCATGCCAAGACCTTCGACAAGAAGCTCGACAAGTATCTGAGCCACGACTACGGCGCGGCCAATTTCCCGCTCAAACACCTGCGGAAGGATGTTCGGCTGTTCCGTCGCGCCGCGGAGGAGGCGGGGCTCGATACCCGTCTGATCGAGGCGATCGACGCCTGCTGTCTCCAGGCCGAATCGATGGGGCTGGGCGACCAGGACTACTCCGCGCTCTACGAGGCCATGGATTCCAATCGGAGCGAGGCGACATGAACCCGACCCAGCCGACCGAACTACCGTTCACGCACAAGCCGGGGCGCCGAGAGCGTCACATCAAGCGCCGGCACGCCAATCCACTGTTCGGATGGCCACCCGAATCGATCGCGCCCGAGACGCTGCTGGCGGCCCAGAAGGCGGATCACGAGGACATGGAGAGCTTTCAGCAGAGCTTCATCGCCCTGGTGCAACGGGCGATCGATCTGCCTCCCGATGCGGGAAGCGAGAGGGTGCTGGCCCTCAAGGAGGCGCTGGAACGCCATTACGAGGACAGCTTCGGTCTGCCCGAGGATCACGGTAAGGAGCGTGTCGCAATCCGCCGACTGATCGAGCTGACCATGACGGCGGTGAAACGCGCCGCGGGCGAGGATCCTCTCGCGCTACAGGAACTCGCCGACGAGGAGGCCGCGCGGGCGATCCATTTCAGGCTGCTGGAACAGCCGCTCGTCGTGGATCTGCTCCATCCCGAGTCCCCCATCCGGCCCGCCGAGCTGACACCGACGCTCCTCGGCGCCTCGCTCGTGGAGGTCGAGGCGGCGCTGGAGATTTTCGACAGGGATCAGATCGCCCGGATCCTCGAAGAGGGGATTCGACTCACCGATGAACTGGCCGCGCGCGCGATCGACATGACCCAGGCGCGACAGCGCCTCGCCCTGATTCTCGCCCAGTCCGAGTCCGAGCGCGACGCCCGCCGTCATTGAGACAGTGATCCCGGAGGTCTAGCGAAGCCGCTTCGCCGACCCGGTCGGCTCGCGACCAACCTCTTTTTGAGAATAGTTTGCATTAACATGAGCGCGCTCCTAAAATAGGATTTATTCTTGTTAATAGTCCTGTTGCATGGTGCCTACCCATGAATCATTCCATTTCGCTCAACGCCCACCCGCATGATTTATTAGATGTTTTCCAGGGATCGCCACTGAGCGATTCCACGGAAGGCTTGGTCGGCTCCAACTCGGGGACATTTCCGCTCACCATGGCCGGAGAAGGGGAACCGGTGCGTATCCATAGCCTTCGAGGCGGCAAGGGTCTGGTCATGCGCCTGACCGAGCTGGGCCTGAATCAGGGCGCGGAGGTTCGGATCGTCCAGCGACAGGGCGGCGGACTGCTGGTCGCGCGCGGGGAGACGCGCATCGCGCTCGGCGGCGGCATGGCGGCGAAGATTCTCGTCGGGAGGATCACTCGATGAGCACCACGCTGAAGGAGTTCGTCGTCGGGGATCGTGGTCGCGTCCTCGGCTTTCTGTCCGGGGGTGGCGCCTATCGGCGCAAGCTGCTGTCCATGGGGTTGACGCCGGGAGCGACGCTGGAGGTGGTGCGCGTCGCCCCGCTCGGCGATCCGGTCGAGATCCGGGTGCGCGGGACCTCGGTCAGCCTGCGGCGCGGCGAGGTGGCGGTGCTGGAAATGGAGCGCGACGCATGAGCAAGACCTACTCCATCGGCGTAGTCGGCAACCCCAACTGCGGCAAGACGACCCTCTTCAACAGCCTCACCGGCGCCCGGCAACGGGTCGGCAACTGGCCGGGTGTCACGGTCGAGCGCAAGACCGGACGGTATCGCTTCGGCGAGGCGGATTTCACCCTAGTGGATCTGCCCGGGACCTACTCGCTGGACGTCTCGGACGCCTCGGTCTCGCTCGATGAGCGGATCGCGCGCGATTTCGTGCATGCGCGCGAGGCCGATCTCATCCTGAACATCCTGGACGCCTCGAGTCTGGAGCGGAATCTCTATCTCACGACCCAGCTCATCGAGATGGGCCGCCCGCTGGTGCTGGCCCTCAATATGATGGACGTGGCGGAGGAACGGGGACTGGCGATCGACGTCCGCGCCCTGTCCAGACGATTGGGCTGTCCCGTGGTCCCGATCATCGCGGCGAATGGAACGGGCCTCACGACACTCCGCCAGACCTTGCTGGAGGCCGCCGAGCGGGCGGGTGGACGGGGCGTCGCCGAGCCGGCCACGATTCCCTTCGGCCCCAAGCTGGAGACGGCGATCGCCGCGCTCGTGCCTCGTCTGACAGCGATCGCCGAGGCCCAGGGCGATCCGCCGCGCTGGCTCGCCGCGCGCCTGATCGAGGGCGACGATCTGGCCCGCGCGCTGGTCGGGGACGCCGTGACCTCCGACGAGGTCCGGTCGCTGCTGGGCGAGGAGGCCGATGACGCGGATATCCTCTTCGCCGATGCCCGCTATGGCTTCGCCCATGCCCTGACCCAGGAGGCGGTCACGCCATCAGGCCAGGCGTCGCGCGGTCTCTCGGATCGAATCGATCGGGTGATGCTCAACCGCATGCTCGGCATCCCAATCTTCCTGGTCGTGATGTATCTGATGTTCATGTTCACCATCAACATCGGCGGCGCCTTCATCGACTTCTTCGATATCGTCGCCGGGACCATCTTCGTGGATGGCGCGGCCGAGTGGCTGGCCTCGATCGGTACCCCCGAGTGGCTGATCATCGGTTTGGCCAACGGCATCGGCGGCGGCATCCAGGTGGTCGCGACCTTCATCCCCATCATCGCCTTTCTCTATCTCTTCATGTCGGCCCTGGAGGACTCGGGCTACATGGCGCGGGCCGCCTTCGTCATGGATCGCGCGATGCGCGCCGTGGGGCTGCCCGGCAAGTCGTTCGTCCCGCTGCTGGTCGGCTTCGGCTGCAACGTGCCGGCGATCATGGCCACCCGAACACTAGAGAACCGCCGCGATCGCATCCTCACGGTCATGATGGCGCCCTTCATGTCGTGCGGTGCGCGACTGCCCGTTTATGCCCTGTTCGCGGCGGCCTTCTTCACGTCCGGCGGTCAGAACATCGTCTTCGCGCTCTATCTGATCGGCATCGCCGCGGCCATGCTCACCGGCTTCATTCTCAAGTGCACCCTGCTCGAAGGTCAGGTCATGCCCTTCGTGATGGAATTGCCGCCCTATCATCTGCCGACGCTCAAGGGCGTACTCATCCGGACCTGGGATCGCACCAAGGGATTCGTGCTGCGGGCCGGCTCCGTCATCGTCCCCATGGTGCTGGTCATCAACGTGCTGAACAGCACCGGAACGGACGGAAGCTTCGGCAACGAGGACAGCGACCGCTCGGTGCTGGCCGAGATCGGGCGGAGCATCGCCCCGGCCTTCGGCCCCATGGGTCTGGATGCCGAGAACTGGCCGGCGACGGTCGGTATCTTCACCGGCATCCTCGCCAAAGAGGCGGTGGTCGGCACCCTGGATGCCACCTATTCGGCGCTGGGAGCCTCCGACCGGGGCACGGACAGCGAGGCCGAGGAAACACCCTACAGCCTGAGCGCCGGGCTGACGGAGGCCGTGGCGACCATCCCGGTCAATCTGTCGGACGCCCTGGGTGGCTGGGCCGACCCGCTCGGACTCGACATCGGGGATCTCAGCGATCCAACCGCCGCCGCCGAGGCTCAGGCCGTGACCACGGACACCTTCGGCGCCATGGCCGCCCGGTTCGACGGCGCCGCCGGGGCCTTCGCCTATCTGCTCTTCATCCTCATGTACGCGCCCTGCGTCGCGGCCATCGCCGCCATCCATCGCGAGACCTCTGCGGGTTGGACGATCTTCGCGGTGTTCTGGACCACCGGGCTCGGCTACCTGTCCGCGACCCTCTTCTACCAGGCCGCCATTTTCCAGCGCGATCCCGCGACCTCGAGCGCCTGGATCGGCGGCATGCTGGCGCTCCTGATCGCCGTGGTGATCGCCATGCGCTGGTGGTCGCGGCGCGATCCCGCCTCCGGCAACCTGGCGCGGGAGGCGGTCTGACCATGATCGTCTCAGAGCTTTCAGCCTATCTCCGTGACCATCGCCGCGCGGCCCTGCTGGATCTATCCAACCGCTTCGACTCCGATCCGGAGGCCCTGAGGGGCATGCTCGGCACCCTGGAACGCAAGGGGAAGGTGCGCCGACTGCCGGCCAACACACCCTGCGGTGGCGGATGTTGCAAATGCGATCCGGCCACCATCGAGATCTACGAATGGGTCGACTGAAGGACCGGGGATCGATACAGGGTGGATACCTGTATCGAAGGATGATGATCGATGGCCGAGCGCGCCGCGCGCCTGGGCACTCATGAAGGGGATTCCAAACGCAATCCGGCCACTCCGCTTCGCCATCCTTCAATCACGGCTTCGCGCATCTCCGGATGGTTCAGGAACCGCTCGCAGGCGTCGATCACCGCCACCGGATCCTGTCTGCCCTTTCCCCGCAGCGCGCATTCCCAGACGATCAGGACACGCCAGCCGGCCAGACTCAGGGCGCTCAGCGCGCGGCTGTCACGCGCGCGATTCTCCCGGAGCTTGTTCTCCCAGAACTCGCGGCGGGTGGCCGGAGTGGCGGACAGATGACAGCCGTGCGCGTGCCAGAAACAGCCATGAATCAGGATCAGCGCCCGGCGTCCGGGAAAGACGATGTCGGGCCGGCCGGGCCGTTTTCGATCATGGAGACGGTAGCGGTAGCCTCGGGCAAAGAGGGCGCGACGAATCAGGATCTCCGGTTTCGTATCGCGCGAACGGATGCGTGACATGCAGAGCGAACGCTGCTCCGGCGTCAGCACATCGCCGGAGTTCGTCGATTCCCCGCCCTCGCTCATCCCTGCCCGAGCGCGGAGGCGGCGACCAGAATCCGATTGATCCGCGCCAGTTCGCGTCGACGGCGTTCCGTGGGCTTGGCGTCCTGAAAATCCGGTCCGAGCAGACAGAACAGCAGGGCCTTGAAAATCGGCACATCGTCCCGTGAGGGCGACAGCCCGGCCAGAAGGCTGTCCCGATACTCCCGGTTCAACAGCAGACGACCGTTCTCCCGATCCACACGGAACACCTCCTGGCGATCGAAGGTCTCCCAGCGCAGGTCGATCCGCTGGGTTGCGCTGGGGGATTCCGATTCGGGCGCGAACTGGCTCGCCACGGAATCCGGAAGTCCAGTGCCGGGGATCGGTGTCCGGCGCCTGAGCGCCTTCGCCTCCCTGGACCGATAGACCCGTTGCGCGGCCTGACGATACGCATCGAAGGAAACGCCGTCACAATCCGACGCATCAAAAACAGCTTCGACGAACCCCGGCGGCACGATGACCGATGACTTCTGCACATTGAGACTAAAACTGTCATCGCGGGATCTCGCCAACCCCGGCGAGGCGCATACGGAACGTCCGCGGATAGTCTTCAAGCGGATAGTCTTCAAGGGGTGCGCCCGCGTAACCGAAGGGGTCAAGCGCAGGCACGGCGGCGCGGATCTGATGCTCCGGCTCTCCCGGCTCCTGCTGATCGATCCGGAGACTCAGGATGCCGTGCTGGATGAAGCCACCCCGCGGCTTCGAGGTCGCGCACCTTTCGACGCACGGTCTCACGCGGGATGCCACTGCAGTCGGCGATGGACTGAAGGTTAATGGGGTCGGGATCGGGCGCCTGCTCGTTCCTCGCCAAGACCATGAACTCGTCGTATGAAAGCCCATCGATGTGGCGAGGCGGCAGGGTCCGCGAGCCAATGATGGCCAGCACCAGCATGCGATCCAAGTCGCCCCCGAACTGCCTCCGCAGCACGATCAGGAGTGCGCTGAACGCCTCGACATGCACCGGCCAGAGGCGGCCGAAGTGGCGGGCCAGGTCTTCGTATTCGAACGTCATGACCGAATCGGCTCAGGGTGGCGAAGGCCTCGGGTCGGCGCGCTGGGTGGTCAGCCGATTGGGGCGATCAGGTGAGCGCCTATTTTGGGCGGTCGGCGCATTGCGGACAAGGGCCGGGAACCCGAAAATTACCGGTCCGCTGCCGGTCGCTACGGCAACCTGGCGTCCTATCTGCTGGTCGCTGCGACCACTCCAACTGGAGCCCGTGCTATGCCGGTGGAGATCCCACTCGCGCTGACGACCGTTGCCGCCATCCTGGTTCTGCTCACCGGCCGGGCGTTGATCTCCCGGGTGAGCCTGTTGCAGACCTACAGCTTCCCCGAGCCGGTGGTTGGCGGACTGGCGGTGGCCGTCTTGCTGACCTTGGCGCGCGTCGGCGGCGACCTGGAGCTGCAATTCGACACCCGCGCCCAGACGCCCCTACTGCTCGTCTTCTTCTCCACCATCGGACTCGGCGCGGACCTGCGCACCCTGGCCCGGGGTGGACGCAAACTCCTGATCCTGTTCGCGGCCGTCATCCTGGCGCTGCTGCTGCAGAACGCGCTGGGCATCGCGGCGGCCCACGCGCTGGACCTGCACCCGTTGATGGGCATCCTGGGTGGCTCGGCGACCCTATCCGGCGGTCACGGTACCGGGGCGGCCTATGGCAAGCTCTTCGGGGAGGTCAATAATCTCCAGGGGGCGGTGGAGGTGGCCATGGCCTGCGCCACCTTCGGCCTGGTGCTGGGCGGTATGCTGGGCGGACCGGTCGCGCAGTGGTTGATCCGCCGCCACCGATTGCAGCCGAGCGCCGGGGCGGCCGGCGACCTGGGGCCGGGCTCACTCGCCACCGATGAACGCCGCCCCTTAAGCCCCGGATCGCTGCTGGAATCGGTGCTGCTGTTGATGGCCTGTCTGGGCCTGGGCACCCTGCTCGCCGAGCACGTGACCCTCCCGGGCCTCACCCTGCCGACCTTCGTGTGGTGCCTGTTGACCGGTATCCTGCTGCGCAATGCACTGGGGGTGGGCGACCGCTACCAGGTGGACGGACCGACGGTGGAGCTGATCGGCACCGTCTGCCTGTCGCTGTTTCTGGCCATGGCCCTGATGACGCTGCGTCTATGGGAGTTAGTGAGCCTGGCCTTGCCCATCCTGGTGATCCTGAGCCTCCAGGCCCTGCTGGTCGTGACCCTGGCGATCAACCTGACCTTCCGCATCATGGGCGGGGACTATGACGCGGCGGTCATCGCCGCCGGTCAGTGCGGCTTTCAGCTCGGCGCCACGCCCACAGCGATTGCCAACATGCAGGCCATCACCAGCCGCTACGGTCCCTCGCCACTCGCCTTCCTGCTGGTGCCGGTGATCGGCGCCTTCCTGATCGATCTGACCAATGCCCTGGTGATCCAGGGCTACCTCGCCCTGCCCTGGTTCGGGTTCTGACCATGCACCTGCCATTGTTCAAGATCCCCGGCGATTGGCTCGCCGTCGTACTGGCCGCGCTGCTGCTCAGCGCCTGTCAGGAGGCCCCCGATGTGCACCAGGTCACGCGCACCGTCGAGGCGCGCTTGAGCCAGGCTTTCGGCCCCGAGACCTTCGCCCTGACCAGTCTGCGTCGCCTGGGTCGCGGTCCCTTGAGTGCGGACGGCCAGGGCCGGCCGCAACGCATCGTCTACTACAACGCCGTGCTCACCTTCGCGCGTGACCTGGATTTTTCTTCCTGGAGCAACCTCAACGCCGCCGCCTTCGCGACCCTCCTGGGGGCGACCGAGAAGGGGGTGAGCGGGTTGCACCAGGCGGGCAACCGGCGTGGGGATCGGGTCTATGTCCACGGCAGCGTGAGCTTCGCGCGCAACGGGGACGCCTGGACGCCGATCGCCACCGTCCTGCCCGAGGTCGGTACCCCCTCGGCCCCCTTGAGCCCGGCGACCAGCGCCCAATCCCAGCGACTCTTCGCGCGCCTGATGCAACTCTACGAGCGCCAGAGCGCCGACCCCAACCGCCAGCGTCAGATCATCGCCGAGGAGTTGGGGAACGCCTACACGACCATCACCGAGCGTCTGGACCGGCTGGACCGCGTCCTGACCTTGGCCGGCGGTCCCCCGGGCGGGGAGTACCAGGGGGTGGCGGACCTGCTCGTCCAGACACTGACCGCGCGGGGGCGCACCGCGGACGCGCGCATCACCGCCGGGAGCGTGCAGAACCTGCAACTGCTGCGTGGCGGGCACGTCGACCTAGCGCTGGTGCAGAACAACCTGGCCGCCACGGCGCTGCCGGGCGCTGGCGCGACCGATGACCGGCTGGTGGCCCTGGCGAGTCTGTTCCCGGAGCCGGTGCAGGTGCTGGTCGCGCGCGGCTCGGCGCTCACGAACCTGCGTGACCTGGCCGGTAAACGGGTGGAGATCGGCCAACCCGACTCGGGCAGCCGGGTCAATTCCGTCCTGTTGCTCCAGGCCGCCGGGGTGGAGCTGCAAGCCCTCGGCGCGGTCCACGAGGACGGCCTGGAGCAGGGACTCGTCGACCTGGCCGCCGGGCGGATCGACGCGGTCATCGCCACCATCAGCGCCCCGGCCCGCCTGATCGCGCAAGCGGCCGCGCGGGGCGAGGTCCAGTTGCTGTCGGTCTCGCCGGACGTGCAGGCGGCGCTGACCCATCAAGGTGCGGGACTGATCCCCCTGGAACTGCCCCCCGCCACCTATCCAGGCCAACTGCAACCGGTGCGCACCCTGGCCGTGACCGCCCTGCTGGTCGCCGCGCCCGACCTGCCGGGGGCGGACGTGGAGCAGGTGCTCGGCGCGCTCTTCGGCGGGAGCGACTTCCTGGGGGCCGGGTCCATGGCCGGTTCGCAGATCAGTCGCCAGAGCGCCGCCACCGGGCTGACCCTGCCACTACACCCGGCCGCCACCGCATTCTTTGCGCACGCCCCCCCGCTGCCGACCCGCTGAGCGGGCGAATCCGCTGGTCTGCGCGCCTGCGAAGGCGTGCCGCACCCGGTTGCATGGGGCTGCCAACACCGCTCGCCTCGCACGGGTGCTAAGCCGCCGCCCCATCCTCCTCGGACCGCGATCACCGGGCGATCAACGCGTTCGGGAACGCTGCGCGCGGACGCGCCGCTCCTCCAAGCGGCGGTGCTGGGAGCGGGTGCTGGCACTGTAGGGATTTGAGGCGCAATGGAACAGAAAACCTAGGTAAGCGGGGTAGACCCAACACCGACACTGGTGGCGAATTGTCCGACCGGGTTAGCCCACTCCTGATTGCAGAGCGGCGAACCTGGAACGGCGGGTTAGAGCCGTTGGTGTTCCGGTCAGCCATCCCCCAATGCGAATCAGGGGTTTTTGGCCCAAACCGCCGAAAGTATGCACTAGCTGGAAACAAACGCGACGCTCTATTCGCGGCGAGAGAATACGAACCGGACACCGTTGCCTCATGGGTTGACGGCCGATGTTGTAGGCGTACCTCTCGAATGGGAAGCGGACACCGTTGTGTTAAAAAAAACAGGGAGCGCCGCCGGTGTGGACGGCGCTCCTGACTCTGCGGCCGACCTATTCGCCGGACGTGGTCATACTCTTGATCTGCTTCTCGAGCGAATCGAGGCTCCAGTCGCCCGGGGTCTGGCTCGGCGGATACTCCTTCAGGGTCAGGAGGAACTTGCTGGCCACGGCCTGCAGCGGCACGAGCACGAACGCCCGGTCGATCATCCAATCGTGGTAGGTGTTGGAGTTATGCTGGGATTTCTCAAAGGGATCGCGACGCAGGTTGAACAGTAGCGGCAGGCGCAGGTGCACGAGGGGCTCGCGCCACACTTGCAGCTGTTCAGCGCGGTTCTCCAGGTAGATCGCTTTCCAGTCGCCCACGCGGATGGCCATCACGGCGCCGTCGTCGCCCACATAAATGAATTCATTGCGGGGATCGTCGGTGGACTTGCCGCTGAGGTAATCGAGCAGGTTGTAGCCGTCGATGTGGTTCCGGTAGGTGCGGCCGTTGAGTTCCACGCCATTGAGCAGCTTCTCCTTGATGTCAGGCGCGCCGGCGGCAGCGGCGAAGGTCGGCAGCCAGTCCTCGTGCGAGACGATGCCGTTGAGGGTCACACCGTCGGGGAAGTGACCAGGCCACTTGATGAAGGCCGGAACGCGGAAGGCGCCTTCCCAATTCGAATTCTTCTCGCTACGGAAGGGCGTGGTGCCGGCATCGGGCCAGGTGTTGTAGTGCGGGCCGTTGTCGGTCGAATACTGAACGATAGTGTCGTTTGTGAGGCCAAGGTCGTCGATCAGCTTCAGGAGTTCGCCGACGTGCATATCGTGCTCGACCATGCCGTCACCGTATTCGTCCTGACCCGAGATGCCGGTGTGCTCGGGCTTCACGTGCGTGCGGAAATGCATGCGGGTGCCGTTCCACCAGCAGAAGAAGGGCTTCCCGGCTTTGGCCTGGCGGGTGATGAATTCCTTGGCGGCGGCCATGGACTCGTCGTCGATGGTCTCCATGCGCTTCTTGGTGAGCGGCCCGAGGTTCTCGATCGTCTGGCCACCCTTGCCGTCGGCCTTGGCCTTGATCACGCCACGGGGACCGAACGTTTCGAGGAATGTCTTACCGCTAGGCAGCTTCATGTCCCGCGGGTAGTCGCGGTTTTCGGGCTCTTCCTCGGCATTGAGGTGATAGAGGCTGCCGAGGAACTCGTCGAAACCGTGCATCGTGGGCAGGTGTTCGTCACGATCGCCCTGGTGGTTCTTGCCGAACTGACCGGTCGCATAGCCCTGGCTCTTGAGGACGGTGGCCATCGTCACGTCGGTCTTCTGCCAGCCTTCCGCGGCGCCAGGCATGCCGACCTTGGTCATGCCGGAGCGGACCGGTACGGAGCCGCTGATGAAGGCGGCGCGACCGGCGGTGCAACTCTGCTGCGCATAATAGTCGGTGAAGGCAACGCCTTCGCGGGCGATGCGGTCAATGTTCGGCGTCTTGTAGCCCATCATGCCACGGTTGTTGTGGCTGATGTTCCAGGTACCGATGTCGTCACCCCAGATGACGAGGATGTTGGGTTTCGTCGATTGGGCATGAGCCATGCCACTGAAGGCCAGCAGCACGGCGCCCAAAACGAGAGTGTTCCGAGCCAGAACTCTTAGGTGTTTTTTCATCTAGCTTCATCTCCTCACGTTGATGAATGATGACCAGCTAACAAGCTCTGGTCATGACGATGATCCTTCGTGGACTGCCTGGTAGGACCGGGGGAACCGCTATTCAGGAAATAGTTGGCCGGATCATTTCGGGAAAATCGTCTTCCAATCGTCCTTCATATCCACAACCGTCCAGCCCTTCACCTTTGCTTCGTCGAGGCCCCTATCAAGCTTTCCGACGCGGGACTTGCGGTCATAGGCCCATTCGCGCTTGGCGTCGGTGTGGTGGACCTCAGTACAGTGCATTTCACATTAAGATATTGATTATAATGACATCGCCATGAGATTCTGCCCCCAATGTCCTGATGTCTGAAATCCGTACCGTCAAACGGCTCCGAACCCTGCTCGCCACTCACCTGGACTG
>NZ_NRRG01000002.1 GCF_016583575.1 Thiocystis violacea
TCGCGGTGGTCGCCTCCGAGGTACGCGGTCTGGCGCAACGCAGCGCCCAGGCGGCCAAGGAGATCAAGGAGCTGATCAGCGACTCGGTCGGCAAGGTCGAGGGCGGGGTGCACCTAGCGACCCAGGCCGGCGACACCATGGGGGAGATCCTTCACAGCTTCCAGCAGGTCACCGGACTGGTCGACGAGATCACCAACGCCTCGCGCGAGCAGAGCACCGGCATCGAACAGGTGACCCAGGCGGTCGCCCAGATGGACGAGGTGACCCAGCAGAACGCGGCGCTGGTGGAAGAGGCCGCCGCGGCGGCCGAGAGTCTGGAGGATCAAACCCGGGTGCTGGCCCAGGCGATTTCCATGTTCAAGCTCTCCGGAGCGCCTCGCGCGAGCGCCGGGGTTCCGGCCAGGCTGGAGAGCCGCGCGGGCGGGCGACCCACGTCGGCCAGTTCGGGAAGCCTGTCCAAGCCCCCCGCCAAGAGCGGCCGAGCGCCCATGAAGCGACTCGGCGCCAACGCCCCGGCCACCAGTGACGCGGATCAGTGGGAGGAGTTCTAGTCCCTGGGGTTCGGACGAAGGGCGACGACATACCGGGGCCGGAACACTCCAGCGTCGTCGCCAAGTTGAACAGACTCGTCGAGCGTTCGCGTTCGATCCTGAGACGCGGCACGGCCTTGTCTAGCCCGTGGCATGCGCGACACCAGCCATTCGCCGTGGGCCGAAAGCCCGCGGCGAACTACCGTGCGCGTGGCAGTCGCCGCGCGGGCGGATCGGGGGTATGAAGCGCTGAACTCGTCAACGCGGCTTACCGATACCTCATTGAGCGAGCGGAACAGAATTCTCGGAGACGAGCGCCGCCGCCATAACTGGAGTACCTAATGCCATGGCCCAGGGATCCATCCTGACCTACCCCGCCGAGCGCCTGCTCGCCCGTCTGAGTCTGCCCGGAAAAATCGGCCTGATGGGGACCGCCTTCCTGGCCGTCATCGCGCTCCTGTCCACCCTCTTCGTCCAGGCACAGTGGAGCGCGATCCAGTTTTCTTCGCTTGAACGCACGGGCATCGCTCTGGTGCACCCTTTGCCGGATGTCGTGCGACACATCCAGCTTCACCGTGAGCTGTCCGCCCGTCTTGCCAACGGCGACGCATCGGCGCGCGGCGCGCTTACGGAGGCCGCCGCGAAGGCCGACGCCGCTTTCGCTTCAGCGACGCCGATGATGACCAGGGAAGGGGCGACACTCGGCGTCGAGTCCGACTGGACGGCGCTCAGGGAGCAGTGGCGGACGATCACGCGGGCGACATTCGCCTCCGCCGCCGAGGCGTCGCGGGCACACGACGCCTTGCTGGAGGCGATGCTCGCCTTTGTGTCGAAGATCGCGGACCAGTCCAATCTCACGCTCGATCCCGACATCGACTCCTACTATTTGATGGATGGTGCCATCGTCCAGTTACCCGGCATGGTTGAAATGAGCGCCGCCATGCGTGGCCAAGCCGCCGGCATCGCGCTCCGCCAGTCGATCAGCGTCGAGGAAAAAATCGAACTGGCCGCGAAGATGGCTCACTTCAGCGACCACGCCACGGCGCTCGCGTCGGGATTGGCCAAGGTCGCCCGAGTCAATCCGGCGGCCGCCAGCCGCCTTGACGACCAGCGCGCCGAGGTGGAACGCAACGTCAAGACGTTTTCCGAGCTGCTTGATCGCCAGTTCGTGCATGGCACGGCCCTAGGGTTAAATGAAAAGGCCGTCTTCGCGGTCGGCACGGGGCTCATCGAGGCCGGCTACCATCTCTGGAAGACCAGCCGCGAGGAACTGGATCAGGTCATTGCCGAGCGCGTCGGCGGGATGCGTGACCATTTATGGACGGTCGCCACCCTGGTCGGCGTCCTGCTGCTTCTGGCGGCCTATCTGTTCATGGTTATGCGCGGCATGGTGGCCCGCGCCGCGACGGGGATCGCGGCCGCGGCGGGGCGAATCGCCTCGGGCGATCTGGCCTCGGAGGTGCACTGCGTGTCACGCGACGAGTTTGGCGAGATCGCGCGCGGGCTCAACCAGATGCGCGCCACGCTGCAAGACAGCATCGAAAATGAGCGGACGGCCGCGCGCGCCAATCTGCGCATCCGCCACGCCCTGGATAAAATCTCCATCCCGGTGAGCGTGTCGGACGAGCACAACGCATTGGCCTATCTCAACGAAGCGGGCCAAGCGCTCTGGCAAGCCATGTCGCCCGAGATCGCCCGCAAACAGCCTGGATTCAACGTCGGCGCATTGATCGGGAGTCGTCTCTCCAACTATTTCGAGGATGAGGAGACACGCGCCGCCTATCGCGCCGAACTGACCAGCACACGCACCCTCGACACCAGGCTGGGCGGGCGCCATCTGCGCGTCACGGTCAGTCCAGTGCGGGAGGACTCCGGCGTTTACCATGGACGTGTCACCCAGTGGGTCGACCGGACGCTCGAGGTTGGGGTCGAGCGTGAAATCGCCGACATCATCGCCGACGCGGGTAACGGTGATTTCACGCGACGCATCGAGGTCGTGGGCAAGCATGGCTTCTTCCTGCAACTCTCCGAAGGGCTGAACCGGTTGACCGAGATCGTCGAGACCGGTCTGGCCGATGTGGCGGAGGTGCTCAACGCCATCGCCCAGGGTGACCTCACCCAAACGATGGACGCCGACTACGCGGGCGCCTTCGGCCAGATCAAGGACGACACCAACACCACGGTCGCCCGCTTGCATGAGGTCATCGGGCGCATCCTGGAAGCCTCCGAGGCAATCGGCAGCGCGGCCGGGGAGATCGCCTCCGGCAACTCGGATCTCTCGGGACGCACCGAGGAGCAGGCCGCCAATCTGGAGGAAACCGCCAGCTCCATGGAGCAGCTCAACGCCACGGTCAAGCAAAACGCCCAGAACGCCGACCAGGCCAACCGTCTGGCGCGCAACGCCAACAGCGTCGCCGCGCGTGGGGGTGAAATGGTCACGCGGGTGGTGGAGACCATGGGCGGCATCCAGGACTCCAGCCGGCGCATCGCCGACATCATCGGCGTGATCGACTCCATCGCCTTCCAGACCAACATCCTGGCGCTCAACGCGGCGGTCGAGGCGGCGCGTGCCGGCGAGCAGGGGCGAGGCTTCGCGGTGGTCGCCTCCGAGGTACGCGGGCTGGCGGGGCGCAGCGCCCAGGCGGCCAAGGAGATCAAGGAGCTGATCAGCGACTCGGTCGGCAAGGTCGAGGGCGGGGTGCAACTGGCGACCCAGGCCGGCGACACCATGGGGGAGATCCTTCACAGCTTCCAGCAGGTCACCGGACTGGTCGGAGAGATCAGCAACGCCTCGCGCGAGCAGAGCACCGGCATCGAACAGGTGACCCAGGCGGTCGCCCAGATGGACGAGGTGACCCAGCAGAACGCGGCGCTGGTGGAAGAGGCCGCCGCGGCGGCCGAGAGTCTGGAGGATCAGACCCGAGTGCTGGCGCAGGCGATCGCCATGTTCAAGCTCTCCGGAGCGCGGCGCGCGACCGCCGGGGGTGCGGCCAGGCTGGAGAACCGGGCAGGTGGGCGGCCCACGTCGGCCAGGTCGGGAGGCGTGTCCAAGCCCCCCGCCAAGAGCGGCCGAACGCCCATGAAGCGACCCGGCGCCAACGCCCCGGCCACCAGTGACGCGGATCAGTGGGAGGAGTTCTGAGCGACTGCCTGGGCTGAAACGATCGACGAGGTCTCGCCGGCACAGGGTTCCGTGTCGCGCGAGCCCTCGCGAGTCTTCCAGCCACCCGATTTCTCCTGCCGCCTGCTTCCACTGCGGGCTGTTCGATGCGGCGGCCATCGCTACGCCGCGCGGATTCTCCGGAAGACCCTATCTACTTGTATGCGAAGTAAAGCGTCTTCGTCGGGCGGGAGTTCGAGGTGGAATGACGAAGACGGCCACGCGCCCGAATGCTCGACGGATCGGTGCTTGACCGCTTCGCCCTTCGGCTTCGCACCTCGTGCGAAGTGACGCACGGGCAGGGGCAACCCCGGCGAGCGGGCCAGATCGCGTGGCGCGTCGCTCAGGCGTCTATACTCTGGCGACCTGAGAAACCCTGGCCGTCTCCCGCCATGCCATCCGTTGCGACTGACGCGCTGCTCGACCCCAAGAACGACTACGTGTTCAAACGCCTCTTTGGCGAGGCACCGGCGCTGCTGGTGTCGCTGATCAACGACCTGCGCCCGGACCTGCCCGAGATTCACGCGGTGGAGATTCTCAATCCGGGCATCAACGCCGCGGAGTTGCGCGGCAAGTACATCATCCTCGACGTGTTGGCGCGCGATGCCCAGGGACACACCTATAATGTCGAAATCCAGGTGCGCCGCTATGGTGCCTGGGGCGCGCGAGCCCTGTACTACCTGGCCCGGATGCTGGCCCAGCAGTTGGAACAGGGCGAGGACTACGCGCATCTGCGCGCGGCGGTCGCCATCCATCTGCTGGACTTCGACCTGTTCACCGCCACGCCCGCGCAGCACACGCAAGCGCTGTGGCGCTTCGAGATGCGCGACGAGCGCCAACCCAGCGTCACCTTGGGGAACCGGCTGCAGTTGAACCTCATCGAATTAAAGAAGGCGGACCGCCTCGGGCTTGGATCCGACCCCCTGTCCGCGTGGGTGACCTTTTTCGAGCATTGGCGAGAGGAGCAGACCATGGCCGCGATTGAACATGCCCCGATCCAGGAGGCGTTGAGCCGTGTGCGTCAGTTGAGCGCCGACGAGGAAGCGCGACGCCTGGCGTTCGTGCGCGAGCGGGCGCTGCACGATGAGGTGTCCTTGCTCAAGGAAGCGCACGAGGAGGGGCGCGAGGAGGGGCGCGAGGAGGGCGAGCGGCTCGGGATGCGGAAAGGCCGCCTCGAAGCCGCCCAGGACACCGCCCGCAACCTCATCACGCTGGATGTACTCAGCGATGGGCAGATCGCCCAGGCCACGGGACTGAGCGTGGCGCAGGTCGAGGCACTGCGCCCAGCCACTCCATCCTGAGCGAGGATGGGTAGAGTGACCACGGTATGACGCCGAGTGTTGGCCCGGAGGCCGACGGGTCACGCAACCCATCGAACCACCGACCTTGAAGAAAGACTGAAACGCCCTCGGGAAACCGGGGGCGTTTTTGATGGTGCGATCCTGATGCCTTGGCGTGGGGTTCGGTGGGTTTCGCGGCGCTCTGCCCATCTACGGTTCGACCCGGAGCTTGTAAAAAACCCTCGGATGGGCAGAGCGCAGCGATGCCCATCCTGTACGCTCCGAGGCTCAAAGCTTGAACGATGGGCCTCGCTCCCATCCCAGGGGTCGAGCCCAAGCCGGTTTGAATCGGTTCAAAACCTCTCCGTCATCCATGCCGGAACGCTCATCACGAGCACCAGCTTTTCGGTGGGGCGCAAGTTATGATTGCCGTGGGATACGAAGACGCATCCCGACAGCGGCGCAAGGCCGCCATGAACGACAAGAACCAAGGCAAGGTCTTGTTTAATAAATATTCGTGCGTGCCACCCTGGGATCCGGCAGGGAAGACACGAATCATCACTCATCGAGCCCCCGCCCTTTCCATGAAGATCAATCTGCCGATCACGAACCGCGAAAACGATTACGCCGATTCACTGGTCATCGTCTCCACAACGGACACCAAGGGAATCATTACCTACTGCAACAAACCCTTCATCGAGATCAGCGGGTTCGATGAACATGAGCTGATCGGGGTGAATCACAACCTGATTCGTCATCCCGACATGCCGGCGGCGGCCTTCAAGGATCTCTGGAGGACGATCAAGAATGGCAAGCCCTGGCGCGGAGTCGTCAAGAACCGCTGCAAGAACGGCGATCACTACTGGGTGGACGCCTACATCACGCCGGTCTACGAGGGCGACACCCTGGTCGGCTACCAATCGGTGCGAACCAAGCCGACCCGGGCGCAAATCGACGCGGCCGAGAAACTCTACGCCCGGATCCGGGAACGCAAGATCGAGGATCTGCCCAAGCGCCTCCTGCCCGAGTTCGACCATCGCGCCTGGCTGAGCGGCGCCTTCGCGCTGGTCGGACTGGGCGCGGTGGCCTCGGGCTGGCTGGCCAGCCCCTGGGTTGGTGTCGGCGTCCTGGTCGCCGGCCTCATCCTGGCGCGAATCAGCGCCCGGGCCATCTTCAAGCACATCCGGGAAGGCGTCCGCGTGGCGAAGACGATCGCGGCGGGCAATCTGACCTCGCCGATCCATGTCGGCGGCAACAACGAGACGGCCGAGATCCTGCAAGCAATCAAGATGCTCCAGTCGCGCCTGGCCACGGTGATGGGGCACATCCAGGAGACCTCGACCGGCGTCGCCGCGGCGGCCAGTCAACTGGCGTCCGCGACCAACTCGACCCATCGCCTGATGGAACAGCAGCATCAGGAGACCGACATGGTGGCGACGGCCATGCACGAGATGTCCGCCACCGTGGCCGAGGTCGCCAACAACACCACCGCCGCCGCCGATGCCGCGCACCAGGCCAGCCAGGACGCGCGCGAAGGCCACGCGGTGGTCAGGCACAGTGTCGATGGGATCCAGGAACTGGCCGACGGGGTTTCGGAGGCGGCCCGGACCATCGGCCAACTGGAGGCCGATTCGGAGAACATCGGCAAGATCCTGGACGTCATCCGAGGCATCGCGGGACAGACCAATCTGCTCGCCCTGAACGCCGCCATCGAGGCGGCCAGGGCCGGCGAACAGGGACGCGGATTCGCGGTCGTCGCCGACGAGGTGCGCGCCCTGGCGCAGCGGACCCAGGATTCCACGCGCGAGATCCAGGAGATGATCGCGCGACTGCAAGAGGGCGCGCGCGGTGCCGTGACCATGATGCGGCGCGGACGCGAGCAGGCGGACCGCAGCGTGCTCTCGGCCGGCGAGACCGATCGCTCGCTGGATTCGATCACGCATTCGGTGGAGCGGATCAACGACATGAACGCCCAGATCGCGACCGCCGCCGAGGAGCAGAGCGCCGTGGTGGAGGAGATGAGCCGCAACGTGGAGAGTATCCGACACCTGTCGACGCAGACGCTCGACAGCACCGACGCGGTGGTATCGGCCACCGAACATCTTGAGAATCTGGCCGGTCGCCTGGCCGGGCTGGTGCATCAATATAAAATCTGACACCTCGTCATCGGTCCGGTCGGGCGCGCGCCCGACCGCTGGATCCCATCACCCGCGGCCCGGCCACCCAGGTTACGATTTGACCCTGATCCCGCCGTTCACATAGAGTCTCCCGGCACCGCCACTGTTCGTGGCGAGCCACATGATCAAAGGAGAACCAACGATGAGCGACAACAAAAATCCCTTCGCCGACTTCGAGCCTATTTTCAAGCAGATGCAGGTGCCCGGCCTGGACATGGAGGCGATGATGGACGCCTATCGCAAGAACCTGGAGGCCCTGACTGCGGCCTCGCGCGCGTCCAGCGAGGGCATGCAGGGGTTCATCCAGCGTCAGGCCGAGATCATCCGGGACGCCCTGGCCCAGATGCGCAACGCCGCCACCGAGCTGTCGTCGGCCAAGGATCCCAAGGACTTCACCGAGCGTCAGGCCGAGCTGACCAAGCAAGCCTTCGAAAAGGCCGTCGCCAACATGAAGGAATTGGCCGAGGTCATGGCCAAGTCCAACACCGACTCGCTGGAGATCGTTCAGACGCGCATGAACGAGGGACTGAAGGAATTGCAGGACATGATGAATAAGGTCGTCAAGACCTGATCGCGAACCGTCGGAACAGAGGCCCGCGCCCGTCAGGGGCGCGGGCCTCGGGATTCCGTCGGCCCCGCCGACATCAGTCGCCCGACCGCGCTCACGGCCTCCCGGATGATCGCCTCGCGTCGCTCCTCCCCCCTCACCGCCCCACCCGCGCACAGCAGACGACAGAGCCAATCCGTCGGCGACTCGAAGTCACAGTGATCCGACCCCGCGAAACGCGCGATCGTCGCGCGCCGGCCGACGGTCAAGACACTCAGACCCTTGTTGTAGGCATTGCAGGACGAGGGCTCGCCGACCAGGCCGATCAGCGGCCGATCGAAACCGGCGGCCATGAGCCCCCCGAGTCCATCGGCGTCGACCAGATCCAGCGTCACCACCCCGAGCGTGCGCGGATCGTTGCGACCGGCGGCCAGGGCCGCGAGCCCGCCGGCCGAGAATCCGGCATGGACGACGCGCCGGGCGCCCAGGGCATCCGCGACCCGGATCATGTCCAGACCGTTGCGGAAGTGATGGCCCGCCCAGGGCGGGTCGGCGTGGAAGTCGAGCGTGACGGTCGGGAAGCCGGCCCGAGCCAGGGCGCGCGCCAGTCCATCCATGTGCTCCTGGCCGCGCCGGAAACCGTGACCCAGCACCACCAGATCGCCCGCGCGGGCGCTCATGGGCGCGGGGCGATACCAGCGGTAAGGCCGCGCGCCGCCCGATACCGAAGTCACCAGCCCCCGAGCGATCGTCACACCGGTTTCGGGCATCATGGCCAACCGCTCGGGACGGGCCGGCGACGCGCCGCCAAAACATCCCGTCACCACCAGACAAGCAGCCAATACCACTGTAAACTTCGATTGACAGAACGCCGTCAAATTGATGTGACATGGCCTTGACTTCATCGACCACCACCCGATCGGAGAGGATTTGGAGGCCAGGTGGCGGAGTCGACACCCTAGACCCGTAGGATGGGTAGAGCGAAGCGAAACCCATCCTACGATGGTTTTTCACAAGCCCTGACCGATCCGCGACACCGGATCCGGCCTGGACATGAGCCGAATCCGGGAAGCGCCGTGGAACCCAGGCCGCGGATCCCGCTCAAACTGCCGACTCCGCGCGATCCATGGCCATATCGGTTGGGGTGTGGACGACGCAAGACCCAGAACCGCATTCGCTAAAGAGGTATTGAGCAGATGGACTCCGCAATCAACCCAACCGCCAGCGACAAGATCGAACGCCGCGTCCCACTGCCGGGCGCCGTGGACGCGCCCCGGTACGACCTGCGCACCGAACAGGCCGGGCGCATCCATTATTACGCCGACGCGACCGCCAAGGGTCGCCCGCTGGTGCTGATCCATAGCATCAACGCCGCCCCGAGCGTCTTCGAGATGAAGCCTCTGTTCGAGCATTTCCGCCCGGAACGTCCGGTCTACGCGCTCGATCTGCCCGGCTTCGGTCACTCCGATCGCGACAATCGGCGCTATTCGCCGGAGTTGTTCGCCGGCGTCATCGCCGAGTTCCTGGAGCGCGTGGTCAAGGAACCCGCCGACCTGGCCGCCTTCTCGCTCGGCTGTGAATTCGCCGCGCGCGCGGCCCTGATGAAGCCGGATCTGGTGACCTCACTGGCGCTGATCTCGCCGACGGGTTTCAACATCCGCGGACTCCCCACCGGTCAGGCCGCCGAGCGCGCCTACAAATTCCTGAGCGTACCCGTCATCAACGATGGGCTCTTCGGCCTGCTGACGACGCGCCCGAGCATCAGGTACTTCCTCAATCAGGCGTTCGTCGGCGCGACCCCGCCGGAGCTGGTCGACTACGCTCACGCGACCACGCACCAGCCGGGCGCCAAGTACGCGCCGCTCTATTTCCTCTCCGGACAGCTCTTCACCCCGAAGGCGGGCGACACACTCTATAACCAGGTAACCCAGCCGGTTCTGGTGCTCTACGACAAGGATCCGAACATCGATTTCCACGAGCTGCCGGACTTCCTCACCCGTCATGCCAACTGGCGCGCGGAGCGGATCGCACCGACGCGCGGCATGCCCCAATGGGAAAAACCGGCCGAAACTGCCGCCGCCATCACGCGCTTCTGGGATTCTCTCGGGTAAACTCCGCCGATCAGCAACCAAGCCTGGCGCCATGGGCGCGCGATCCCCAGGGATCGCGCGCCCTATTCCGGCTCATCGTTCCCCGCCGTCACGATCCACTCATGCTTCAACCGCTCCACGTCCTCGAGCAGCTCAAGGCGCGACTTCGCGAAACCTTCGGCAACCTGCCGCTGGACCAGCGCGCGGGGCCGGTCTCGCTCATCCTCGAACTGCCGCATGGTCTCGCCAACGCGCCCGACCTTCCCGGCCCGCGTTTCCACTTCGGGCACAACCATCGCGGCGACCTGCGCGCCGGCTATGGCATCGCCGGGGAATGGCGCTCACAGGGACCGGAGCGACTGCAACGTCTGCGCGCCATCGCCAGGACCCTGAGCGCCGACTGGCGACAATACGATCCGGACGAGACCGGCTTCAGCGGTTTCGGGATGCTCGGATTCGCCGCCTCGCCGAACCCGGCGCCGAATGCCGAGGCGGAGCCACTGCCGAACGCCCTCTTCTGGGTGCCCGAGCTGGCCCTGACCTCCCACGCCGGCCAGGCGGCCCTGGTGCTGACCACCCGAGGGCCGACCGACCGCGACGCGCTGCTCGCCCGCTGGGAGGGCTGGCTCGACCGGGTCGTGCCGCTGCTCGATCAGCCCGCCCTGGACCCACTCACCCCGGCCCATCTGGAACCGGGCGACAGCACGCCGGGGCTCGACGACTGGCGCGAGCTGGTGTTCGCCGCCCTGGACGAGATCGACAGTGAGCGGATCGAAAAGGTCGTGGTCTGCCGGCGGCTGCGGCTCCAGGGTCATCGACGTTTCGACCTGACCCGACTCAACGCCGCGCTGAGCTATCTCTTCCCCTCCTGCCAGGTGATCAACATCCGCCGCTACGCCGCCAGCTTCGTCGCGGCGACCCCGGAACGCCTGTTCACCCAGCGCCGCGATCGGGTCGAGGCGGATGCCATCGCCGGCACCGCCTGCCGCGCCGAGGATGCCGACCGCGACGCCGCGATCACCCGCGGACTCCAGACCTGCGAGAAGAATCTGCGCGAGCACCGGGTCGTCGCCGAGGCCGTCACCGAGGCCCTGAGCCACTGCTGCCGTCATCTGGAACCACCGGATGGCCCGCGCATCCTCCAGCTCAACAATGCCCAACACCTCTGGAGCCTGGTCCGGGGCGAGCTGAACCCTGGCGTGGACGTCTTCGAACTGGCCGAGCGCCTGCACCCAACGCCCGCGACCAACGGTCAGCCGCGCCGGGAGGCGCGCGCCTGGCTGCACGCCAACGAACCCATCGAACGCGGCTGGTACACGGGCGCCGCCGGCATCGTGGAACCGGACCTGACCGGGGAGTTGTGGGTGCTGCTGCGCTGCGCGCGCATCCTGGACCGCACCGCCGACCTCTATGCCGGCGCCGGCATCGTCGCCGGCTCCGACCCCATGAGCGAGTGGCGCGAGACCGAGCACAAGCTCGCGGCCATGTCGACCGCCCTTCAGTTCGCCTAGCGCCCTAGCTCGCTCATGGATCAAGCCTGCCTCAATCTGCGCTGGTCGCTGGCGCTGTTCGACGGACTGCTGGCCGGCGGCATGCGACATCTGGTCCTCTCGCCCGGATCCCGCTCGACCCCTCTGGTACTGGCGGCCCAGCGTCAGCCCGCGCTGGAGCTGACGACCATCCTGGACGAGCGCAGCGCCGGCTTCTTCGCCCTCGGGATCGCCCGCGCCTCGGGTCGCCCGGTCGGTCTGCTCTGCACCTCGGGGAGCGCGCTTGCCCATTGGTTTCCGGCCGTCATCGAGGCGTCCGAGTCCGAGATCCCGCTGATCCTCCTGTCCGCCGATCGACCGCCCGAGCTGCGCGGCTGGGGGGCGAATCAGACCATCGATCAGATCCGGCTCTTCGGCGGATTCGCGCGCGAATTCCACGACCCCGGCACGCCCGAGGACGCCCCCGCCGCCTTCAAGATGATGCGCGCGCTGGGTGCCCGCGCGACGGCCGTGAGCCTGGGGCCTTGGCCCGGACCCGTGCATCTCAACCTGCCGTTTCGCGAGCCGCTGGTTCCTGGACCGGACTGTCTGACCGAGACTCCAGCCCAAGACTTCGGACGATCGCCAGGCCATTCGTTCCAAGGGGAAAGGGACTGGGAGGGCGACGCCTGGCCCGAGCTGCCGAGTCCCTTCCTGGCCCCTCGCGGTCTCATCGTCTGCGGTCCCGGCCGCTACCCGTCCGCCCTGGTCAAGGCGCTCTGGGACGGCGCGACCCGGCTCGACCTGCCCCTGCTCTGCGATCCACTGTCCGGACTGCGCTTCGGACCCGCGCCCGAGCACCGCGTCACCCGTTACGACAGCCTGCTTCGCAACCCTCGCGCCGCCGCGAGCCTGAAACCGGACTGGGTGCTGCGCCTCGGTCGCTCGCCCGTCTCCAAGACCCTGAACGCCTGGCTGGCGGACGTTCCGACACTAGCGGTCGATCCCGGACAGGGCTGGAGCGACCCCAATCACGACGTTCATCTGCGTGTCGGCGCCAGCCCCGTCCGCTTCCTGCGCTGGCTCGCCGCGCGGAATCCCGACAGGGCCGGGCGGGATCCCGACTGGCTCCCCCGCTGGATCCGGGCCGAGCGACATCTGGACCGACGGGCGGCCGACCATCTCGATCAGTCCCCCTGGTGCGAGGGCCATCTGATCCGCGACCTGCTCGACGCGCTTCCGGCCGGCGATGGCCTGCTCTGCGCCAACTCGCTCCCGATCCGCCAACTGGACACCTGGTCGGGGAGCCGCGCCGCCGGACTCTCGGTCTTCGGCAACCGGGGCGCGAGTGGCATCGACGGCCAGACCTCGACCCTGGCCGGGCTCAATGCCGGCGGCACGCCCACCACCGGACTGCTCGGCGACCTCTCCTTTCTGCACGATCTGAGCGGGCTGCTGCTGACGCCGCGACTCGACCGGCCCTGCATTGTCCTGAATAATGGCGGGGGACGGATCTTCGACTATCTGCCGCAACACGGACTACCGGGCTTCGAACAACTCTGGCGGACCCCGCTCCCGATCGACCTCGCCGACTTGACGCGTACATTCGGGCTGGTGCATCGCAAGGTATCCGATGGGGCCGGATTCAAGGCCGCATTGGCCGAGGCGCTCGACACCGAGCGCTGCCTGATCGAGGCACGACTCGACGCCGACCTCAGCCGGGAGGTCCATCAAGCCTTCTGGAGGGCCATCCGTGATGATCCATTTGGCGCGAGCTGAAGCCACTGGCGCGCTGAATCGACGCGATACAGTTGCCGCGGTTCATACATTCCGAAGATGTCACGAAGCGGCTCGCGACCATCTCCCAAAAAACACGTTGGGCATCAAGGATTCGCATGGGGTCCGCCTTCCATTCCGGACTAGGAACATCACAGCAATTCCCGGCGAACAGAGCGTAAGCCGTTGATTCAGAAAAATCGCGCTCTTGACCGCAACAAGATTTGTAAAATAGCAATTTAGCTTTTCAATAGGTTAGCGTTCGCCGGGAATTGCTGGGAACATCATGACTCCGACCATTGAGCGAGATTAAAGAATCACTGGAGACTAGCCATATGAAAGGAAGAATCAGCCAATGGAAAGAAGAGAAAGGATTCGGCTTCATTCGTCCGGACAACGACGCTGAGGAGATTTTCTTCCATATTTCCAGTGTCCAAACCCGCGACAAAAGGCCACGAGTCGGTGACGCCGTCCTATTCGATGCCACCCGCGATGAAAGGAATCGACTCAAGGCAAGGCGCGTTGTCATCGAGAGCGCCGACAGCTCGCCCGTCTCGGCAGGCAGATTGGTCTCCGTTCAAACCGCTCCAAGAAAGAACGGCCCGATCAACTATGTTCTAATGCTGGTTCTTTTCGGGTCCATGAGCGGCGCCGCTGTCGTCGCGATTCAATCAGGCGATATCGAAAAAACGATTCCTTATGGCCTTCCCGCCCTGCTCGCTTTGATTCTACTTAGCCGCCCTAGGAAGCCGAAAGAAAAAACCTTCTCCTGCGCACGCTGCAAAACCGTCGCCGCGCATGACAAACGTACCATTCGCGCCTGGAACAATGGGCATATCAGATTCTATTGCGGTGCGTGCCATCGTCAATGGTTGAGCGAAAACCCAACCCACGCGCACACTCGCGCCTCTTCCTCGGGCGGAGAGAGGAACGGGTGCCTTGGAATCCTGGCCTTGTTCGCCCTATTGCCAATCGGCGTCGGCATGCTTTTATCGCGTTGGTTGATCTAATTGCCCGTCCAGAGACCGCGAGAGAGACTTGCCCCAATCAATTCAAATGGCGGAATCCGTTGGCGTTCGGATGTCGCATGCACCAACACACGAGGCTCACAGGTGAAGTCAGATCAGACGCAAGAATTCGGGCTCCAGCCAGACTCCGATGACCGACCCATCCACTGGGAAACACCCTCCGATCCCGGCTACCAGGACATCCTCTACCAGCAGGCCGAGCGGATCGCCAGGATCACCATCAACCGCCCGGAGGTGCGCAACGCCTTTCGCCCCCAGACGGTGCGCGAGCTGATCGACGCCTTTCATCGCGCCCACATGGACCCCGAGATCGGCGTCATCATCCTGACCGGAGCGGGTGATCTGGCCTTCTGTTCCGGGGGCGATCAGCGCATCCGGGGACACGCGGGCTACCAGGACGAGGCCGGCACCGAGCATCTGAACGTGCTGGAGCTGCAACGCCAGATCCGCACCCTGCCCAAGCCGGTGGTCGCCATGGTCGCGGGCTACGCGATCGGCGGCGGACATGTGCTGCATCTGATCTGCGACCTGACCATCGCCGCCGACAACGCCCGCTTCGGTCAGACCGGCCCCAAGGTCGGCAGCTTCGATGGCGGTTTCGGTGCGGGACTCATGGCCCGCACCGTCGGGCTCAAGAAGGCCAAGGAGATCTGGTTCCTGTGCCGTCAATACGACGCCCAGGAGGCGCTCGACATGGGCCTGGTCAATACCGTCGTCCCACTGCGCGAGCTGGAAAGCGTGACGGTCGACTGGTGCCGCCAGATGAACCGACTCTCGCCGACCGCGCTGCGGGTGCTCAAATCGTCCTTTAACGCCGACACCGACGGACTCGCCGGCATCCAGGAACTGGCCGGCAACGCCACCGCGCTCTTCTACACCACCGCCGAGGGACAGGAAGGCCGCGACGCCTTCCTCGAAAAACGCGAGCCGGATTTCCACAAATTCCCGCGACGGCCATAATCGCCCGCTTTTTCCCTAATGAACGAAACACGACGGATCTCCATGGGCGAGTCGGTTCAGACGATTCCTTCCTCGACGGCGCGCTGGATCTCGGCGGCGCGTCCCAAGACCTTGCCGCTGACCCTGACCCCAGTGATCGCGGGTATCGCCCTGGCGGTCGCGGAGACGGGGAGTCTGGCGCTCTTGATCGCGCTCGGCACCCTGCTGGCGGCGATGGCGATCCAGATCGGGACCAACCTGCACAACGACGCAGCGGATTTCGAGCGCGGCACGGACACCCCCGATCGCCTCGGCCCGCCGCGCGCGACCGCTCAGGGCTGGCTCAGCGCGCGCCAGGTCAAGACCGGCGCGCATCTGATGTTCGCCCTGGCCTTCGCGCTCGGGATGCTGCTGCTGCTGCGTGGCGGGCTGCCCATCCTGGCGATCGGACTGGCCTCGCTGGCGGCCGGATACGCCTACACCAGTGGCCCACGCCCCATCGCCTATGGCCCCTTCGGTGAAGTCCATGTGCTGCTGTTCTTCGGGATGGCGGCGGTGGGCGGGAGCTATTACCTCCAGGCGCTGACATTCGGCTGGACGCCCCTGCTGGCCGGATTCGCGCTCGGACTGCCGGCGGCGGCCGTGCTGCTGGTGAACAATTATCGCGATCTCGAAACGGACGTGGCGGCCGGGCGACGCACGCTCTGTCACTATCTGGGCCGCGCGCGGGCCAGGATCTTCTATGCCCTGCTGCTGTTGACCCCGATCCCGATTCTGATGACGCTCGACCTGCCCGGTCCGGCCTGGCCGCTGCTCGCCGCCCTGCCCGCGGCCATCGCGCTCTCCGTCCGGCTCTTTCGCGGCGCGCACGGCCTGGCGCTCAACGCCCAACTCGCCCGAACGGCCCAGTATCAGGCCCTGCTCGCCGGTCTGATGGTCCTCGGGATCCTGATTCCAGACCTCGGGTGATCGATCGATTCGAGATCCAGCCCTATGATCTGCCGCTGCATCGCGCTTGGGGCAGCGCCCGTGGCGGGTTCGACCGGCGACACGGCTGGCTGATCCGGATCGGTGCCGGGGGGCTGAGGGGCCACGGGGATTGCGCCCCACTCCCGGCCGCTGGAACCGAGACGCGGGAGATCGCCCAGGAGACACTGGCCCGACTCCAGCCACGCCTGCTCGGCCGCGATCCCGACGCCCTGCTCGGGGAGATCGAATCGGAGCACTGGTCCGCGCCAGCGACCGCTTATGCGCTCGAATGCGCGCTGGCCGATCTGCTCTGCCGCCGCCAGGAGCGGACACTGCGCCATTGGCTGTCGCCCGACGCCTCCGATACGGTGCCGGTCAACGCCATGCTGGGCGCGCTCGGCTCCCTGACCGCGCGCGATCTTCAGGAGAAGGCCGATCAGGGCTTCCGGGTGCTGAAGCTCAAGATTGGACTGGCGGCACCGGGGCAAGAGCTGGAAGGCTTGATGGCGCTGGTTTCCGATCTGGCGCAGGGGGTCAGCCTGCGGCTCGACGCCAATGGCGCCTGGGGATTCGACGAGGCGCGACGGATGATCGCGGGACTCGCCCGGTTGCCGATCGAGTCGATCGAGGAGCCGCTGCGCGACCCGACCGCCGAACGCCTGACCGAGCTTCAGTCGCTGGCGTCCTTTCCGCTCGCCCTGGACGAGTCCCTGCCCCGGCTCGGCGACCAGATCGATCCAGGCGGTCTGGGCGTCCGGCGCCTCGTGCTCAAGCCGGCCGCGCTCGGCGGTCTGCGCCGGACCCAGGGGCTCGCGCGACGCGCCATGGCGGTGGGGATCGAGGTCGTCATCACCAGTCTGGTGGAGAGCGCCGCCGGACTCTGGCCGACGGCGCAACTGGCGGCAGCGATCGGAAGCTCCGTCCCTCAAGGTCTCGCCACGGCGGATTGGCTCGCCCAGGATCTGGGGTCGGCGCCGCGACCGCGACACGGCCGGATGTCTCTGCCAAACCGGCCAGGCTCCGGATTCGAGCCCTCTTCATGAAGCCTGATTCGGCCACCGAAACCCCGAGAGCGCGGCCGGTTCCCAACGGCTCGACGGACAATCCCTAGTGGCCACTCTCGACATCAACGCCTTGCTTGATCCCCGCCTCTGGCCCAGCACGCGGCTGGTGCTCCATGTCGCCTTTTTCCTCGCCGTGTTCTTCCTGCTGAAACAGCTTTTCGATCTGCTTGATCTGGCGCGACTCAAGCATCTGGCACGACCCAAGGGGTCGTACCGGATCCCGATGATCCTCTTGACCCTATTGTTCGGCGCCCTGCTCATCCATCAGGCGACCTGGCAGCTCGCCGGGATCTATCGACCCCAGTTCATCGGATTCATGCAGTTGCATGATCGGCGCGAATTCAATCCCGCGCACTGGATTCAACGCGGACGTCTCCTCGATCATCGCGGCGAGGTGCTGGCCTATAGCGAGGAAAGCCAGGGCCGGGTCTATCGCCGCTACCCGGACGGCCCCGTGTTCGCGCCCGTGGTGGGCTATACCCAGCCCAGATTCGGCGCGACCGGGATGGAGGCGGTGGCGACCGCCCATCTCAACGGGGGAGAGCCGGCCAGCCTGAACGATTGGGGCGAGTTGGGACGCCAGCTCGTGACGCGCGACAAACGCCCGCGCGGCAAGGATCTGGTCCTGACGCTGGACGCCGACCTGCAACGCCTGGCGGTCGAACGGCTCGCCGGCCAACGCGGCGCGGTGGTGATCCTGAGCCCGACCGATGGTGCCGTGCGGGTCCTGGCGAGCGTTCCCTCCTATGACCCGAACCGGATCGGCGCCGAGCTCTTCCTCGACGCGGAAGCCGGCACGTCCCTGCTCAACCGGGCGACCCAGGGGCTCTATCCGCCCGGATCCGTCTTCAAGATCGCCGTCGCCGCCCTGGCGCTGGAGCGGGGGTTCTCGGGGACGCTGGACTGTCCGGCGGACGGCTTCACAACCTCCGAGCGCTACCGCAAGATTCGCGACCACGAATACTACGAGGCCCGCCGGAGCGGAACCTCCTGGCGGGGTCACGGGCGGATCGGCCTGGCCCAGGCGATGGCGCGCTCATCGAACGTCTTCTTCGCCCAACTCGGTGTCCAGCAGGGCCGCGACGCCTTCCAAACCCTGGCGGACCAGATCCATCTGAATCGCCGGATCAGTCTGCACGAGAGCCCTTATGGCCGCTTCGGCCTGATCACCGGGGAATTACCGAGTCTCGCCAAGACGGACCGCCATGGTCTGGCGCAGATCTCGATCGGCCAGGGGCGCGTCCTGGTCACCCCCGCCTACATGGCCATGCTGGTAGCGGCGGTCGGCAACCAAGGCGTGGCGATGCGACCGCGTCTGATCGCGCGCGAGCCGGCCGAGCCATTCGCCCGCTTCATGAGCGCGAGCACCGCGAGCCAGCTCGCGCCCATGCTGCGTCTGGTCGTGACGGAAGGGACCGCGCGCGGCATCGACACACCACGGCTGAGGATCGCGGGCAAGACCGGAACGGCGGAAAACGCCCAGGGCGACGCGCATAGCTGGTTCGTCGGCTACGCCCCGGCGGACCGGCCGACGCTCGCCGTCGCCGTGCTGGTCGAGCATGGAGGTTACGGCTCGCTGGTCGCCGCGCCCATCGCCCGCGACCTGCTGCTGCGCGCCCAGGAAACGGGGCTGATCCACCGAGATCCATAGCCACCGACAACCGAGGTGATTTCCTGAAGACCCCATACCCGATGCACGGTCGTCAATGGACAGGATTAACAGGATTTCGCAGGATGAACAGGATTTTATAAGCCACTGTTTTTAATCCTGTAAATCTTGAAAAATCCTGTTAATCCTGTCTATTCGGTTCGAGTACGGGTTTCTCAGGAAAGGGTCTGACAACCAGCAACCGAAGAATGAAACAACGCACCCAACCAACACCCATGACCCTCGCGCACGCCTGGGCGCTACGCTGGCCGGAGCGACGCCTGCTGCTGCTCTGCGCGCTCGCCATCGGACTCGGCTTCGCGATGGTCCTGGGCTCGGGATACGCCGAGGGACGATCCTTCCAGACCCTGGACCTGCTGCCCCTGCTGCTCTATGTCGGCAGTCTCCTCGCCATGCATCTGACACTGGTCGCGGCGCGCTTCCAGGGCGATCAGATTCTTCTGGGCACCCTGGCCTTTCTGGCCGGCTTCGGACTGCTCGCCCAATCGCGCATGGGCACACTCGACCCGTCCGATCCCGCGAATCCGGGGCTCTATCTCTTTCCGGCGGGGATTGTCCTGATGCTGACGGTCTGCCTCGCCCTGATGCGGGGCCGCTACGAACGCCTCGCCGCCGGACAGTGGCTCTGGGCTGGACTCTCGCTGACGCTGGTCGCGGCCATCCTGCTCCTGGGCCAGCGCTATCGCGGCGCCGTCTATGGCGCCGGACTCATCACCCCGACCGAACTCCTCAAGGTGACCGTGGTGCTCTTCCTGGCGAGTTTCATCGACCGGCACGCCAAGCGGCTCGGCAACTGGGGCAAGGGCTTTCCGCGACCGCCGGTCCGCGACCTGCTGCCGCTGGCTGGATTCTGGCTGGCCCTGGCGGGACTGTTGCTGGCGCAGCGCGACCTGGGCATGTTCGTCATCCTCAACGTGACGCTGCTGGTCATGCTCCATGTCGGCACCGGCCGCGCCGCCTATCCGGTGCTTGGCGGACTGCTCGCCACCGGCGGCGGATACCTGATCCTGGAATTCTTCTCGCATGGACAGCGACGCATCGAGGCCTGGCTGCATCCCTTCCAGGATCCGACCGGCAACAGTTGGCAGATCCTGCAAGGTCTGTCTGGACTGTACTCCGGCGGACTCTGGGGCGAGGGATTCGGCGAAGGCCACCCGGAATACACCCCGATCGCCCAATCCGATTTCATCTATTCCGTGATCGGGGAGGAATTGGGCTTCATCGGCTGCGTGCTGCTGGTGCTCTTCTTCCTGGTCTTCTTCAGCCGGGGACTGGGGATCGCGGACCAGACACGCTCCGGTTTCGGCAAACTGGTCTCCGTCGGACTGATCAGCGTACTCGCCACCCAGACCTTCCTGAACCTGGGCGGCGTGACCAAATTCATCCCGCTCACCGGCATCACCCTACCCTTCATCAGCCATGGCGGCAGCAGTCTGATCACCGGCCTCGTCAGCCTGGGTCTGATCCTGGCGATCTCCGAGGGCACCCCGGCGGGCGCCCGCAAGGACAAGGCCAAGGCCGCCCCATCCCAAACACGCGCCGAACCGCGCCCACGACAAACACCCAGACGAGTCACGCGCGGGACAAGCGGAGAGCTTTAGACGCCGAGAGTCTTCACTGTGATGACAAAACAGGAACTTCGTCCAGGCTCGATCGGATACCTCGCCACATTTCCCGGACCAGGATCCGTGAGCTTCCGATGCTGAACAGCCGCGGCCTATTTATTGTCTCCACTGGGGAGGGGTAAAACCCCCACCGCTTGAGCCTAAAAAGACAAAGAACACAACGGAACAGCGGCCCGGTCGATTGTTTTACAGATAGGGTTCGAGCAGACGCGGTAGATCCACGCGCGCGCGCAGTCGGCGGCAGAGCATGAAGGCGCCCAGGAACTTGCGATACAGAAACATGCTGGACGGATCGGGCAGTTGGCTGAAAGCGCCCTCGTCGTGCAGTTGCCGACCGCGCTCGTAGATGCGCTTGAACAGGTCGGAGGCGCCGAAATCATAAGGCCCCTGGTGGCGCATCATTTCGCTCGACAGGCGCATGAGATCGAGCATGGCCTCGGTCTGCGCGGGCGGCGTGTCCTCGCGGGCGAAGCCCAGCGCGATGGCGCTCTGGTACATGGCCGCGCGATCTTCCGCCATCGCGGCCCGGATCAGATCGCGATAACCGGAGACGATGGCGGGCGGAACCGGGTGGGTGGAGCCGAAATCCAGCAACACGACGCGGCCGGTGTCGATCTGATAGAGAAAATTGCCGAAGTTAGGATCGGTCTGCACGAGGCTGAACTCGAACAGCTCAAGCAGGACGATCTCCATGACGAGGTTGGCGGCGCGATCGCGGTCGCGCCGGGTGAATTCCGGCTCGGCCAGTCGATCGATCGCGAGGCCCTCGGCGAAATCCATCGCCAGAATGCGCCCGGTACTGAAGTCGCGATGCACATCGGGGACGAAGAAATCGGCGCCCTCGCCGACCAGGCCGCGATAGGTCTCCAGCGCGTTGGCCTCGGCCTCGTAGTCGGCTTCCTGGTGCAACTGGCGGCGGGCCTCCGCGAACATCGGTTGCAGGTCCATCCCCTTGATGGCGCGGCTGATGAAGACGAGATTATCCATGTCGCTATCGATGCTCTCGCGCACGCCGGGGAACTGAATCTTCAGCGCCAGATGACGGCCATCCGCGGTCTCCGCGCGATGCACCTGGCCAATGGAGGCGGCCGCGACCGGGGTGAAGCCGAAGCGCCGGAAGCGTCGGTTCCAGTCCTTGCCGTACTCGGTCTCCAGCAGTGGCGCGAGCTGGCTCAGCGGCATGGACTCGGCATTATTGCAGAGCGTGCCCAAAATGGCGGCGGCCTCGGGCGTGAGGACGTCCGATCCGTCCATGGACATGAGTTGCCCCATCTTCATCACCGCGCCGCGCATGTGCGAGAGCCGATTCGTGACGCGCTGAAGGGCCGCCGGATTCAGTTGCGTGGAGTTCGACGCGCCCTCGCCCCCGCGCGCGAGATCGATCAGGCCTCGCACACCGATGCCGGCCGCGAGGTCGGTGGTCGCGCGCCCGAGATGCCAGAGGCGGTTGAGGCGCGAGCTGGGGACGGCGCGACCGCCGGTGAGAGAAGCTTGTGTCATGACGCATCCTGCGCGGAGGTTGAAAAGGCCGGTCAGTGTCGCTCCCATCGCCCGGCTAGAACCCGGAGGCAAAGGCTTGGGGCTTGAGCGGAGCGATTGAAGCGCCGGTGATTGAGTGCAAGCCTAACGACGCCTTCTGATCCTGGGCAATGACAAAACCCCATTAGAAAACTCCGGCATTGGCCGTCGTGCGGCGAGACAGACCGGCAAGACCACCTGTCTACTGGCGCTGATGGAATACCTGAACCCGCCGGACAGGCGTTCACCCCCGAGGCGCTGGCGCGGGTCTGGGAACTGACCCAGGGCCAGCCGTGGCTGGTCAATGCCCTAGCCTACGAAACCTGTTTCGAACAGCCCGAGGGCCGTGACCGCGCCCGGCCCATCGGCCTGGACCTGATCGATCGGGCCAAGGAGACCCTGATCCTCGACCGTGTCACCCATCTCGATCAGCTCGCCCACAAGCTGCGCGAGCCACGGGTGCGTCGGATCATCGAGCCGATGCTGGGCGGGACCGCCCTGGGCGAGGCGTTCGAGGAAGATCGGGGGTATCTGGTCGATCTGGGTCTGCTGCGTCGCGACGGCGCGGGCGGACTCGTGATCGCCAATCCCATCTATCGCGAGGTCTTGCCACGCGCCCTGGCCAGCGGCCCGCAGGACTCGCTCCCCCGGATCGCCCCGACCTGGCTCGACCCCGACGGCCGTCTCGACCCCGAGCGACTCCTCGACGCCTTTCTCGCCTTCTGGTGCCAGCATGGCGAGCCGCTGCTCAAAAGCGCTCCCTATCACGAGATCGCCCCGCATCTGGTGCTCATGGCCTTTCTGCATCGGGTGGTCAACGGCGGCGGGACGCTGGAGCGCGAGTACGCCATCGGGCGCGGACGCATGGATCTCTGTCTGCGCCATGGCGGTGTCACGCTGGGAATGGAGCTGAAGGTGTGGCGCGACGGGCGCCCCGATCCGCTCGCCGAGGGGCTCGACCAACTGGATGGCTATCTGGCCGGACTGGGCCTCGACCAGGGCTGGCTGGTGATCTTCGACCGCCGCGCCGGACAGCCGCCGATCGAGGCGCGCACCGCCAGCGACGTCATGCCGAGCCCCGCCGGACGGCGCATTCAGGTCATTCGGGCCTGAGCTCGGCCCGTCCTTGTATCTTGATCGTCGGAGAACGGACTCGGTACGTTCATCCCTTGATATCCGCGAACATCCCGTTAATCCTGCCCATTCGCGCGCGGGTCACGGACTCAAGGTTTCCCGGAAGTCACCTGATTCGAAGCTTGGAAAATTCGGTGGTCTCCAGTCCGGCCGGCGCGAAGCCGCGCCAGATGCCGGGGATGGCCGCCCAGGATTCGTCGCGGGCGGCCTGGAGCCTATCAAATTCCGATGATGCCGCGCGTCTTGAGTTGGCGCCTGACGATCGGATCGGTGCGGTTTTTCGAGGTCGCGGCCTTCATGAAGACGACCACGCGGTCGATATCACGGATCACGCCGAGCAGGGTGTCGTCGTCGCGATACAGGGTTCTCAGGGATTCGAACGCGATGTCCATCAGGGTCTCGTCGGCGCGGGCGATACCGATCGCGTAGGCGAGATTGCAGGCCAGCCCCGGGTGACGATGGTGCAGTCGGTTCGCGAAGCGCCGCCAGGCTTCGATCCAACCCTCCCACTCCAGGGTGGAGACGCTGCTTCGGCTGGTACGAAGGAAGAGGATGACCTTCACGAACTCCGCTTGCCAGGCCCAATTCCTGGCGCCCGACTGCGTACGGATCCGCTCGACCACTCGCCCGTGATAAACCAGGCAATGATCACATTGATAGTAGAGCGCGAGCGCGTAGGCAATGTATTCGCGTTCGAGCTCGCTCAAGGTAAAGGGGTCGGACTCCCCTGGTGATCCTGAAAACGTGTGAGCGTGTAGCTCGTTAAGGACATCGTTGAAGGGTTGCCCCTGAATGGACTCTCGTACTGCTTGGACGGCCACCTTGAACCTCATAAAGAACGGCGTTACAAGCCGTGATGCTACGCATTGACGCCTGTGATCGCAATATGATTAGCGGTTTGCTTGTCGAATCTGGGACGGGCGTCCCGGCGAGCGACGCCGCCGACCCTGGCCCTGGGGAACTCGGAAACCACTCATGGTCGGCGGGTTTGAACCCATCCGACACGCCCAAAGCGCGACGGACGTCGCGGAAATCCCGCCGTCTCGTTCCGGGTTCCACCTCGGGGAGCGCTTTGGTGTATGTTGCGCGACATGAACGCACATTTTTCTGAATTTCTACTTCCAGACCTGCTCATGCGCGGGTTGGCGAGCGAAGGCTACGAGACGCCAACCCCGGTTCAGGAGCAGGTGATTCCGCTGGCGATGGATGGGGTCGATCTGCTGGTCTCGGCGGCCACCGGCTCCGGCAAGACGGCGGCCTTTCTACTCCCCATCATGCAACGCTTCCTGGATGTCCGGGCTCACGATGGCGGGACACGCGCCCTGATCCTGGTGCCGACACGCGAACTGGCGCGCCAGATCCATCATCATTTCATGCGCCTGGGAAGCTTCACGCGCCTCACCGCCGGGATCCTCACGGGTGGCGAATCCAAGGCCCATCAGGTCGCGACGCTGCGACGCAACCCCGACATCCTGGTGGCCACGCCGGGCCGGTTACTCGAGTTCCTGGAGGGCGGCCGGACGGATCTGAACGATCTGGAAATCCTGGTGCTCGACGAGGCGGACCGGATGCTCGACATGGGCTTCGCCGACGATGTGCTGACGATCATCCGTCACAGCCGTCCGGAACGTCAGTCCATGCTGTTCTCGGCGACGCTGCATCATCGGGGCCTGAGTCGCATCACCGAACCTTTATTGCGCGAGCCTCGGGTGCTGGTGATCAATCCGGTGCGCGAACAGCATCCGGACATCGGTCATCAGTTCCTGCTGAGCGATGGGCTGGAGCACAAGCAACGGCAGTTGCTCTGGCTGCTGCAACACGAAACCTTCGAGAAGGCGCTGATCTTCACCAACACGCGCCAGGGCGCGGACGCGCTCGGCCGCTTTCTGCAAGGCGAGCAGCAACGGGTGGCGGTACTGCACGGCGAGCTTGAGCAGCGCGAGCGCAATCGCGTCATGGGGCTGCTGCACAGCGGCCGCGTCAATATCCTCATCGCCACCGATCTGGCGGCGCGCGGGCTGGACGTGCCGGGCGTGGAGCGGGTGTTCAATTTCGATCTGCCGCGCAGTGGCGATGATTATCTTCATCGCACGGGGCGCACCGGACGCGCGGGCGAGGCCGGAATGGCGCTCTCGTTGGTCGCCTCCACCGAATGGAATCGGATGGAAAGCATCACCCGCTATCTCAACCTGAGCTTCGAGACGCGCGCCATCGAGGGTCTCAAGGCCAAGTTCAAGGGCCCGACGAAACGCAAGGGTGCCGCCAAGTCGACGGCCGCCGGCAAGGCCAAGGCGGCCGGATCGAAGACCGAGACACCGAAGAAGAAGGAGCGCCTGCGCGACCGCAAGAACATCGGCAAGCGCCGCGAGCCGTCGAGCGCGCCGGGAATGGAAGCCGGGCACGCGCCGCTCGTGAAACGGAACAAGGGTCCATCCAAGGTGGGGGGCTGAACCGATTCGGATCAGGGCAAGGCGACCGAGCGGAGCCTGGGAGACAGGCCAGGCCGGTCGCCTTGCCCTGGCCGCCAATCAGGTCAAATCGCGACCCCGAGCGATTGGTGGATATGCTGGACGACCATGGGGTGCAGGCCCGTCCCCTCGGCGAACCGACGCAGATAGTCGCGCTCCTCCTGTGTGTCGACCTCCACGGCCAGCAACGAGGCCGCGTAAACCTCGGCGGCGATCTCCTGATTGGGGATCTCGGCGATGAAGGCATTCAGATCGAGAGACCCCCGCAGTTCGGCCATCAGCCAGGCTTGCTCCTCGGCCCCGAGACCGGCGGCCTCGGACCGACCGGCGATCCGCTGGATCTCGTCCAGCGTGACCTGCCCATCCGACTTGGCGATATTGATCATGCCCTTGAGAATCAATCGGGCCTTGTTCTCCAATATCTCCCGCTCGACGGGAGTCTCCGCTGGCTTCAGCCCCAAGGGCGGCTCGTCATGGCCGAAGGACGCCGACTGGCCGGCTCCGCCCGAGCCCTGACCCGCGTTCGCCAACGCCTTGAAAGCGACACCCGCCAGCATGGCCAAGGCACCTCCCGTCATGGCGCCCTTGATGGAATCACCGCCGCCGCCGAGCACCGAGCCAAGCACGGCCCCCAGCCCGCCCGCCTGCAAGGGATTACGCGCCGCGCTTCCAAGACTCCCTTTCGCCATGTCGAGGATACTCCCGAGCATTCCACCGGCTCCCCCTTGCCCTCCAGTCATTTGACCCCGACTCGCACCCAGATCCTCTAATGCGTTGCCCATGCGATGCTGACCAGTCTGGCCGAGATTGCCTTGCATGAAGGCACCAAGCAAATCGCCGAAATTCGCCATGAACCTGCGCTCCTCGTGTTGTCGATGTTCGAGTGTAATCCCAAGCGATGTCCAAGAAACCCACCCCAATCGAACGAACAATCGGCGTGCAAGGAGTTTCTCGTAATCGCCCAGCCTATGTGGGAGCACGGCGGGACATTACGAAGGGGCAAATTTATCCGCGATCCGGAGAAAGAGGACCGATTGAGTCACCAACACTCAGTCCCAGGGCTCGATCGGCGCGCCCCTGATTGACCGCGATTTCGATCAACCCGAAGGCATTCTCGTACCAGAAGGCTTGACCTGGCGCGACCTCGCAGAAGGTCCGCGCGCGTGGTAGACGCTGAGTGCCGACGCAAAGGGAGCCTTGATGATCTGCGGCGGGCACGGTCAGTCCGGTGATCAGATTTCCAAAGCAGTCGACATAGAGAATCGCTGGAAGCTCGTCCGGCCAATCCGACCCGAGGATGTCGCCCGGATTCAGCGCTGACAATTCGAGATCCTCGCCGCGACAGAGTCGCGCGGCGGCTGGCGCGAACCAATCCCGTCCGTGAAAGCTTGCCGACATTCGGGGTGGTCGCCAACCGATCCGCCATGGAATCGGCTCGAGCGCGCGACGCACGGCCAGGGCGAACAGCCCGTTATCCGGCCCCATGAACCAGTCGCCATCCGCCTGAACGAGGAGCCCCGCCCGCTCGCCTCCGACCCCCGGATCCACGACACAGAGATAGAGCGAGCGCCGGGGCATGTCGCGCGCCAGCGCCGGAAGCAGATAGGCAGCCAGATCGGGGCGAAAGGGCGGAAGATCCTGGATCAGGTCAAGCGTCGGCGTCTCGGGCCGCAAGGCCCCCAGCCGCGCGCGCATCTGGCCCATGTAGGGGCCTTCGCCGAAGTCGGTGGCAAGCAGAATGCGCTCGATACCCGGTCTCTTCATCGCCGCAAAATCCCGGCGCGATCAGACACAAAAAACCGGGCCTAAGCCCGGTTTGTCTTGAACCACGCCGAAGCGATGGCTCAATCCTCGTCTTCCACCGCGACGGCGGAAGCCGGACGACCGACCAGCTCGACATAGGCCATGGGGGCGGCGTCGCTGTACCGGAATCCGCATTTGAGGATTCGCAGATAACCGCCCGGACGGTCCTGATAACGCGGACCCAGCTCGACGAACAACTTGCCGACAACCTCCTTGTCACGCAGACGCGCGAACGCCAGACGGCGCTTGTGGACCGAGTCGCTCTTGGCGAGCGTGATCAAGGGCTCGGCGACGCGACGCAGTTCCTTGGCCTTCGGCAGCGTGGTCTTGATCAGCTCATGACGGAACAGCGAGGACGCCATGTTGCGGAACATGGCCTCGCGGTGCGAGCTGGTACGATTCAGTTGCCTTCCGGCTTTGCGGTGACGCATGGTCCTGATCCCGAAATAATCGTTAAGTCGTTAGAATGCGTGGGTCGGTCATCGCGGATCCCGATCCGCGACCACCGTTAGCGAATGCTGAGCTCGGCGATGTTCTCGGGCGGCCAGTTCTCGAGGCGCATCCCCAAGGACAAACCGCGCGTGGCCAACACGTCCTTGATCTCGGTGAGCGACTTCTTGCCCAGGTTCGGGGTCTTCAGCAGCTCCACCTCGGTTCGCTGGATCAGGTCGCCGATCAAGTAGATATTCTCAGCCTTCAGGCAGTTCGCCGAGCGAACCGTCAGCTCCAGGTCATCGACCGGACGCAGCAGAATCGGGTCGTAGGGCGACTCCGTGTGCGCATCCGGGATCTGGCTCTCGGTCGGGCCGGTACCTTCCAGTGCGACGAAGCTCGACAATTGCTCGCGCAGGATGGTGGCCGAACGCTGGATGGCCTCCTTGGGATCGATGGTCCCGTTGGTCTCCAGGTCGATCACCAGCCGATCCAGGTCCGTGCGCTGTTCGACACGGGCCGACTGGACCTCGATCGACACACGCCGAACCGGGCTATAAGAGGCGTCGATCGGCAGCTTGCCGATCGGCCGGTCCTCGGAGTTGTCGAGCTCGCGCTGGGTCGCCGGCTCGTAGCCTCGGCCCCGGCGCACGGTCAGGGCCATGCTCAACTCGCCCTCGGTGAGGTTCGCGATGACCAACTCGGGGTTGGCGATCTCGGCCGAGTGATCGATCGCGATATCCGCCGCCCTCACGGGACCAGGCCCGCTCTTGCTTAGGGTGAAGGTCGCTTCATCCTTGCCTTTCAGCGAGATCGCGAGCAGCTTGAGGTTCAGCAAGATCTCGAGCACGTCTTCCTGCACGCCTTCGAGCGTGGTGTACTCGTGGAGCACACCTTGGATCTCGACTTCCGTTACGGCGCAACCGTCCATCGAAGACAGCAAGACCCGCCGGAGCGCGTTTCCAAGCGTGTGTCCGAAACCGCGCTCGAGTGGCTCCAGCGAGACCCTGGCATGGCACGAGCTGCCATCGACCAGCTCGACCTTCACGATGCGCGGTTTGAGAAATTCGCCAATAGCGTCAGTCATTCAGTGCCTCTCAGGGTGCTCCTTACTTGGAGTACAGCTCGACGATCAAGGACTCGTTGATGTCGGCTGGCAAATCCGAACGGTCGGGAACGCGCTTGAACACGCCCTTCAGTCCCTTGGTGTCGACCTCTACCCAGTCCGGAAAGCCATACTGCTCGGCCAGCGCCAGCGCGTTTTGAACCCGCACCTGCTGCTTGGCCGGCTCGCGAACCTCGACCTGATCGTCGGCACCCACCTGATAGGAGGCGATATTCACGATGCGACCATTGACCAGGATGCCCTTGTGACTGACCAACTGCCGGGCCTCGGCACGGGTGGAGCCGAAGCCCATCCGGTAGACCACGTTGTCCAGCCGGCGCTCCAGGAGTTGGAGCAGGTTCTCGCCGGTCGCGCCCTTCGATTGAGCGGCCTTCTTGTAATAGTTGCGGAACTGCTTTTCGAGCACGCCGTAAATACGGCGAACCTTCTGTTTTTCGCGCAACTGAACGCCATAGTCGGAGAGGCGGCGACGGCGGTCGGTCGTCTGACCGGGTTGCTTCTCCAGATTGCACTTGGTATCGAGTGAGCGGGCGCGGCTCTTGAGCGAAAGATCGGTACCTTCGCGCCGCGCCAGCTTGCAGGTCGGGCCTATATAACGTGCCATGTCTCTTCCTGTTGAACTGTCAGACGTCAGACGCGCCGCTTCTTGGGCGGACGGCAGCCGTTGTGAGGGATGGGCGTCACGTCGGTGATGCTGGTGATCTTGAATCCGGCATTGTTCAGCGCGCGCACGGCGGACTCGCGTCCAGGCCCAGGCCCCTTGACATTGACATCCAGGTTACGCAGACCGTATTCCTTGGCGGCCTGACCAGCCTTATCGGCCGCGACCTGCGCGGCGAACGGCGTGCTCTTGCGCGAGCCCCGAAAACCCGAGCCACCGGACGTAGCCCAAGCTAGGGCATTGCCCTGACGGTCGGTAATCGTGATGATGGTGTTGTTGAAGGAGGCGTGGACGTGGGCAACCCCGTCCGCGACCTGCTTCTTGATCTTTTTCTTCGTGTTGCGAATCGGTTTAGCCATTCGACGTTATCCAGCTCATCTGGCCGAGCGCGAGCGCTCTCAGCGTTTGATCGGGCGACGCGGTCCCTTGCGGGTCCGTGCATTGGTTCTGGTCCGCTGGCCGCGCAGCGGCAGGCCGCGACGATGACGGATACCTCGGTAGCAGCCAAGATCCATCAGCCGCTTGATATTCATCGACACTTCACGGCGCAGATCGCCTTCCACCGAGAACTTCGCGACTTCGTTGCGCAGTTTGTCGACTTCTTCCTCGGTCAGGGTTTGGACCTTGATGTCGCGCGGAATTCCCGCCGCGTCACAGATCTGACCCGCGCGAGTACGACCGATGCCATAAATCGCCGTCAACGCGATGACGGTGTGTTTCTTATCTGGGATGTTGACGCCGGCGATACGGGCCATGTTTACGAACCCCTTTGTCCTAAATGCTCAGCGGGTAAACCGCGCAGTATATCAAACGGTTTGTGCAGGTCAACCAGCGACTGAATCAGCCCTGGCGCTGCTTGTGGCGAGGATCGGAGCAAATCACCCGCACCGCCCCATTGCGCCGGATGATTCGGCAGTTTCTACACAATTTTTTGACGGATGCACGAACTTTCATAGATATCTCCTAAGGACTCGAGCGCCTCTCTCAGCGCAACATGCCGGCGCCCGGCGACTTCAGGTTGGCCTTCTTCATCAGGCCTTCGTATTGATGCGACATCAAGTGGGCCTGTACTTGCGCCATGAAGTCCATGACCACGACGACCACGATCAACAGCGAGGTGCCCCCGAAATAGAAAGGCACGTTATAACCAACGATCAAGAATTCCGGCAGCAGACAGACGGCGGTGATGTAGATGGCGCCCGCGCCCGTCAAACGAGTCATGACGCCGTCGATGTAGCGAGCCGTCTGCTCGCCAGGCCGGATACCTGGAATGAAGGCGCCGGACCGCTTGAGGTTGTCCGCCGTCTCCTTCGCGTTGAACACCAGCGCGGTATAAAAGAAACAGAAAAAGACGATGGCCGTCGCGTACAACAGCACATAGACCGGTTCGCCCGGCGACAGCTTCGAGGTGATATCGGCGATCCAGCGAAAATTCTCGCTGTTACCAAACCACTGACCGAGCGTTCCCGGGAACAAAATGATGCTTGAGGCGAAGATCGGCGGAATCACGCCCGCCATGTTGAGCTTTAACGGCAGGTGCGTACTCTGCGCCTGCATCATCTTGCGACCCTGCTGACGCCGCGCGTAGTTGACGGTGATTCGCCGCTGCCCACGCTCGACGAAGACCACGAAGGCGGTCACCGCGACCGCCATCGCCAAGAGCACCAGAACGGCGAGCGAATTCATCTCGCCGGTCCTCGCCAACTCCAGGGTTCCGCCCAGGGCGGATGGCAAACCCGCCACGATGCCCCCGAAGATGATCATGGAGATACCGTTGCCGATGCCCCGCTCGGTGATCTGTTCGCCCAGCCACATGAGGAACATGGTTCCCGTGACCAGCGACACGGTGGCCGTGAACACGAAGCCCAATCCCGAATAAGCGACCAGGGCGGAGCCGCCCGCCGTCTGCCCCTGCAGCGCCATCGAAATACCGATGGCCTGGAAGGTCGCCAGCACCAGTGTGCCGTATCGCGTGTACTGAGTGATCTTGCGCCGGCCGGACTCCCCTTCCTTCTTCAGTTGTTCCAGCTTCGGAACCACCGAGGTCATCAGCTGCACGATGATGGAAGCCGAGATGTAGGGCATGACACCGAGCGCGAACAGACTCGCCCGCTCCAGCGCCCCACCCGAGAACATGTTGAACATGTCCAGGATCGAGCCCTGATTCTGATCGAACAGGATGGCCAGCGCCTCCGGATTCACCCCCGGAACCGGTATGAAGGTGCCAATGCGGTAGACGAGCAAGGCGCCTACCAGGAAGAAGAGTCGCCGACGCAGCTCCGTCAACTGCCCCATCCCGCCGAGCGACTTACCCATGGATCCGACGTTTCTAGCCATCCGTTTCGCGCCTTTCGATTAGTCTTCGACGGTGCCGCCAGCGGCCTCGATCGCGGCGCGAGCGCCCTTGGTGACGCCCAGTCCGCGAATCGTCACGGCCTGGGTCACCTTACCCGAGGCGATGACCTTGGCCACCTTGACGCCGCGATTGAGGACACCGGCCGCCTTGAGGGTTTCCAGATCGACGATGTCGCCCTCGACCAGACGCAGTTCGCTCAGGCGCACCTCGGACTTGTCCCCGGCCTTGCGGGAGCGGAATCCAACCTTCGGCAGGCGACGCTGAAGCGGCATCTGACCGCCCTCGAAGCCGACCTTGTGGAACCCTCCGGCACGGGCCTTCTGACCCTTGTGGCCGCGGCCACAGGTCTTGCCAAGTCCGCTTCCGATACCGCGCCCGACCCGCTTGGGCGCGGTGCGACTGCCCACGGCGGGCGTTAGATCATTGAGACGCATCTCAGGATTCCTCCACGACCTTCACCATGTAGTACACGGCATTGACCATGCCGCGCGTACAGGGCGTGTCCTCGACTTCCACGACCTGGTGCATGCGTCGCAGGCCGAGGCCGCGCACGCAAGCCTTATGTTTCTCCAGGCGACCATTGAAGCTGCGCACCAGCTTCACCTTCATCATCTTTTTGTCGGACATCGCCTACCCCAGAATCTCTTCAACGGTTTTACCGCGCTTGGCGGCGATGGTCGCGGGGTCGTTCATGGCGCGCAGCCCGTTCACCGTGGCTCGCACCACGTTGATGGGGTTATTGGTCCCGATGCACTTGGCCAGAACGTTCTGCACCCCGAGCACCTCGAACACGGCGCGCATGGCGCCACCCGCGATGATGCCCGTGCCGTCCGAGGCCGGCTGCATGAAGACGTTGGCCGCTCCATGCTTGCCTTGCAGTGGGTACTGCAGGGTGGTGCCGTTGAGCTTGACCTCGATCATATTCCGGCGGGCGCTTTCCATCGCCTTCTGGATCGCGACCGGCACCTCGCGTGCCTTGCCGCGCCCGAAACCGACGCGGCCCTTGCCATCGCCCACCACCGTGAGAGCCGCGAAGCCGAACTGACGTCCGCCCTTGACCACCTTGGCGACGCGATTGACCGCCACCAGTTTTTCCAGAAGGTCGTCGCCTTCCGTCTTTTGATTGAAATTCGCCATGATCGCGCCCCTAGAATTTCAGTCCGTGCTCACGCGCCGCATCCGCGAGCGCCTTGAGACGGCCGTGATAACGGAAGCCGGAACGGTCGAACGCGACCGAGTCGACACCAGCGGCAAGGGCGCGCTCAGCGATCGCCTTGCCGATGGCGGCCGCGGCCGCCACGTTGGCCTTGTTACCCTCGATCGACTCGGAGAGGGTTTTCTCGACCGTCGAGGCGCAGGCCACGACCTTGTCTCCGGTTGGCGCGATAATTTGGGCATAGGTGTGGCGCGGGGTGCGATGCACGCACAGCCGATACACGCCAAGCTCGCGAATCTTGGCACGAGTCCGCGCCGCGCGGCGCAGACGAGCCTGTTTCTTATCCATTGCTGAGACCCCTTATTTCTTCTTCGCTTCCTTACGCAGGACGTTCTCGTCCGCGTAACGAACGCCTTTACCCTTGTAGGGCTCCGGCGGGCGGAACCCCCGGATCTCGGAGGCAACCTGGCCGACCCTTTGTTTGTCGGCGCCCGATACCACGACCTCGGTCTGACTCGGGGTCTCGATCGTGATACCCGCCGGAACTGGATAGTCGATCGGGTGCGAGAAACCCAGCGTGAGGTTCAGCACATCGCCCTTGGCCTGCGCGCGGTAGCCGACGCCAACCAGCGTCAGCTTGCGGGTAAAGCCCTGGCCGCAGCCCACCACCATGTTGTTGAGCAGAGCGCGAGTGGTTCCCGCCATGGCCCAGGCGTCCTTACGACCCTCGGCCGGCGCGACCTTGATCTCGCCGTTCTCCTCATGGACGACCACGTCGGGGTGGACGGTCCATTCCAGAGTGCCCTTGGATCCCTTGACCTTGACGTCCTGACCGGCGATTTCGACGCTGATGCCCTTAGGCAACTGGATCGGCGACTTTGCAACTCGTGACATGTTCGCTTCCCCCTTAGGCGACGTAGGCGATGATTTCGCCGCCGTGTCCCGCTTGACGGGCCGCGCGGTCGGACATCAGACCTTTCGAGGTGGAAACGATCGCGATTCCGAGCCCGGCCCAAACCTTGGGCAGCTCGTTCTTGTTGCGATAGATGCGCAGACCTGGGCGCGAGACGCGCTTCAGGAACTCGATCACGGGCTTGCCGCGATAGTACTTGAGCTTGATGACCAACTCGGGCTTGACGCCCTTGGGCTCGACCGTCGCGTCGGTAATATAGCCTTCTTCCTTGAGCAGGTTCGCGATCGCGACCTTCTGCTTGGAGGACGGCATCACGATGGTGATCTTACCGCGCTGCTGGCCGTTGCGGATGCGCGTCAGCATATCCGCAATCGGATCCGACATACTCATTGGCTTTCTCCTGGGTCAGACCGCCCTTGCGGCGCGATACCCGATAGGTTTTGATCGCGGCCCGGTCAACAATCGCCGAGCGAGCCGCATAATGCACTTTCACACGGAATAACGATATAGCCAGACTCCGGTGATTGGGGTCAGACGGCCAGCCAGCCAGCCGTGCCTGAACCACATCACCGGGCGCGGGGAAGATCGTTTCAAGGTCAGCCAGCCCGCCAGATCAGGCAGGCTACTGGTGACGGCTCGCTCGACTTACCAACTCGCCTTGACGACACCGGGGACATCCCCGCGCATCACGGCCTCGCGCAGCTTGATGCGCGAGAGACCAAACTTGCGATAGACCGCGTGCGGCCGGCCACTGACGCGGCAACGACGCTGCTGCCGGGAGGGACTCGCATCGCGCGGAAGCTTCTGCAGCTTCACCATCGCCTCGTCGATCTGCTCCGAGCTGGCGTTGCGATCGTTGATCACAGCCTTTAGGGCCGCACGCTTCACGCCGAACCGGGCCGCCGTCTGGGTGCGCTTAACGTCGCGCGCAATCATGCTCTTCTTCGCCATAGTGCTGTCTCGGGTCCGCTCTATCAGGTACGGAATGGGAAATTGAACGCCTCAAGCAGCGCGCGACCTTCCTCGTCCGTCCGCGCCGAGGTCGTGATCGTGATATCCAAGCCACGCAAGGCATCAATCTTGTCGTAATCGATCTCGGGGAACATGATCTGCTCGCGCACGCCCATCGAGTAGTTGCCGCGTCCATCGAATGCCTTCGGGCTCAGACCGCGGAAATCCCGGATGCGCGGAATCGAGACACTGATCAGGCGATCCAGGAACTCGTACATGCGCTCGCGACGCAGGGTCACCTTGCAGCCGATCGGCCAGCCTTCGCGGATCTTGAATCCCGCGACCGACTTACGGGCGAAGGTCACGATCGGCTGCTGACCGGCGATCGCGCGCAGATCGGCCACGGCGTTGTCCATCACCTTCTTGTCCGCGACGGCCTCGCCCACACCCATGTTCAGGGTGATCTTCTCGATCCGCGGCACCTGCATCACGCTCTTGAAGCCGAAGCGTTCCTTGAGCTGACCGACGATGCGCTCTTTATATTCTGTCTGTAATCTGGACATTTCGCTTCCTTCGGTCAGACGTCGACGACTTCGCCGTTCGATTTGAACACGCGAACCTTGCGACCGTCGTCGAGGGTCTTGAAGCCGACGCGATCGGCCGAACCCTTCAGAGGATTGTAGAGGGCCACGTTGGACACATGGATGGGCATCGATTTATCGACGATTCCACCCGGCTCGCCGGCCTGGGGATTCGCCTTCTGATGCTTGCGGGCGATGTTGATGTTCTCGACGACGACATGCTCGTCGTCGACCACCCGCAGCACGGTGCCGCGCTTGCCCTTGTCCTTACCGGTGATGACCATGACATCATCACCTTTCTTGATTTTTTTCATGGGATCGTCTCCTTAGAGCACTTCCGGCGCCAGCGAGATGATCTTCATGAAACGCTCGCCGCGAAGCTCGCGCGTCACGGGGCCGAAGATACGGGTGCCGATGGGTTGAAGCTGGTTGTTCAGCAGCACGGCCGCGTTACCATCGAAGCGAATCAGCGAGCCATCCGGACGGCGCACACCCTTACGGGTCCGCACCACGACCGCATTGAACACGTCGCCTTTCTTGACCTTGCCGCGCGGAATGGCATCCTTGACGGTGACCTTAATGACATCGCCGATGCCCGCGTAGCGCCGATGCGACCCGCCAAGCACTTTGATGCATTGCACACTCTTGGCGCCGCTATTGTCGGCGACGCTGAGATTGGTCTGCATCTGAATCATTGTCGTTTACCTAAAGCTCGTTGCTGATCCGGGAATGAATCCAAGTGCCGCGCGAATGACCAGACTCCTTACGCCCGCAGGCGAAGGCTGGACAGGCGAGACGGAGATTCGCCTCAGCGCGCCTTCTCGAGGATCGCGAGCAGTCGCCAGGACTTGCTCTTCGAGATCGGGCGGCACTGCTCGACACGCACCAGGTCACCCTGGGCGCAGCTATTGTCTTCATCATGCGCGTGGATCTTGGTCGAACGACGCATGAATTTCCCGTACAGCGGATGTTTCACCCGACGCTCGATGAGCACGGTGACGGTCTTGTCCATGGCGCTGCTGACGACGCGCCCTTCCAGTGTCCGGTTGGTAGTGTTGTCGTCGCTCATGATTGCCCGCTCGCCGTCATTTCCGCCATGACCGTCTTGATCCGGGCGATTTCCCGGCGCACGGCCTTCATCCGCGAGGGCTTGGACAACTGACCGGTGCCCCGCTGCATGCGCAAGTTGAACTGCTCACGAAAGAGATCCATCAATTGCTTCTGAAGCTCTTCGTTCGTGTTCTTTCTGAGTTCGTTCGCCTTCATCAGAGAATCGTCCGCTTTTCAAAGGTGGTCTGCACAGGCAGCTTCGCCGCGGCCAGCTTGAACGCCTCGCGGGCCAGTTCCTCGCTGACACCTTCGATCTCGTAGAGCACGCGGCCGGGCTGAATCAGGGCGACCCAATACTCGACATTGCCCTTGCCCTTACCCATGCGAACTTCAAGCGGCTTCTTGGAAACCGGCTTGTCCGGGAAGACGCGAATCCAGAGCTTTCCGCCACGCTTGACGCTGCGGGTGATCGCGCGGCGCGCCGCTTCGATCTGACGCGCCGTCAGACGTCCACGCTCGGTCGCCTTGAGGCCGAATTCGCCGAAGTCGACACGGTTACCGCTTTGAGCAAGGCCGCGGTTTCGCCCCTTATGTTGCTTTCTGAATTTGGTGCGTTTCGGTTGCAGCATGACTTAACCCTTCTTTCCGGCGGCCTTGGGCGCCGGTTCCTCGGGCTGCTGGTCGCCAAAAACCTCGCCCTTGAAGATCCAAACCTTGACGCCCAGGACGCCATAGGTCGTGCGCGCCTCGGCGAAACCATAGTCGATGTCCGCGCGCAGGGTGTGCAGCGGCACGCGACCCTCGCGGGCCCACTCGCTGCGAGCGATCTCGGCGCCGTTCAGGCGACCCGCGACACTCACCTTGATGCCTTCCGCCCCGAGACGCATGGTGTTCTGGATGGAACGCTTCATGGCGCGACGAAACATGATGCGACGCTCAAGCTGCTGCGCGATGCCTTCCGCCACCAGTTGGGCGTCCAACTCGGGCTTGCGGATTTCCTCGATGCTGATGTGCACCGGAATGCCCATCATCGCGGACACCTTGGCGCGCAGCTTGTCGATATCCTCGCCCTTCTTGCCGATCACCACGCCTGGACGGGCGGTGTGAATGGTGATGTGGGCGTTCTTGGCCGGGCGATTGATCTGAATCCGACTGACGGAGGCCTTCGCGAGTTCCTTGCGGAGGAAGTCGCGGACCTGGAGGTCGGTGTTGAGCAGATCCGCGTAATCCTTCGAACTCGCGTACCACTTGGATGTCCAGTCCTTGACGATGCCAAGCCGGATACCATTCGGATGAACTTTTTGTCCCATGCTGGTCCCCTGGATCCCCTAGGCTTCGGCCACAGTCAGCATGATGTGACTGGTGCGTTTCATGATGCGGTTGGCGCGACCCTTGGCGCGAGGACGAATCCGCTTCATGGTCGGACCCTCGTTCACCTGAATGGCCGCGACCTTCAATTCGTCGATATCCGCACCCTGGTTGTGCTCGGCGTTGGCGATGGCGGACTCCAGGACTTTCTTGATCAGCCCAGCACCTTTCTTGGTACTGAAGGCGAGCGTGTTAAGGGCCTCCTCGACATGCCGACCCCGAATCAGATCCGCGACCAGTCGTGCCTTTTGGGCCGAGATCCGGGCATACTTGAGTGTTGCTACGGCTTGCATCCTCGATCTCCGACTAGCGCTTCTTCGCCTTGCGATCGGCCGCGTGCCCACGATAGGTGCGGGTCATAGCGAACTCGCCCAGCTTATGGCCGATCATATTTTCATTGACGAGCACCGGCACATGCTGACGCCCGTTATGGACCGCGATGGTCAGACCAACCATCTCCGGAAACACCATGGAGCGGCGTGACCAGGTCTTGATCGGGCGCTTGCTGTTTTGGGCGACCGCCTCTTCCACCTTTTTGATGAGGTGGAGGTCTATAAAGGGTCCTTTTCTAATCGAACGTGGCACTGGCTCAACCTCGACTGGTTTACTTGCGACCGCGACGACGCACGATCATGCTGTCGGTACGCTTGTTCTTGCGCGTCTTATGGCCCTTGGTCGGCACGCCCCAAGGGGTGACAGGATGACGGCCGCCCGAGGTACGACCCTCGCCACCGCCGTGCGGGTGATCCACGGGGTTCATGACCACGCCGCGGACCGTCGGACGCACGCCGCGCCAGCGGGTGGCGCCGGCCTTGCCGAGTTTGCGCAGACTGTGTTCGTTGTTGCCGACCTCGCCGATCACGGCGCGGCAGTCGACGTGAACCTTGCGCATCTCGCCGGAGCGCAGGCGCAGGGTCGCGGTGCCGACATCGCGCGCGATCAACTGCGCCGAGGCGCCGGCCGCGCGTGCCATCTGCGCGCCCTTGCCGGGACGCATCTCGATGCAGTGCACCTGGGTGCCCACCGGGATATTGCGCAGCGGCATGCAGTTACCCACCGAAATGGGCGAAGCCTCGCCAGCCTGTACCTTATCACCGGCATGAAGGCCCTTGGGGGCGATGATATAGGCGCGCTCGCCATCGGCATATTTCAGTAACGCCAGATGAGCCGAACGGTTAGGGTCGTATTCCAGACGCTCCACGGTCGCCGGCACGCCGTCCTTGTTGCGCTTGAAGTCGATGATACGGTAACGCTGCTTATGACCGCCGCCCTGATGACGAACGGAGATTCGGCCTTGATTGTTGCGTCCACCGTGCTTGGTCTTCTTCTCGATCAAGGGGGCGTAGGGTTCGCCCTTGTGCAACTCAGGCGTCTGCACCTTGACGACGAAGCGCCGGCCAGCGGACGTCGGTTTAGTTTTTACGATTGGCATCTTGGTCTATCCGTTGCTGTCCGCCGCCGCGATCAAGCGGCGCCGCCGAAGTCGATATCTTGACCGGCCTGCAAACGCACATAGGCCTTGCGCCAGTCTTGCCGCTTACCCAGGCGCTGCCCGAAGCGTTTTTGCTTGCCCTTGACATTGAGGATCCGGACGCTATCGACCTTGACCTCGAACATCAACTCAACGGCCCGCGCGACCTCAAGCTTGTTGGCATCCGTCAGGACTCGAAACGCGACCTGATTAGCGGACTCCGCCAGACGCGAGGTCTTCTCGGAGATGATGGGCGCCAGCAGCACCTTCATCAGACGCTCATTGTTCATGCCAATCGCTCCTCCAGCTTCTTGACCGCCGCCTCTGTCGCGAGGATCGAGTCGAAGGCGATCAAGCTCACCGGATCGACTTCCTGGGCCGACAGGACGTCGACCTTCGGCAAATTACGGGCCGCCAGATACAGCGTCTCATCCAACCCATCGGTAAGAATGAGCGCCTCGGTCAACTCGTGGGACTTCAGCAGGGCGATCAGGGCCTTGGTCTTGGCCGCCTCGAGCGCCAGCTCCGGAACCACGATCAGACGCTCCGTGCGGACCAGCTCGGAGAGGATCGAGCGCACCGCGCCGCGATACATCTTGCGGTTGACCTTTTGACTGTAATCGCGAGGCTGCGCCGCGAAGGTCACGCCACCCGAGCGCCAGATCGGGCTCCGGGAAGAACCGGCGCGCGCGCGGCCGGTCCCCTTCTGGCGCCACGGCTTCGCACCGCCACCGGAAACCGCCGCGCGATTTTTCTGCGCCTTGGTGCCGGCGCGACCGCCCGCCAGATAAGCCGTCACGACCTGGTGCACCAGGCCTGGTTTGTATTCCACGCCGAAGACGGCGTCGGAAACCTGCACACTGGACGCGCCAGTGTGGTTTCGAATGGCGATCTCCATGAGTGCTCAGCCCTTGTTCTTCTGCTTCACGGAAGGCAGCACGATCAGTCGCCCACCGGTCGGTCCCGGCACGCCGCCACGGATCAACAGCAGGTTACGGTCGGTATCGACCCGCACTACCTCTAGGTTCTGCTGGCAACGATTGGCGGCACCGAGGTGACCTGCCATCTTCTTGCCCTTCCACACACGACCCGGGGTCTGGTTCTGACCGATCGAACCCGGCGCGCGGTGCGAGAGCGAGTTGCCATGCGTCCGGTCCTGGCCGGCGAAATGATATCGGCGAATGACGCCCGAGAAGCCGCGACCCTTGGTCACGCCACGCACATCCACTTTCTGGCCTGGCTCGAAAATGGAGACCGAGATCTCCTGCCCGACCTCCATATCGGCGCCTTCGTCGCCTTCCAGTCGAAATTCCCTCAGCACTTCACCCGCCTCGACACCCGCCTTGGCGTAATGACCCGCCATCGGCTTGGTCACGCGAGAAGCGCGCCGCTCGCCAAAGGCGACCTGAATGGCGCGGTAACCGTCGGTTTCGGTCGACTTGACCTGACTGACACGGTTCGGCGGCACCTCGATGACCGTGACTGGGATGCTTTCCCCCTCTTCGGTGAAGAGACGGGTCATGCCGGCCTTGCGCCCGATAACTCCGATCGACATGGTTTCGTCCTCAGCTCAGCTTGATCTGCACGTCGACGCCGGCGGCCAGATCCAATTTCATCAGTGCATCGACCGTCTTATCCGTCGGGTCGACGATATCCATCAGGCGCTTATGGGTCCGCAGCTCATACTGGTCGCGCGCATCCTTGTTGACGTGCGGCGAGATCAGCACCGTGAAGCGCTCTTTCTTGGAAGGCAGCGGCACCGGCCCACGCACCTGAGCGCCGGTGCGCTTGGCGGTGTCGACGATTTCACGCGCGGACTGATCGATCAAACGGTGATCGAACGCCTTCAGTCGGATTCGGATTCTCTGATTCGCCATATCCTTACTCGATAACCTTGGAGACCACACCCGCGCCCACGGTCCGGCCGCCTTCGCGCACCGCGAACCGCAGACCCTCTTCCATGGCGATCGGCGCGATCAGCTTGATCGTCATCTTCACATTATCGCCCGGCATGACCATCTCGATGCCCTCGGGCAGCTCGCAGGCGCCCGTGACGTCGGTGGTGCGAAAATAAAACTGGGGACGGTAGCCGTTGAAGAAGGGGGTGTGTCGTCCGCCCTCTTCCTTGCTCAGCACGTATACCTCGGCCTCGAAATGGGTGTGCGGGGTGATCGAGCCGGGCTTGGCCAGCACCTGACCACGCTCGACGTCCTCGCGCTTGGTGCCGCGCAGCAGCGCGCCGATGTTGTCGCCCGCCTGACCCTGATCGAGCAGCTTGCGGAACATCTCGACGCCGGTGCAGATCGTCTTGACCGTGTCCTTGATCCCGATGATGGCGACTTCCTCGCCGACCTTGACGATGCCGCGCTCGACGCGACCCGTGACCACGGTGCCACGCCCGGAGATCGAGAACACGTCCTCGATCGGCATCAGGAAGGCGCCGTCGATGGCCCGAACCGGCTCGGGGATGTAGCTGTCGATGGCGTCCATCAGGCGGTCGATCGACTGGGTGCCGATCTCGGAGTCGACACCTTCCAGCGCGACCTTGGCCGAGCCGGTGACGATCGGGGTGTCGTCGCCCGGGAAGTCGTAGCTGGAGAGCAACTCGCGCACTTCCATCTCGACCAGTTCGAGCAGCTCGGCGTCGTCGACCATGTCGGCCTTGTTCAGATAGACGACGATGTAGGGCACGCCGACCTGACGCGAGAGCAGGATGTGCTCGCGGGTCTGGGGCATCGGGCCGTCGGCGGCGGATACCACCAAAATGGCTCCGTCCATCTGCGCCGCGCCGGTGATCATGTTCTTGACGTAGTCGGCGTGTCCAGGGCAGTCGACGTGGGCGTAGTGACGCTTGGTGGACTCGTACTCGACGTGCGCGGTGGCGATGGTGATGCCGCGCTCGCGCTCCTCGGGGGCGTTGTCGATCTGGTCGTACGCCCGCGCTACCCCACCAAACTTCTTCGCCTGATGCGTGGTGATCGCCGCCGTCAGCGTGGTCTTGCCGTGGTCGACGTGGCCAATCGTGCCGACGTTGACGTGTGGCTTGCTACGTTGGAACTTTTCTTTGGACATCCCGCTCTACCCTTGATTCATTACTGTTTCTTGGAGACCGCGTCGGCAATGCTGGCGGGCACCTCGTTGTACTTGCTGAATTCCATGCTGTAGGTCGCGCGACCCTGGGTCGCAGAGCGCAGATCGGTCGAGTAACCGAACATCTCCGACAGCGGAACCTCGGCACGGATGATCTTGCCCGAGGGCGCATCCTCCATCCCATGGATCATGCCGCGTCGGCTGTTCAGGTCGCCCATGACATCGCCCATGTTCACCTCGGGCGTCACGACCTCGACCTTCATGATGGGCTCCAGCAAGACCGGCTTGGCCTTGGCCGCCGCCTCCTTGATCGCCATGGAACCGGCGATCTTGAACGCCATTTCGCTCGAGTCGACCTCGTGGTAGGAGCCGTCGTAGAGCGTGACCTTGATATCCACCATCGGAAAACCGGCCAGGATGCCGTTTTTCATGGCCTCCTGAATGCCCTTGTCAACCGCCGGGATGTACTCCTTAGGCACGGTACCACCGACGATCCCGTTGACGAACTCGTAACCACCGCCCGCTTCCTGCGGCTCGACCTTGATGTAGACATGACCGTACTGACCGCGACCACCGGACTGGCGGGCGAACTTGGTCTCCTGCTGCACGGTCGAGCGAATGGTCTCGCGGTAGCTGACCTGCGGCGCGCCGACATTGGCCTCGACCTTGAACTCGCGCCGCATGCGGTCGACGATGATCTCCAGATGCAGCTCGCCCATGCCCGAAATGATGGTCTGCCCGGACTCTTCGTCGGTATGCACGCGGAAGGAGGGATCCTCCTGGGCGAGCTTCGACAGGGCGATGCCCATCTTCTCTTGGTCGCTCTTGGTCTTGGGTTCGACCGCCACCGAGATGACCGGCTCGGGAAACTCCATCCGCTCCAGCGTGATGATGTTGTTCAGCGCGCAGAGTGTGTCACCCGTGGTGACATCCTTCAGGCCAACGGCGGCGGCGATATCGCCAGCGTGGACTTCCTTGATTTCCTGGCGCTCGTTGGCGTGCATCTGCAGGATGCGCCCGATGCGCTCCTTGCGGCATTTCACCGGGTTGTAGAGGGTGTCACCGGACTTGAGAACGCCCGAGTAGACCCGGAAGAACGTCAGGGTACCCACGAAGGGATCGGTGGCGATCTTGAACGCGAGCGCCGCGAAGGGCTCCTCGTCCGACGCCTGGCGCTCCGCCTCGGTCTCGTCCTTGTCATCCAGGATGCCCCGGATCGCCGGCACGTCCAGCGGGGACGGCATGTAATCCAGCGCGGCGTCCAGCATGGCCTGCACGCCCTTGTTCTTGAAGGCGGAGCCACACATCATGGGAACGATCTCGCTCTTGAGGGTGCGAGCGCGCAGACCGGCCTTGATCTCCTCCTCGGTCAGCGCCTGACCCTCGAGGTACTTCTCCATCAGCTCTTCGCTGGCCTCGGCCGCCGCCTCCACCATCTTCTCGCGCCATTCCGCGCAGACGTCGGCGAGCTCTTCCGGGATATCCCGCAGCTCGAATTCCATGCCGCGCGAAGCCTCGTCCCAGTAGACCGCCTGCATCCGGACCAGGTCGATGACGCCCTTGAAGTCTTCCTCGGCGCCGATCGGAACCTGAATCGGAACGGCATTGCCGCCGAGACGATCCTTGACCTGCTGCACGACACGAAAGAAATTCGCACCCATGCGGTCCATCTTGTTGACGAACGCAATGCGAGGGACACCGTATTTATCGGCCTGACGCCAAACGGTCTCGGACTGAGGCTCGACGCCGCCGACCGCGCAGAAAACCGCGCAGGCGCCGTCGAGCACCCGCAGCGAACGCTCGACCTCAATGGTGAAGTCGACGTGCCCGGGGGTGTCGATGATATTGATGCGATGCTCGGGGCGATCCCGACCCATGCCTTTCCAGAAGCAGGTGGTCGCCGCGGAAGTGATGGTGATTCCGCGCTCTTGTTCCTGCTCCATCCAATCCATGGTGGCGGCGCCGTCGTGCACTTCGCCGATCTTGTGCGAGACACCCGTATAGAACAGGATGCGCTCCGTGGTAGTGGTCTTCCCCGCATCAATATGCGCCATGATGCCAAGGTTGCGATACCGCTCAATGGGTGTGCTACGTGCCACGACTGAATCCGCCCTGATGAATCCTAAAGAACTCTAAAACAAACGCTACCAGCGGTAATGCGAAAAGGCTTTATTGGCCTCCGCCATGCGGTGCGTATCTTCTTTCTTCTTGACGGCCGAGCCGCGAGAATCCGCCGCGTCCATCAGCTCGCCCGCGAGACGCTGCGCCATCGATTTTTCCGAACGCTTGCGCGCGGCATCGATGAGCCAACGCATGGCCAGCGAATTGCGACGGGTCGGCCTCACCTCGACCGGAACCTGATAGGTCGCGCCGCCGACTCGACGGGACTTGACCTCGACCATGGGCCGCACGTTCTCCATCGCCTGCTCAAGCAGCTCGATCGGCCGACTGTTTTTCTTTTCGGCGACCTGATCCAGGGCCTTGTAGATGATCCGCTCAGCCACGGATTTCTTACCATCTTCCATCATCATGTTGATGAACTTGGTCAACAACTCACTTCCGTGCTTGGGATCCGGAAGGATCTGACGACGGGCGGCAACGCGTCTTCTCGGCATAATCTATAAGGCTCCGACCTTAGTCGTTGAACTGGCTCGCGGCGGGCAATCGTTCAGCGCGCGACTATTTCTTTGGGCGCTTGGCGCCGTACTTGGAACGACCCTGGCGCCGCTTCTCGACACCCGAGGTGTCCAGCGTGCCGCGCACGGTGTGGTAACGCACACCAGGCAAGTCCTTGACACGTCCGCCGCGAATCAGCACCACGGAGTGTTCCTGAAGGTTGTGTCCCTCGCCACCGATGTAGGAGGCCACCTCGAACCCATTGGTCAGACGCACGCGAGCCACCTTGCGAAGCGCCGAGTTCGGCTTCTTCGGCGTGGTGGTATAGACGCGCGTACAGACACCGCGACGCTGCGGGCAGGCCTCGAGGGCGGGCACATTGGATTTCGCCAGGTTCCGCTTACGAGGCTTCCGGACGAGTTGGTTGATCGTTGCCATTGCGATGAATCTCCAGCGGCGCCCTCGCGCCATGAACTCTTGGAGTCAAACGACGCCTGTACGCAACCAGCCAGCGAAAACGACCTCGCCAGCCTGCACGCATGAACGCGAACGTCTGCTCGGGGACCAGGCGGGCTTGCCCAGACCAGGGAACCGGATAAAAATGAAACTAGCCGGCGGATCGCCGGCTAGCTGAGACAGAGCAGTATAGGGAGGGGGGTCTATTCTGTCAACCACCCCCGTTGACTTCTCACGGACATGCCCCTACCACAGCCGCGCCTCATTGCGCGTCCGAGGTATTGAGCGCCTTCTTCAGCGCCTCCTCGAGATCCTCGGTCGCCATCTCGACCTTGCTCCCGACCTGCAAGTCCATCGACCGCTGGAGTCGACGCGCCTGATGATACGCCAACCCCGTACCGGCCGGGATGAGGCGACCCACGATGACGTTTTCCTTGAGTCCGGCCAGGCGATCGGTGGATCCGCGCACGGCGGCCTCCGTCAGAACGCGCGTGGTCTCCTGGAAGGAGGCGGCCGAGATGAAGGATTCGGTCGCCAGCGACGCCTTGGTGATACCCAGCAGCAGGGGTTCATGGAGCGCCGGCTGCTTACCCTCGGCCATGACGCGCTTGTTCTCGTCGAGCAGATGGGCATGCTCCACCTGCTCGCCGCGCAGCAGCCGGGTATCGCCAGTCGCGGTGACCTCGACCTTGCGCAGCATCTGGCGCACGATGACCTCGATGTGCTTGTCGTTGATCTTCACGCCCTGCAGCCGGTAGACGTCCTGGATCTCCTTGACCAGATACTCGGCCAGCGCCGTCACCCCCTTCAGACGCAGGATGTCGTGCGAGGCCAGCTCGCCATCGGCGATGACCTCGCCGCGCTCCACGCGCTCGCCCTCGAACACGTTGACGTGACGCCACTTGGGAATCAGTTCCTCGACCGTCTCGCCGTCGTCCATGGTGATGATGAGACGCTGCTTGCCCTTGGTGTCCTTGCCGAAACCGATGGTACCGCTGGCCTCGGCGAGCAGGGCCGGCTCCTTCGGCTTGCGCGCCTCGAAGAGGTCGGCCACCCGCGGCAGACCGCCGGTGATGTCGCGCGTCTTACTGGACTCCTGCGGGATACGCGCCAGGATGTCGCCGACCCCGACGTTGGCGCCATTGGCGACGCTGACGATGGCGCCCGAGGACAGGGCATAGCGGGCCGGGAGATCGGTGCCCGCGATGTTCAGCTCGTTGCCGTTCTCGTCGAGCAGCTTGACCATCGGCCGCAGATCCTTGCCCACGGAGGGACGCTGCTTGGGATCGATGACCACCAGCGAGGTCAGGCCGGTCACGTCGTCGACCTGCCCCTGGACCGTCACGCCCTCGATGAAGTCCTCGAACTCCAGCTTACCGGCCACCTCGGTGACCACCGGATGGGTGTGCGGATCCCAGCTCGCGACCACGTCGCCCGGCTTGACGTTGTCGCCATCGGCGACCCGCAGGGTCGCGCCGTAGGGAACCTTGTAGCGCTCCTTCTCCATGCCGCGGTCGTCGACGACGGTCAATTCGCCCGAACGCGAGACCGCCACCAGATTGCCCGAGTGATGCCGGACGGTCTTGATGTTGTGCAGTCGGGCCGAGCCGAGATTCTTGATCTCGATGCTGTTGACGGCCGCGGCCCGCGAGGCGGCGCCACCGATGTGGAAGGTCCGCATGGTGAGCTGGGTCCCCGGCTCGCCGATCGACTGGGCGGCGATGACGCCGACCGCCTCGCCCATGTTGACTCGATGTCCACGCGCCAGGTCACGACCATAGCACTGGGCGCAGACGCCCAAGCGGGACTCGCAGGTAATGGGCGAACGCACGCGCACCTGGTCGATACCGACCTCCTCGAAGCGATCGACCCAGGCCTCGTCGAGCAGGGTGCCGGCCGGGCAGACCAGCTCCGGGTTATCGGCGCCCGGCCGGTAGACGTCCACCGCGGCGACACGCCCCAGGATTCGCTCGCGCAGCGGCTCGACCACGTCGCCGCCCTCGATGATCGGTGCCATGAGCAGACCGTTCTCGGTCCCGCAATCGGGCTCGAGCACCACCATGTCCTGCGCGACGTCGACCAGCCGGCGGGTCAGATACCCCGAGTTGGCGGTTTTGAGCGCCGTGTCGGCGAGACCCTTGCGAGCGCCGTGGGTCGAGATGAAGTACTGAATGACGTTCAGACCCTCGCGGAAATTCGCGGTGATCGGCGTCTCGATGATGGAGCCGTCCGGCTTGGCCATGAGACCGCGCATACCGGCGAGCTGACGGATCTGCTGGGCGGAACCGCGCGCGCCGGAGTTGGCCATCATATAGATGGAGTTGAAGGAGTCCTGTTTGCGCTCGGTGGAGACACGCACCTTCGAATCCTTGAGGCTGCTGGCCATGCGCTCCCTGGCGTCGGGCGTCTTGATCCGTTCGGGATCGACGCGACCGGTCACATCGGGACGGTAGCGCGTGCTCAGCTCGTCCAGGACCACCCCAAAATCGGCGAGCGCCAGCTCACCCCGATCGTACCTGTCGCTCGCCAGCTTGACCTCGCCCTGCCAGTCGCTGAAGCGCCGACGCAGCGCCGGACGATCCTCCTCCGGCACGACATTGAGCACGACCTGGCGATACTCGGAGACCAGACGCTGCGCCTCGAAGGAGGGATTGGCCTGGGCCTTCTCGCTACCGAGCTTGCTCATCATCGCCTTGGCGACCTGGTCATTGGTGCGGGACCAGATGTCGACCACCTTGTTGTAGCGTTCGCCGTTGGTCACCAGACCCGAGGCATACTGCTCCTGGATCTCCTTGACCTCCGCCTCGGCGGCCGCAAGCAGTGAGCCCTTGTCCATCTTGGCGTCGTGCTCGTCGCGCGGCACCTCCATGTCGTCCAACCCGATCGAGACGCCCGCGCGGGTCGCCATGCGGAAGCCCAGATACATGACCTGGTCGGCGAAGACGACCGTATCCTTCAGCCCCAGACGGCGATAACAGGTGTTGATCAGGAGCGAGATCTGCTTCTTGCCCAGCGCGCGATCAACCAGCTCGAAGGGCAAACCATCCGGCACGATCGCGAATACCAGGGCGCGACCCACCGTCGTCTCCTTGATGCTGGTCACTTCGCGACACTCACCGTCCGCGCCCTTGATGACCTCGCGGATGCGCACCCGGCAACGGGCGTGCAGGTCGGCATGGCCGGTTTCGTAGGCGCGGCGCGCCTCGTCGATATCGGAGAAGAGACCGCCCTCGCCCCTCGCCTTGACCCGCTCGCGGGTCATGTAATAGAGCCCCAGCACCACGTCCTGCGAGGGCACGATGATGGGCTCGCCGTTGGCCGGCGAGAGAATGTTGTTGGAGGCCATCATGAGGGCTCGCGCCTCCAACTGGGCCTCCAGCGAGAGCGGCACATGGACCGCCATCTGGTCGCCGTCGAAGTCGGCGTTGAAGGCGGTACAGACCAGTGGGTGAAGCTGGATCGCCTTGCCCTCGATCAGCACCGGCTCGAACGCCTGGATGCCGAGACGATGCAGGGTCGGCGCGCGGTTGAGCATGACCGGATGCTCGCGGATGACCTCTTCGAGGATGTCCCAAACCTCCGGGGTGCCGCGCTCGACCATCTTCTTGGCGGCCTTGATGGTCGCCGCCAGGCCGCGCAGTTGCAGCTTGCTGAAGATGAAGGGCTTGAAAAGTTCGAGCGCCATGCGCTTGGGCAGGCCGCACTGGTGCAGCTTGAGGGTCGGGCCGACCACGATGACCGAACGGCCCGAGTAGTCGACACGCTTGCCGAGCAGGTTCTGACGGAAGCGCCCCTGCTTGCCCTTGATCATGTCGGCGAGCGACTTGAGCGGGCGCTTGTTGGTGCCGGTGATGGCGCGGCCGCGGCGACCGTTGTCGAGCAGGGCGTCGACCGACTCCTGAAGCATGCGCTTCTCGTTGCGCACGATGATGTCGGGCGCGACCAGATCCAGCAGCCGCTTGAGACGGTTGTTGCGGTTGATGACGCGCCGATAGAGATCGTTCAGGTCCGAGGTCGCGAAGCGCCCGCCGTCGAGCGGGACCAGCGGACGCAGCTCCGGCGGCAGCACCGGCAGAACGGTGAGGATCATCCACTCGGGCCGGTTGCCGGACGCGAGCAGGGACTCCATGAGCTTGAGCCGCTTGGAAAGCTTCTTGATCTTGGTCTCGGAGTTGGTGCCTTCGATCTCCTCGCGCATGCGCCGGATCTCGGCGGCCATGTCGATGGTGCGCAGCAACTCGTAGACGGCCTCGGCGCCCATGCGCGCGTCGAACTCGTCGCCATTGGCCTCCAATGCGTCCAGATACTGCTCGTCGTTGAGTAACTGGCCGCGCTCCAGCTCCTGGACCAGGCCCGGATCGATGACGACGAAGGACTCAAAGTAAAGAATGCGCTCGATGTCGCGCAGGGTCATGTCGAGCAGGAGACCGATGCGCGAGGGCAGCGACTTGAGGAACCAGATGTGGGCCACCGGGCTGGCCAGGTCAATATGACCCATGCGCTCGCGCCGAACCTTGGCCAGCGTCACCTCGACGCCGCACTTCTCGCACACCACGCCGCGATGCTTGAGCCGCTTGTACTTGCCGCAGATGCACTCGTAGTCGGTGATGGGACCGAAGATCTTGGCGCAGAAGAGACCGTCGCGCTCCGGTTTGAAGGTGCGGTAGTTGATGGTCTCGGGCTTCTTGACCTCGCCATAGGACCAGGAACGGATCATCTCGGGGGAGGCAAGTCCGATCTTGATCGCGTCGAATTCGAGTGCCTGGCCCTGTTGCTTGATGATTTTCAATAGATCTTTCAAGATCTTAGTCTCCTGCCTGGGATAACCGGCTAAGCGCTAGCCCTGCGTTTCGCGGGCAGCCACAGTGCCCGCGAACGGCTTCTTTACTGAGTCGAACGCACGTCGGACGGACGTCAGTCCTGCTGAAGCTCGATGTTGATGGCAAGCGATCGAATCTCCTTGACCAACACATTGAAGGACTCGGGCATGCCGGCCTCCATCCGATGGTCGCCATCCACGATGTTCTTGTACATCTTGGTGCGCCCATTGACGTCGTCGGACTTGACCGTGAGCATCTCCTGCAAGGTGTAGGAGGCACCGTAAGCCTCCAGCGCCCAGACCTCCATCTCACCGAAGCGCTGACCGCCGAACTGCGCCTTTCCGCCCAGCGGCTGCTGGGTGACCAGGCTGTAGGGACCGGTCGAGCGGGCGTGCATCTTGTCGTCGACCAGATGGTTCAGCTTGATCATGTACATATAACCGACGGTCACCGGCCGCTCGAACTCGTCACCGGTGCGACCATCGAAGAGGATGGTCTGGCCGCTGGGGATACCCTGGTCGGCGTTATCCCGATCGGCGAGCTTGAGCATCGCCTTGATCTCTTCCTCGGTCGCGCCGTCGAACACCGGTGTCGCCAGCGGCACTCCGCGAACGAGGTTGCGGGACAGTTCCAGGATCTCCTCGTCGGTGAAGCTCGCCAGATCCTCCTGCTTGCCGCTGCGGTTGTAGATCTGGTCCAGGAAGTCGCGCAGCTCGCCGATCGCCGCCTGCTGCTGGAGCATCCGGCCGATCTTGACGCCGAGCCCATTGGCCGCCCAGCCCAGATGGGTCTCGAGCACCTGCCCCACGTTCATGCGCGAAGGCACGCCCAGGGGGTTGAGCACGATATCGACCGGCACGCCATCGGCCGAGAAGGGCATGTCCTCGACCGGCACGACCTTGGAGATGACGCCCTTGTTGCCGTGCCGACCGGCCATCTTGTCGCCCGGCTGGATGCGACGCTTCACCGCCACGTAGACCTTGACCATCTTGAGCACGCCGGGGGCCAGATCGTCACCGCTCGAGATCTTGCGTTTCTTGACCTCGTAGCGCTCGCGGAATTCCTCGCGCTGCTGCTTGACCTGGGCGGCGACCGCCTCGAGTTGGGTGGCGATCTCCTCGTCGCGCATGCGGATCTCGAACCAGCCGTCGCGCGACCCCCGCGACTTGAGTGAATCCAGATATTCCCTGGTCACCTCGGAGCCGGGCCTGAAACCGCTCGGACCACCGTCCGCGATCCGGCCGATCAGCATCCGCTCGACGCGATGGAAGGTGTCGTTCTCCATGATGCGCTGCTGATCGGCGAAGTCCTTGCGGACACGGTCGAGTTCCATCTCCTCGATCTGCATGGCGCGCTTGTCCTTCTCGACGCCATCGCGCGTGAAGACCTGGACATCGACCACGGTCCCGTTCATGCCAGTGGGCAGACGCAGGGACGTATCCTTAACGTCCGAGGCCTTCTCGCCGAAGATGGCCCGCAACAGCTTCTCTTCCGGGGTCAGTTGGGTCTCGCCCTTGGGCGTGACCTTGCCGACCAGGATGTCGCCGTCGCGCACCTCGGCGCCGACATAGACGATGCCGGACTCGTCGAGCTTGGACAGCGCCGACTCGCCGACATTGGGGATGTCGCCAGTGATCTCCTCCGGGCCGAGCTTGGTGTCGCGCGCCAGGCAGGCCAGTTCCTCAATGTGGATGGTGGTGAAACGGTCCTCCTGGACCACCCGCTCCGAGATGAGGATGGAGTCCTCGAAGTTGTAACCGTTCCAGGGCATGAAGGCGACGCGCAGGTTCTGCCCCAGCGCCAGTTCGCCCATGTCGGTGGAAGGCCCATCGGCGAGCACGTCATCCACGGCGATGACCTCGCCCGGCTTGACCAGCGGACGCTGATTGATACAGGTGTTCTGGTTCGAACGCGTGTATTTGGTCAGGTTATAAATGTCGACGCCCGGCACGCCCGGCACCGCCTCGTCGTCATTGACGCGCACCACGATGCGCGCGGCGTCCACCGATTCGATGACGCCACCACGACGCGCCACCACGCAGACGCCCGAGTCCTTGGCGACCACGCGCTCCATGCCGGTGCCGACCAGCGGCTTCTCGGCGCGCAGGGTCGGCACCGCCTGACGCTGCATGTTCGATCCCATGAGGGCGCGGTTGGCGTCGTCGTGCTCCAGGAAGGGAATCAGCGAGGCCGCGACCGAGACGATCTGGCGCGGCGAGACGTCCATGTACTGAACCTCCTCCGGAACCCGCATGGCGAACTCGTTCGCATGCCGGCAGGAGACCAGGGCGTCCATGAGCCGACCATCCGGATCCAGGGTGGCATTGGCCTGCGCGATGACGAAGTTCCCCTCCTCGATCGCGGACAGGTAGTGGATCTCGGTGGTGACCTTGCCGCCCTCGGCCTTGCGATACGGGGTCTCCAGGAAACCGTAGGAGTTGGTCCGGGCATAGACGGCCAGCGAGTTGATCAGGCCGATGTTCGGGCCTTCAGGGGTCTCGATCGGACAGACGCGGCCATAGTGGGTCGGATGCACGTCGCGCACCTCGAACCCGGCACGCTCGCGCGCCAGACCGCCTGGACCCAGGGCCGAGACGCGACGCTTGTGGGTCACCTCGGAGAGCGGATTGTTCTGGTCCATGAACTGCGAGAGCTGACTGGAGCCGAAGAACTCCTTGATCGCGGCCGAGACGGGCTTGGCGTTGATCAGTTCCTGGGGCATCAGTCCCTCGGACTCGGCGAGCGACAGACGCTCCTTCACGGCGCGCTCGACGCGCACCAGGCCCACGCGGAACTGATTCTCGGCCATCTCGCCGACGCAGCGGATACGACGATTGCCCAGGTGATCGATGTCGTCCACCGTGCCGCGGCCATTGCGCAGCTCGACCAGGATCTTCATGGCATCGATGATGTCCGACGTCTCCTCTCCGTGCTCGGCGAACAGCGACTTGGAGAACTCGTCGGTTCGGCCACGGAAATAGCGACCGTCGTAAACAACACCCGGGCCTTCCTCGGACGGACGGCCGAGACGACGGTTGAACTTCATCCGGCCGACCGCTGACAGATCGTAACGGTCGGGGGTGAAGAACAGATTGTGGAACAGATTCTGGGCGGCCTCCTTGGTCGGCGGCTCGCCGGGGCGCATCATCCGGTAGATCTCGACCTGGGCCTCCAGATCGCTGGTCGTGGGATCGATGCGCAGGGTCTCCGAGATATAGGGCCCCTGATCGAGGTCGTTGACGAACAGGGTCTCCAGGGTCTCGACACCCTTGCGGAACAGGGTATCCAGGATCTCCGGGGTGATTGGATCGTTGGCCTCGGCGAAGACCTCGCCGGTATCGGCGTCGATCTGGGCATGCGCCAGGATCCGGCCGATCAGGAACTCAGCGGGCACCTCAAGACGCTCGACGCCGGCCTTCTGAAGCTCGCGAATGTGGCGCGCGGTCACGCGACGCCCGGATTCCACCAACACCTCGTCACCGATCTTGACGTCGAAACCGACGGTCTCGCCGCGCAGACGCTCGGGCACCAGATCCAGGGTCACGTTCTGGCCCTGGAGTCGAAAGACGTCGGTCTCGAAGAAACGCGACAGGATGTCGTCCACGCCATAGCCCAGCGCGCGCAGCAGCACCGTCGCCGGCAATTTGCGCCGACGGTCGATGCGCACGAAGACGTTGTCCTTGGGATCGAACTCGAAGTCGAGCCAGGAGCCCCGATAGGGAATGACGCGCGCCGAGAACAGCAGCTTGCCCGAGGAGTGGGTCTTGCCCTTGTCGTGATCGAAGAAGACACCCGGCGAGCGGTGCAACTGCGAGACGATGACACGCTCGGTGCCGTTGATGATGAAGGTGCCGGTGCCGGTCATGAGCGGGAGTTCGCCCATGTAGACTTCCTGCTCGCGGATGTCCTTGACGACCTTGGAGCCGGCCGGGGCCTCCTTGTCGTAGATCACCAGGCGCAGCAGCACGCGCAGGGGCGCGGCGAAGGTCGCGCCACGCAGATGACACTCACGCTCGTCGAACACCGGCTCGCCCAGCCGATACTTCACGTATTCGAGGACGGCGTTGCCCGAGTAGCTCTCGATGGGGAACACGGACTTGAAGGCCGCGTGCAGACCCATGTCCCGGCGGTCCTTGGCCGTGCGGTCCGCCTGCAGGAACTCATGGTAAGAGTCGATCTGCGTCGCCAGGAGGAACGGGACGTCCAGGATGCTGGGACGCTTGCCGAAGTCTTTGCGGATACGCTTCTTTTCGGTGAACGAATAGGCCATTATGCCTTCCCTCGAGGTGCTTGCGTGGGTCCCTGACGGGGCGTGAACACGGGTGCGGATTGCGGATGGCTTGGAACGGGTATCAAGGCGTGCCCCCGGTCAACGCCCGATGGGGCGCGAGACGCGAGACACGCGGTACAAGCGAGCCCGTCGAACCCAGCGAGCCCAACGGGAAAAGGCCGGCGGCTTTTCGCCGCCAGCCTGCCTGCTTGGTCGAAAAGGTAACGACGCAAGCGCCGTTACTTGATTTCGACCGTGGCGCCAGCCTCTTCGAGCTCTTTCTTGGCGGCCTCGGCCTCGGCCTTGGACACGGCTTCCTTCAGGGTGGTCGGAGCGCCTTCGACGGCATCCTTCGCTTCCTTCAGGCCAAGACCGGTCAGAGCGCGCACGGTCTTGATGACGTTCACCTTATTGGCGCCGAACGAGGCCAGGATCACGTCGAACTCGGTCTGTTCCTCGACCGGCGCGGCATCGGCGCCAGCAGGTGCGGCGGCAACCACCGCAGCGGCGGCGGTGACGCCGAACTTCTCTTCCATCGCGCTGATGAGGTCGACGACCTCGAGCACGGTCATGTTACCAATCGCTTCGAGGATCTCGTCTTTCGAAACGGCCATGGGCTTCTCCTGGAACTAAATACGGTTGATCGGGTTGCTGATGAATGGAAGACGCCGATCAGGCGGCTTCCTTGGCATCGCGAATCGCGGCGAGCGTGCGGACGAGTTTGCCCGGCACCTCGTTGATGGTCGCTGCGAGCTTCTGCACGGGAGCCTTCATGGTGGCCATGAGTAGGCTGATCGCCTGGTCGTAGGTCGGCATCTTCGCGAGATTACCGATCTCCGAGGGATCGAGCAGCTTGCCGCTCAGGGCAATCAGGCGCACCTGAAACTTGTCATGCTCCTTAGCGAACGCCTCCAGGACACGCGCCGCCGACCCCGGATCCGTCTGCGAAAACGCGAGAATCATCGGCCCGGTGAGGCCATCGCGCATGCAGGCAAAATCCGTGTCTTCCAGCGCGCGCCGTGCCAGGGTATTCTTGACCACTCGGACGTAGACACCGGCCTTGCGTGCTTCCACGCGCAGCTTGGTCATCTGCCCCACGGTCAAGCCCCGGTACTCGGCCCCGATGGCCGAATAGGCGCTCTTCGCAACTTCCGCGACTTCGGCGACGATTGCTTCTTTTTGCGCAAAATTCAGCGCCACTGTCGTCACCTCACTGAGATAAAAACCCGGCCTTGGCCGGGCGGCGAGCCTGCCGTCGGATCCCTCGACGGACAGAGTCACCGAGATCGTGCGCCTTCATCAGCTATCAACCTGATTCCGGAGCACCGTCTGCGCAGGCGATGTCGGCATTAAGTCCCGGCGGCCGTCTCCTTATGGACACCGGAACACCTGCGGTCTTTGACGGTCTCCAGCGGTTGCCGAGACCTCAAAGAAACCATCCAGGCGGCCGGCGCTGGGCGCCGGCCGCCACGGACTAAAAACTCAACGCGGAATGATCGACCGTCAGCCCAGGCCCCATGGTGCTGGAAACCGTGACCTTCTTCATGTAGATGCCCTTGGCGGCCGTGGGCTTCGCCTTCATGAGGCTGGTGAGCAAGGCTTCAAGGTTTTCCCGAAGCTTTTCCGGCTCGAAGTCGACCTTGCCGAGCGGGCAATGGATGATGCCCGCCTTGTCGGTGCGATAGCGGACCTGTCCAGCCTTCGCATTGCGAACCGCCTCCGCCACGTCCGGGGAAACCGTACCCACCTTGGGGTTCGGCATCAAACCGCGGGGGCCAAGGATTTTGCCGAGCTGTCCGACGATTCGCATGGCGTCGGGCGAGGCGATGACCACGTCATAATCGAGTTTGCCGGCCTTGACTTCCTCGGCCAGATCCTCGAAACCGACTCTGTCGGCGCCGGCTTCCAGCGCCGCCTCGGCGCCCGCGCCCTGCGCGAAAACCGCGACACGGACGGTCTTGCCAATCCCGTGCGGCAGCACGGTGGAGCCACGCACGACCTGATCCGACTTACGCGGATCCACGCCCAGATTCACGGACACATCGACACTTTCCGCGAACTTGACCGTCGAAACTTCCTTGAGCAGCACGAAGGCTTCGCCGGCTGGATAGACCTTACCCGACTCGATACGCTCGCGGATCGCACGGGCACGTTTCGTGAGTTGAGCCATCTTAATTCACCCCCTCGACATTCAGACCCATGGCGCGCGCGCTGCCCGCGATGGTACGCACGGCGGCATCCATATCGGCCGCGGTGAGGTCGGGCATCTTGAGCGTCGCAATCTGCTCGAGTTGCTCGCGCGTCACGACACCGACCTTGTTCGTGTTGGGATTGGGGCTGCCCTTGGCGAGCCCGACCGCCTTCTTGAGGAGGATGGACGCCGGCGGGGTCTTGGTAATAAAGGTGAAGCTACGATCCGAGTAGACGGTGATGACCACCGGGGTCGGCATTCCCTTCTCGAGTTCTTGCGTTCGAGCGTTGAACGTCTTGCAGAACTCCATGATATTGACGCCATGCTGACCAAGCGCGGGGCCGACCGGCGGGCTGGGAGTCGCCTCACCCGCCTTTACCTGCAGCTTGATGTAGGCATTGATTTTCTTTGCCACGATTGCTCTCCAATGGGTGCGAACGCCAGACGGCATTCGCCTGGCTCCCCGTGCATGGCCCCCGCAGGGGCGTTTCTTATAGAGACCGACCCGGAAACGGATTCGGCCAGAATCGATTCAGCGCCAATTCGGCGTCGACGGATGCGGATCCAACGGAACTCAGCCTTTCTCCACCTGGGAGAACTCAAGGTCGACCGGAGTCGAACGCCCGAAGATGAGGACGGACACCTTGACCCGGCTTTTGTCGTAGTCGACGTCCTCGACCACACCGTTGAAATCCGTGAAGGGACCATCGGTCACTCGCACCACCTCGCCCGGTTCGTACAGAACCTTCGGACGCGGCTTCTCACCACCTTCCTGAAGACGACGCAGGATGATTTCGGCTTGGGAATCCGGCACGGGCGCCGGCCTGTCGCCGGTTCCGCCAATGAAGCCCATGACCTTGGGAACACTTTTCACGAGATGCCAGGTCTCGTCGGTCAGCTCCATGTTGACCAGCACATAGCCGGGGAAGAACTTGCGTTCGCTTTTGCGCTGCTGACCGCCGCGCATCTCGACGACCTCTTCCGTGGGAACCAGAATCATCCCGAAGGAATCCTCAAGACCCGCGCGCTTGACGCGGTCTTCCAGCGAGCGCTTAACCTGCCCTTCGAAGCCCGAGTACGCATGGATAACGTACCAACGTTTGGACATTCTCAGCCCCCTTGGCCAGTCAAGAACCGCAAAATCGACATCAGGATCATGTCAAACAACCAGAGGACGATGCCGACGATCAGCACCATCACAACCACGACCAGTGTCGTTTGCAGGGTTTCTTGCCGCGAAGGCCAGACCACCTTGCGAACTTCCATCCGGGAATCAGAAGCGAACTGCCACAGCAACCTCCCCTTCTCCGTCTGGAAGGCAATGGCGGCGGCACCGGCTCCTATCACCAAGAGACCGATCACCCGCAGCAGGGTCGAGATGCCCGAGAAGTAATAGAAGGCAAGAATGCCACCAACCAGCAAGGAAACAGCGACAGCCAGCTTGACTACATCCAAGCTGGCGCCACGGGCCTCTACGCGTGAATTCATGAAATCGCCTGTTAACTAAGCGACGATAAAATGGCAGGCCAGGAGGGACTCGAACCCCCAACCTGCGGTTTTGGAGACCGCTGCTCTGCCAATTGAGCTACTGGCCTAAATCGGAACGACTTGCGATAAGCGGGGCCTGGGACGACCCCACATACCCGAGCCGTTGAACTACTCTACTCGATAACCTTGGAGACCACACCCGCGCCCACGGTCCGGCCGCCTTCGCGCACCGCGAACCGCAGACCCTCTTCCATGGCGATCGGCGCGATCAGCTTGATCGTCATCTTCACATTATCGCCCGGCATGACCATCTCGATGCCCTCGGGCAGCTCGCAGGCGCCCGTGACGTCGGTGGTGCGAAAATAAAACTGGGGACGGTAGCCGTTGAAGAAGGGGGTGTGTCGTCCGCCCTCTTCCTTGCTCAGCACGTATACCTCGGCCTCGAAATGGGTGTGCGGGGTGATCGAGCCGGGCTTGGCCAGCACCTGACCACGCTCGACGTCCTCGCGCTTGGTGCCGCGCAGCAGCGCGCCGATGTTGTCGCCCGCCTGACCCTGATCGAGCAGCTTGCGGAACATCTCGACGCCGGTGCAGATCGTCTTGACCGTGTCCTTGATCCCGATGATGGCGACTTCCTCGCCGACCTTGACGATGCCGCGCTCGACGCGACCCGTGACCACGGTGCCACGCCCGGAGATCGAGAACACGTCCTCGATCGGCATCAGGAAGGCGCCGTCGATGGCCCGAACCGGCTCGGGGATGTAGCTGTCGATGGCGTCCATCAGGCGGTCGATCGACTGGGTGCCGATCTCGGAGTCGACACCTTCCAGCGCGACCTTGGCCGAGCCGGTGACGATCGGGGTGTCGTCGCCCGGGAAGTCGTAGCTGGAGAGCAACTCGCGCACTTCCATCTCGACCAGTTCGAGCAGCTCGGCGTCGTCGACCATGTCGGCCTTGTTCAGATAGACGACGATGTAGGGCACGCCGACCTGACGCGAGAGCAGGATGTGCTCGCGGGTCTGGGGCATCGGGCCGTCGGCGGCGGATACCACCAAAATGGCTCCGTCCATCTGCGCCGCGCCGGTGATCATGTTCTTGACGTAGTCGGCGTGTCCAGGGCAGTCGACGTGGGCGTAGTGACGCTTGGTGGACTCGTACTCGACGTGCGCGGTGGCGATGGTGATGCCGCGCTCGCGCTCCTCGGGGGCGTTGTCGATCTGGTCGTACGCCCGCGCTACCCCACCAAACTTCTTCGCCTGATGCGTGGTGATCGCCGCCGTCAGCGTGGTCTTGCCGTGGTCGACGTGGCCAATCGTGCCGACGTTGACGTGTGGCTTGCTACGTTGGAACTTTTCTTTGGACATGAACGGCTCCCCGCATGTATCAAATCGACGGAACGCACCTCAGGGCACGCAAGACCTTAACATAAATTGGAGCCCATGACCGGAGTCGAACCGGTGACCTCACCCTTACCAAGGGTGTGCTCTACCAACTGAGCTACATGGGCTGAACAAACCTTCCACACGCAAGACTTGGAGCGGGTGATGGGAATCGAACCCACACCATCAGCTTGGAAGGCTGAGGTTCTACCATTGAACTACACCCGCGGGGCGTCAATTCACGCCAGAAACCCGCACAAGCCACAGGGCCACGACAAACATTGACCGACGATCCACGCTCGATGCAAATCACTTAAGCGGACCGGTCCACGCCAAAAGCCGCGCCCCGAAAACACCCTTGAAGTGGTGGAGGGGGGAGGATTCGAACCTCCGAAGGCTGAGCCGTCAGATTTACAGTCTGATCCCTTTGACCGCTCGGGAACCCCTCCAAACGAGCGGCGCAGTATAGAAGGCCGCGAAACCATCGTCAACCACTTCGTTGCACTCTGGGATCCGTCAGGAGCCAGCGCTCCGGCTCCGGAGCCGGCTCGCCACCCCAAAAGCTCTCATCCATCCGGGCGTCGCACGGCAAACCCAGGATCGGCGACTCTCAAGCTGATAACATTCCGTCTTCTATTCACACCCTATCGGCTTAACTCGAGAACCGAGAAATGGACGTAACGATTTTTGGCACGGGCTACGTCGGCCTGGTTACCGGGGCCTGTCTCGCGGAGGTTGGCAACAACGTTCTCTGCATCGACATAGATCCAAGGAAGATCGAGCTACTCAACAATGGCGGGATCCCAATCCACGAGCCCGGCCTGGACGAGCTGGTCCAGGCCAACCGCGCGGCGGGCCGGCTGAGCTTTTCAACCGACGCCGAGGCCGGCGTCAGGCACGGCCTGTTTCAGTTCATCGCCGTGGGCACCCCACCCGACGAGGACGGGTCCGCCGACCTCCAGTATGTGATCGCGGTCGCGCGCACCATCGCGGAACACATGGACTCCTATCGCATCCTGGTCGACAAGTCGACGGTGCCCGTGGGCACGGCCGACAAGGTGGCGGACAAGGTGCGCGAGACGCTGCAAGGCCGTGGACAGGCGGTGGAATTCGATGTCGTCTCCAATCCCGAGTTCCTCAAGGAAGGGGCCGCGATCGAGGACTTCATGCGCCCGGACCGCATCATCGTGGGCACCGACAACCCCAGAACGGCAGAGCTGTTGCGGGCGCTTTACGCCCCCTTCAACCGCAGCCATGACCGCCTCATGCTGATGGATGTGCGCTCGGCCGAGCTGACCAAATATGCCGCCAACGCCATGCTGGCGACCAAGATCAGCTTCATGAACGAGTTGTCCAACATCGCCGAGGCCGTGGGCGCCGACATCGAGAAGGTCCGTGTCGGCATCGGCTCGGATCCGCGCATCGGCTATCAGTTCATCTACCCTGGCTGCGGCTATGGCGGCTCCTGCTTCCCCAAGGATGTCCGGGCACTGGAACATACGGCACGCGACCTGGGTTACGAGGCCCAACTCCTGCAAGCGGTCGAAGCGGTGAATTTCCGCCAAAAGGACGTGCTCTTCACCAAGATCGAGGACTATTTCGGCGGGGAACTGGCGGGCAAAACCATCGCGATCTGGGGGCTCTCCTTCAAGCCCAACACGGATGACATGCGCGAGGCTTCCAGTCGAGTGTTGATGGAGTCGCTATGGGCGGCCGGGGCCAGGGTACAGGCCTACGACCCGGTCGCGATGGAGGAAACCCAGCGGATCTACGGCGAACGCCCCGATCTGATCCTGGCGCCAGAGGCCATGGCCGCGCTGGATGGAGCCGATGCCCTGGCGGTCCTGACCGAGTGGTCGCAATTCCGCAGCCCCAGCTTCGCCATCCTCAAGGCCAGGCTACGGGCCGCCGTCATTTTCGATGGCCGCAATATCCTCGACGGCCAGCTCGCCAAGGCGGCCGGCCTAACCTACATCTCCATCGGCCGAGCCCCCCTGAGCCCCGATTGAAACCGGCACCCCGGCCGGGAGCGCGCTCGACGCCCCCGGCCGTCCCGGTCAGAAGCGCCGACTCCAGCCGAGGCTGATCTCGTACTGCTCCATGTAGAGGCTACCCGATTGGGTCTGGGTTAGGGTTGGACTGGTTCCGTCGAAGGTCGCCTCCGGCATGTAGGCGAAGGACAGCGAGAACTCATCGGCCTTGGTCGCCTTGTAGGCCGCGCCCAGCGTCCAGTGCCAACGCACCGTCGCCGGGGAGAGGACATTGAAGAGACCCTGCCGATCCGACTTCAGAAAATCGGTGTTATAGCTCACGCCCGCCAGCAGGCTCAGACGATCGTTGGCGTCATAGCTCAGCCCCAGCTTGAGGATATCCATGCTCTCCCAGCCGAATCCAACGCCGCTGTTACCGCCGAGACAGTAGGAAGGCTTTGGACCGCCCCCCTGACAGGCCGTGAGATCCGCGTCGTTGGAGTTCGCGATCGAGTGGGTCTCGTCGTAGAAGATGTGCTGATAATCGAAGGCCAGCGTCAGATTCGGTTGAGCCCTATAAGACAGTCCCAGGTTGAACATCGCCGGGATATCGAAGGCGCCGCCGTCGGCGAACAGACCGGCGTAATCGTCGAATTTGGACATCCAGACCGTGGTTCTGTAGGAGGCACCCAAGGCAAGCTGGTCCGAGACCTGCCCGTACCAACCGAACTGAAGACCCGCCCCGTAACTCAAGTCCACCCCATTGTTGGTCACCTTGTCCGGCCGCAACGACATCTGCTTGAACGGCTCCAGTCCGGTCGCCTCGAAACGCTGGATCGCGAACACCGGGGCGATGCCAACGGACTGGCTTCCACCACCGAGTTTGACGGTATAGGGAATCTGGATGAAAAGCTGTTCGAGATTGATTCCGGTCGGCGTCGTGGCGCTATAGATACCATTCGGGTTGCCGTTGACCGTTCCCGCCACCGCCTCCGTGACCGGCGCCGGCTGCCCCGAGGAAAAATCGAAGAAGGGGCCGAAGCTACCGTCCGGATAGGCCCCTACGCGCTGATTGGGGTAAACGGAGAAATTCTCGAAGGGTGCCCGATCCTTGTAGCGCGTATTCATCCCTCCGTTACCGTAGACCGCGATACCGACGGTGCTGCGCTCATCGAGCTGCCGGTTGTAGCCAAAACTCGGAATCAGGAACCAATCATCACTGCTGTCGTATTCACCCGGCGTAACGAAACCACCCGCCGGCATGGTGAAATTGCCATTGGGCGACTGGACCTGCTGCGTCGCGTAATCGTTGTTCGCCGAGTATCCACGCGGCGATGGGCTGAACAAGGAAACGCTCGCATCGAAGCTGTTGCCGACAAAGGCCATGCCCGCCGGATTCGTGGCCGTGACCAGGGTATCCTGCGGCAAGGCCGTCGCGACACCCGCCATGGCCTTGGACCGGACACCCCAACCGTGGGCAAAGAAGCCATTGGTCGCGGAAGCCGTGACCGGAATCGCACTCGATGTCGCCAACGCGACAACCAGCACACGCCTGATGCTTGAATTCATGATTGGAATGTCCCCCTGCGGGTTTTTATGGGCTTATCAGCTCTTGTAATCATCGATCCAATCACGCGAATCCCTGTTGGATATCGCGCGACAAGAGCCTCGGCGGAATCCTCGAATGGTACCCGTCCAGGGCCAGACCGAGACATTGAAACAACCGTGGCATCTTTGATGCGATGTTCGACCGAGGAAGACATATTGTCAAAATGAATTCATATCAACAAATTCATTACATTAGAAATTTATAAAATACCGATAAATGGGCGCGAATACCGGAACGAAGCGCCCGCCTTATTCGACCTTGGGCGTCATCGGTCCGACGGCGGCGCGCCAATAGACCCGAAACCTCTAGGCATCACCCCACAACGGCACGAGACCAGGGAATCGAGGACGAGTGGATAAGCGGCAGGCGGTCAGGCGGAAAACCGATCGCTCGCCCGTGGCACGCTCGCCCGAAAGCCGGAAGGCTATCGCCTAACGGGGCCGGAAGCGGCTGACGGCCTTTTCCGGATGATGTAAGACTTGGAGAGCCGAAGGCTCGTGGGAGGCGCTAACGCTGGCTGTGCAGCTGATTCATGGCCGGCTGATAGCGGGAGACGACAAGATCGGGCAGAAGGCGCTCGGCGTCGTTCAGCGCATCACGGATGCGCCCGTCATCGTCGCGGGATGGACGCCCGAGGACATAGCCCGTCACCAGCGTTCGATCGCCTGGATGGGCGATGCCGATGCGCAGACGCCAGAAATCGCGAGAGCCCAGAGCGGCGATGGTATCGCGCAGACCATTGTGACCGGCATGGCCACCACCCTGTTTCAGGCGAATCACCCCAACGGGCAGGTCGAGTTCGTCGTGGGCCACCAGAATTTGCTCTGGGGCCACATCGAAGTAGCGCGCGACGGCCGCGACGGCCTGGCCGCTGCGATTCATGTAGGTGGAAGGCTTCAGCAAGCGGACATCGCATCCGCCAGCCGTGATCCGACAGAGTTCACCGTGGAACTTCGGCTCCAGCCGGAAGGGCTCGCGATAGGCACCCGCGACGGCCTCGGCGAACCAGAACCCGACGTTGTGGCGCGTCTGCTCGTACTGCGCCCCAGGATTTCCCAAACCCACGATCAGACGGATGCCGGTCTCTGCCATCGTCTCGGTCCATTCCGCGAAGAGGCGTCGGTGGTCGGCAAGAGCCCGTCTGGACATTGGTCCAGGATCCACCGACGGCGACCCAAGTAACCGGCGCGGGAGCGGCGCCAAACGACACCCGCCCCACGCCAATGGAGTTATCAGGCGCCCTCGCCTTCCTCTTCGTCCTCGCCACCGGCGTGCGCGCCATGGATCACGACCACGGGCTCGTCCGGATCCGGCGCATGCGCCAGCGTGACGCCGGTGGGCATGGGGATTTCAGACAGGTGAACGATACCGCCGATGTCCAGACCCGTCATGTCGATGCCGATGAACTCAGGCAGATCCTGGGGCAAGCAGAGGATCTCCACCTCGGTGAGATGGTGAGACACCTGACCACCCAGCTTGACACCCACGCTCTTCTCCTCGTTGAGGAAATGCAGGGGCACCGTCATGCGCAGCTTCTCGTCCTGGGAGACGCGCATGAAGTCGACATGCAGGATAAAGGGCTTGGCGGGATGCCGCTGCATGTCCTTCAAGACCACCTTGGTGACCTGATCGCCAAGCTTGAGATCGAGCACATGCGAGTAGAAAGCTTCGCTCTCCAGGTGCTTGAGCAGCTCGTTGTGCGAGACCGAGACCGTCTCGGGGTCTTGATGGGCACCATAGACGATGGCCGGGACCAGCCCCTCGCGGCGCAGGCGGCGGCTCGCACCCTTCCCTGCCGCCGCGCGAGGCTGGGCGTTGACGTCGAAATTTACGCTCATTGGCGTTCTCCAGTTAAACGGTTCTTGATACTTGTAAATGAATACGCCGGAATCCCGCGACCAGGATTCCGGCGCCATTGGCTTGGGGCCGCGCAAGGCCCCCTCATGGCTCGCGCGCGTCAGTCCACGAACAAGGAACTGACTGACTCCTCGTTCGAGACCCGGCGCATGGTTTCGGCCAGCAGTTCGCCGATGCTCAACTGCCGGATCTTTCCGCAGGCCTTGGCCGCCGGGGTCAGGGGAATCGTATTGGTGACCACCAGTTCGTCGAGCACCGAGCCCATGATATTGTCCACCGCCGGCCCGGACAGGACCGGATGGGTGCAGTAGGCCACCACCTGGCGCGCCCCATGATCCTTGAGAGCCTCCGCGGCCCGACACAGGGTACCGGCGGTGTCGACCAGGTCGTCGACGAGCACGCAGGAGCGTCCTTCCACATCGCCGATGATGTTCATCACCTGCGCCTCGTTGGCGCGCGGGCGACGCTTGTCGATGATCGCCAGATCCGCGTCGTCGAGCCGCTTGGCGAGCGCGCGCGCGCGCACCACGCCGCCGACATCGGGCGAGACCACCATGATGTCATCGTATTTCCGACGCCAGACATCCCCCAGGAGGATCGGCGAGGCATAGACGTTGTCGACCGGGATATCGAAGAAGCCCTGGATCTGGTCGGCGTGGAGATCCACGGTCAGCATGCGATCGGCGCCCGACTGACCGATCATCTTCGCGACCAGCCGGGCCGTGATCGGAACCCGGGCCGATCGTGGACGTCGATCCTGGCGGGCATAGCCGAAATAGGGCACGACGGCGGTGATGCGTTTGGCCGACGCCCAGCGCAGGGCATCGATCATCACCAGAAGCTCCATCAGATTGTCGTTCGTCGGCGCGCCGGTGGGCTGAACCACGAAGACATCGCGACCGCGGACGTTCTCCTGGATCTCGGCCATCACCTCGCCATCGCTGAACTGGCCGACGACGGCCTTGCCAAGGGGCAGACTCAGATGACTGGCGATTTCGGCGGACAGCTCCGGGTTCGAATTCCCGGAGAAGACCATTAGTTGGCTGGCAGGCATGGGTTCATTCCTGTCCGCGGGAACGCGAGATGAAGCTGGAGAATGGCTGGGGCGCCAGGATTCGAACCTGGGGATGCCGGGATCAAAACCCGGTGCCTTACCTCTTGGCGACGCCCCAAATGTGTGGATGACCGAAGCGACCTCGGGAACCGGCCCGAAGCCTAATCGCCCCCGGCCTGAAGCCCTTCTTGCAGCCGATCGAACAATGGCGAACGGTTCAGACCTTGGGCAACGAAACCGCGCATCCGTGCCGGCGATTGACGTAGCGCCTCCATCGCGCTTTCCTGATCGCCGAAAACGGCGAAAACGCAGGCACCCGTGCCCGTCAATCGACCACCACCCCAAGCCGAGAGCCATTCGAGTGCCACGTCGACGTCCGGATATCCGTGACGCACGACGGAGAGACAGTCGTTCGAGGCATCCCCGCTCAGGAAGTCCGCTAGTGTGATGACCTGTGAATCCCTTGTCAATTCAGGATGTGAAAAGACGTCTTTCGTCGACACGGCGCACGGCGGCGCCAGAATCAGATACCAGGGCTCCGGCAGCTCGACCGGAACCAACCGCTCACCGACGCCCTCGGCCCAGGCCGCCCGCCCTCGCACGAAGACAGGCACATCGGCGCCGAGCGGCAGCGCCAGCTCGGACAGGGCCTCCTCGTCCAGGCCGGTTCCCCAGAGGTGATTGAGGGCGACCAGCGTGGTGGCGGCATCGGAACTCCCGCCACCCAGTCCGCCACCCATGGGCAGATTCTTTTCACAGCGGATGTCGACGCCACTACGACAGCCCGTCGCCCGCTGGAGCGCGCGCGCGGCCCGGACCGTCAAGTCATCCCGCTCCTCGACGCCCTCGACCGGGGCGGGACGCCGGATCAAACCGTCATCCCGAACGTCGAACCAGAGGCGGTCGCAACGATCGATGAACTGAAAGACGGTTTGCAGCTCATGGTAACCGTCGGCGCGCCGACCAACGACGCGCAGCATCAGATTGAGCTTGGCCGGCGCGGGCCAGGCCAGGGCGGCATCCATGGCCATCACCCGCGCTTGCACGCTTTCGGCCAGACTCATCGGTCGCCCCCCTTCGGAACCGCCGGCGCCAGGCCATCGACACCAGACTCGGTCCTGGATACGCGGTAACGTCCGATGACCTCCCGCAGATACTCGTGCTCCGGGTACGCCTTGATCGCATCGTCCCAGACTGTCCAGGCCTCCGACCGTCGCTCCATCGCCCAGAGAACCTCGCCCAGGTGCGCGGCGACCTCGCCATCCTTGAGCTGGTCCTGGGCCTGGCGCAGGTACTCCAGCGCCTTCTCGAAATCGCCGAGCCGATAATGGACCCAACCCAGGCTGTCGAGGATCGCCGGCTCGTCGGGCTTCAGGACATGGGCGCGCTCGATCAGGACCAGCGCCTCCGCGTGGCGATCGGTCCGGTCGGCCAGGGTGTAGCCGAGCGCGTTCAAGGCGTCGGCGTGATTCGGATCGGAGTCGATGATCTGGCGCAGATCTCGCTCGCCCTGCTCGATGCGATCGCGCTTCATGGCGAACAGGCCGCGCGCGTACAGCAGCGTATCGTCGCCGGGGAAGAGGGCGAGCGCCGTGTCGTAGACGCTCATGGCCTCATCGGGCCGGCCGATCTCCTGGAGGATCTCGGACTCCACCATGAAGAGCGGGATCGCGTTGTCGGGAGAGCGATCCCGCAGTCGCTGGAGGATTTCACGCGCCTGCGCCACCTCGCCCGTCTTGGCGCGCAGGAAGGCCATGCGTACTTGCGCGTCGTCGAGGTTCGCGCCATCCACCTTCCCGTACCAGTCGAGCGCCGATTTGGTATCCGCGGCGCGTTCGGCGGTCTGACCAAGATAGAAAGCCGCCTCGTCCTTGCGCTCGCCGGTGTCGTAGAGACGACCGAAATGGAGACGGGCGCCTTCCAGATCGTCGAGTTGCAAAGATAGGATACCGACCGCGAAGAGTACATCGGGCGCCTTCGGCTGATTGCGCAGCAGGCGCTCGAAGACCGAGCGCGCGCTCGTGAACTCCTGCTCCTCGACCAGAAACTGGCCATAGAGCATGCGCAGGGCCTGGTCGTCCGGACTGGCGTCGACGAAGCCTTCAAGCAGGGATCGAGCCTCCGCGCGCTGACCATCCGACAGCAGCAGCCGGACCAGGAAGAGCCGGGGGGCGTTCCACTCGGGCCGCAACTCCAGCGCGCGCCGCGCCGCCTGTTCGGCGACATCCGTTCGCGAGGAACTGGCCGCCACCATCGCGAGCGATTGACGCGCCTCCGCGCTTTCGGGAAAGCGATCGACCAGGGCCTCCATCATGGAGACGCGATCATCCGGACTCGGCAGGCGCGCGATGATGGCCGCCGCCTTCGCGAAGGCCGTCTCCACCCCTTCGTCGGAAAGCTCGACCAGGCGCTGGAGATGATCCAACGCCCCGTCACGATCCTCAACCTTGATGCGCAGAAAGGCCGCTACCTGATAGGCGGCGGGCGAGTCTGGAGCGATCGCGAGCCAGAGCCGGATGCCCCGGGCGGCCGCTTCGTCGTCGTCGCCGCTGATGGCCGCGCGCACGGCCAGTTCCGCCATCCGCTCGGAGCGGGTCAGCTCGGCCGCTTCCAGGTAATGGGTGAAGGCGGTCGCCATGTCGCCCCGCCGTCCCGCGATCTCGCCGACCAGCACGGCATAGATCTGATCCGGCGCGAGCCCAGTGACCGGCACCGGGACCGCCGCCGCGGGCGCCGATTGAGCGCCGCCCGCGGGGCTCTCGGGCGGTGGCGAGGCGGGCTCGGTGAGGGCCGAGGCCAATCCGACCTGGAGAAGCAGACCGGCCAGAAGACCAACCGATCCTAGGCGCGAAGATAAAGAAGGCATGACTTGGAGTCCGAAAGTAGCTGCGACGATGACCGACCTTGAATCTGGGATTTCAGTATACCCAAGTGGTTCCGTTGGCTTGAAGCGCCGTGACGACGCCCACCAGTCACGGGGGCGCCAGATGACGCGGGAACCATTGAGTCAAAAAAATTGGTAACATTAGCCTGTTTTGCATCTCATGGGTGCGTCATTGAAGTCAAGGCGGCGCGGGTCGACACGGGACTCGCGCCGAGTCCAGCACCGTCTTGCGGACGATGTTCGCCAACGTCGCCCTTTTCATTCAACAATCAGAACGACACGACATCAACATGAAGCTGCTTGTCCTCGGACTCAACCATAAGACCGCCCCGATCGATATCCGCGAACGACTGGCCTTTGGTCCGGACATCATGGCCGGTGCGTTGCGTGACCTGACCAAGTGCGACGGCGTTCTCGAAGGGGTCATCCTCTCCACCTGCAACCGCACCGAACTCTACGGCGCCGTCCAGGACGGCGCGGAGGAGAGGATCCGCCACTGGCTGAGCGGCTTCCACGGCATCGAGCACGAACGGGTCAACCCCTTTCTCTACGCGCACGCCGACCGCGATGCCGTCGTTCACCTGCTGCGCGTCTCCAGCGGTCTGGACTCGCTGGTGCTCGGCGAGCCCCAGATCCTCGGTCAGGTCAAGACCGCCTACCAGACCTCGACCGACTGCGCCGCGACCGGCAAGCTGCTGGGGCGACTCTTCCAGCATGCCTTCTCGGTCGCCAAGACGGTGCGCACCGAGACGGCGATCGGCAGCAGCCCGGTCTCGGTGGCCTTCGCCGCCGTCAATCTGGCGCGCCAGATCTTCAGCGACCTATCCCAGCAGACCGCGCTCCTGATCGGCGCCGGCGAGACCATCGAGCTGGCGGCCCGTCACCTGCACCATAACGGCGTCGGGCGCATCATCGTCGCCAACCGCACCGTCGAGCGTGCGCACGACCTCGCCGCCCAGTTCGACGGCTTCGCCATCTCGCTCACCGAGATCGCCAATCACCTGCCCGAGGCCGATATCGTCATCGCCTCCACCGCCAGTCCATTGCCGGTGCTCGGCAAGGGCACGGTGGAACGCGCGCTCAAGAAGCGCAAGCACCGCCCCATCTTCATGGTCGACATCGCGGTTCCGCGCGACATCGAGCCCGAGGTCGGCGAGCTGAGCGACGTCTATCTCTACACCATCGACGATCTCCAGGGCGTCATCGACGAGGGGCTGCGCTCCCGTCAGGCCGCCGCCGAGCAGGCCGAGGAAATCATCACCTTCCACTCCGGCGAGTTCATGGCCTGGCTGCGTTCGCTAGACGCCGCCGGACTCATCCAGGATTATCGCCAGCGTGCCGAGGAGTTGCGCGACGAGGTGCTGTCGCGCGCCAAGCGCCAGCTCGACGCCGGCAAGCCCCCGGCCGAGGTTCTGAGCTTCCTCGCCCACACCCTGACCAACAAGCTGCTGCACGCGCCCAGCTCGCGACTGCGGCAAGCCGCGCGCGAAGGCGATGCCAGCATCCTTGAGGCCGCCAACGAGCTGTTCCAACTCGACCAGACCCGAATCCAAGCCGACAACCCATGACCCCATCCATTCGCGGCAAGCTTGAGCGCATCGCCGAGCGCTTCGGCGAGGTCATGGCCCTGATGGCCGAGCAGGAGATCCATTCCGACCAGAACCGCTTCCGCGATCTCGGGCGCGAATACGCCCAGCTCGAACCGCTCATGCATTGTTACGAGCGGTATCTGACGGCCGAGCGCGACGTGGCGGCGGCCGAGGAGATGCTTGGCGACCCCGAGATGGCCGCCCTGGCCAAGGACGAGGTCACCGCCGCGCAGGCGCGACAACAGGCCCTTGAGCCGGAACTGCAACGCCTGCTGGTACCGCCCGATCCCAGCGACCAGCTCAACGTCTTTCTGGAGGTCCGGGCCGGAACCGGAGGCGCGGAGGCCGCCCTGTTCGCGGCCGATCTGGTGCGCATGTACATCCGTTACGCGGAGATCATCGGCTGGCGCACCGAGCCCGTCTCGGAGAGTGCCGGTGAGCTGGGCGGCTACAAGGAGGTCGTGATCCGCGTCACCGGCGCCGGGGTCTACTCGCGACTGAAATTCGAGCCCGGCGCCCATCGCGTCCAGCGCGTTCCGGAGACCGAGTCGCAGGGCCGCGTCCATACCTCGGCCTGCACCGTCGCGGTACTCCCGGAGGTCGAGTCGATCGACGCCATCGACATCAATCCCAACGATCTGCGGATCGACACCTACCGCGCCTCGGGCGCCGGCGGACAGCACATCAACAAGACCGACTCGGCGATCCGCATCACGCACATACCCTCTGGAATCGTCGTGGAGTGCCAGGAGGAGCGCTCGCAGCACAAAAACCGCTCCCGCGCCATGTCGCTGCTGCATGCCAAGCTGCTGGCCGGGGCGCGGGAGACCCAGGCGTCCGAGCAATCGGAGTCGCGCAAGCTCCAGGTCGGTAGCGGGGACCGCTCCGAGCGCATCCGCACCTACAACTTCCCCCAGAATCGGCTCACCGATCACCGCATCAACCTAACGCTCTACAAGCTCGACGAGATCATGACCGGGCAGCTCGATCAGGTCATCGAACCGCTGCTGGCCGAATATCGCGGCGAACAGCTCGCGGCCATGCTGAACGGCTGATGCCGGAGCGGGAATCCCGGCGAGAACGCACCGTCGGCGACCTGCTTCGCTCCGCCACCACCCACCTGGCGGAGCGACCGGAAAGCACGCCCAGGTTTGAGGCCGAACTACTGCTGAGCCAAGCCACCGGTCTTTCACGCTCGCACCTGTTCGCCTGGCCGGAACGGCTGGTCGGTTCCGCCGAAGGCGCCGCCTTCGACGCACTCCTCGCCCGTCGCCTGGACGGCGAGCCCATGGCCTATATTCAAGGCCGGCAAGCCTTCTGGACCCTGGACCTGAAGGTCTCCAGCGCCACGCTCATCCCACGCCCGGAGACCGAGCTACTTGTCGAGATCGCGCTAGAACGGCTCGCGCCCGCCGCGCCCCTGGCGGTCGCCGACCTCGGCACCGGCTCTGGCGCCATTGCGGCGGTGCTGGCCAGCGAGCGTCCCAACTGGCGACTCATCGCCACCGATCGCTCGGCGGCGGCCCTGGCCATCGCCAGGGAGAATTTCCGGACACTGGACCTGGACCGGATCGCGGTCCTTCAAGGCACCTGGCTCGATGCCTTCGCCGACGGCCGCCTGGACGCCATCGTCAGCAATCCGCCCTATATCGCCGGGGGCGACCCGCATCTCGCTCGGGGCGATCTGCGTTTCGAGCCGCCCTCGGCGCTCTCGCCCGGAGGCGACGGACTGGACGCGATCCGCGCCATCGCCCGCGAGGCCCGCCGCTGTCTGCGCCCTGGCGGAGTGCTTATCGTCGAGCACGGCTTCGACCAGGGCGCGGCGGTCAGAGTCCTCTTCCGCGAGCGGGGCCTGGGCGATCCGCGAACCTGGAAGGATCTGGCCGGCCAGGAGCGCGTCACACTGGGCGTCGCCACCTGATCCGATCGCGCCGCTCGCCCCCGGAGCCAGGACTCGCCGGCTATCCTCGGCCGTCCGCCGGAGTGGACATCAAGGTCGTCGCCGTCTCGCGAATCCACTCCTCGGTCCTGGTGATCAGCGCCTCGGGACCGGCGTCGCAGTCGATCGGCTCGCCGATCACCAGCCGGATCCGTCCCGGCCGGCGCAGCAGCGAGCGCGCCGGCCAACAGTCGCCAGCGTTGTGAGCGATGGGGAGCACCCGCTTTCCGGCATGACAGGCGAGCTTGGCGCCACCGGCATTGAAGCGCCCGATTCGCCCTGGCGGCTGCCGCGTCCCCTCGGGATAGATGACCACGCTGACGCCCCGATCGAGCCGGCGCTTGCCCTCCCGCAGCAGGGTCTTCATGGCCGACACCGGCCGGCTCCGGTCGATCGCGATCGGCTGAAGCAAGGCCAGCGCCCAGCCGAAAAAGGGAACCCAGAGCAGTTCGCGCTTGAGCACCGTCGCCTGCGGCGAGATCAGCAACTGGAGATAGAAGGTTTCCCACTCGCTCTGATGATTGGACATGACCACCAGGGCCTCGCCGCGCGGCAGGTTCTCCAGTCCGCTCACCTCGATCTCGATCCCGTTCAGACGCCGCAGCAGCCAGAGGCTCGCCCGCGTCCAGAGGTTGACGAAGCGATAGCGTTGCTCGAAGGTCTGAAAGGGCGCCAGGGCGAGACTCAGGAGGCTATGGGCCATACCCATCAGATTGTAGAGGATGAAAAACAACAGGCTCCGCAGCCGGATGCCCAGGGTGGCTTCGCGATGGGTCATCGTGCGTCCCCGCTAGAGATGGATGGATCATGTCGTAAGGGCAAAATTCGGCTTGATTATTTCGGTTCCCGGATTAGCATAAAGAAGCTATGGACATTGACGACGCCGAGCGCATCAAGCACCGCGAAATCGCGTTTCACCGGATTCATCCGAATCCCGACCAGGCGCGAACGGCGGCCCTGTTCCTGATCGAGGTGGATGGCATCCTCAGCGCCGATCCGGCCTCTCCCTTCCTGCTGCGTGTCCGCTACGACGTCCTCAAGACCACGCTGCTGGAGATCGAGGAGGCGTTGAGCGAGTTCGGTCTGCATCTCGACACCAGCCTCTTCAACCGTCTCAGGCGCGCGCTTCATCACTATACCGAAGAGACCCTGCGCGCCAACAGCGGCCTGCCGGAGGACGAAATCAACTCGACCCGTAAACTCTTCGCCAGGCGTTACGAACTGATCGAGCACGGCTGCCGCGACGAACGCCCCGAGCATTGGCGGCGCTATTTGTAGGCGCCAGCCTTGAACCGCCAATGACGGCCGGATCCCCCGTCATCCCGCCATGACCTCCCGCGCGGCGCTCCGCGATACCATGGGCGCCTCCAAGGCTTGAGTCCCCAACGACGATGAACGACCAAGAGCTACTGCGCTACAGCCGACAGATTCTCCTGCCCGGATTCGGCGTCGAGGGACAGGCGCGCCTGAAAGCGGCGCGCGTGCTCATCGTCGGACTGGGTGGACTGGGCTCGCCCGTCGCCATGTATCTGGCGGCGGCGGGCGTCGGTCGGCTGCTGCTCGCCGATTTCGATGCCGTGGATCTGTCCAATCTGCAACGCCAGATTCTTCACACCACGGACCGGATCGGCCTGCCAAAGGCGGACTCGGCGATCAGGGCGCTCAGGGCGCTGAATCCGGAGGTCGAACTCATCGCGATCAAGCCGAGCCTGACCGAGGGACGGCTGCCGGAACTGGTCGGGCAGGTGGATCTGGTGGTCGACGCCAGCGACAACTTCACGACCCGCTTCGCCGTCAACGCCGCCTGTTTCGCGGCGCGCGTCCCGCTGGTGTCCGGGGCGGCCATTCGACTGGAAGGCCAGGTGACGGCCTTTTCGGGACAGCCCGGCGGCCCCTGTTATCGCTGTCTCTACCCGGATGATGGGAGCCAGGAGGAAACCTGCTCGACCACTGGCGTACTGGCACCGCTCGTCGGCATCATCGGCAGCATTCAGGCGACCGAGGCGATCAAGATCCTGAGCGGGCTCGGCACCCCACTGTTCGGACGTCTGCTGCTGCTCGACGCGGCCGGCATGGAATGGCGCCGTCTGCGGCTTCCCGCCGATCCAGCCTGCCCGGTCTGCGGCCTCACGGCCTGAGAGGTTCAACCCGGCCTAGGCTCGACCCGTAGATACTCTGTTCCGATGCCAGTCCTTTTTGCCTCCTGTCCATCAAATTCATGAATGAGTCAGGCCGCTTGTGGAAGGACATAGAAGCGTGGCCCGTCGAACGGCTTTCCGGTCTTGAGCAGGCCATGGATGGCGTGCAGGAGCTGACGCATGACGGCGCAGATGGCCTGGATCTTCTTCAGTCCCCGGTCCTCGATGAGATGACGATAGTATCCCTTCACATGTTCGTCATGGCGCGTCGCGCTCAAGGCCGGCATGGACAGGGCGCCGCGCAGATAGCGGTTGCCGGCCTGGCTCAAGCGCGGCTTTTTATTGACGCTGGTACCCGAGGTGGCGTGACGGGGGTCGAGTCCGGCCATGGCGACCCATTGCTTGGCGCGCCGCTCGGGGGGGAGCACCAGCCACTCGCCCATGAGCTGGATGGCGCTGGTGAGCCGGTCGAAAGCGTCTTGCAACGCCGCCTCGGTGGCGATCAGGGCCAGTGCCGCCGTGCGCAGACGCTCGATGCGCGCGTTGGTCTCGTCGATGGCGAGTTGGACCTCCTCCAGAATCAGAGCGGGGGGGGTGGTGCTCTGCGGCAACGCATGGAGCTGGTTCTTCGCCTGAGTGCGAGCCTCGGTCAGGGCGTTCAAACGCCGCGCATAGGCGCGCAATTCCAGCGCCGCGCGGTCGCGGCGTGGCCAGGGCTCGAACGGCATCCGTTGGGCGGGTAGTGCCTCGACTCGTAGGATGACGACAAAAACGAGCCCACCCGTGGGAGCGGCTTACAGCCGCGAACAACCTCGCGTCGGCGCTTATCGCGGCTAAAAGCCGCTCCCACGAAATCCTATCGATTGGGGCGCCACCCGTTGGGCGAACTCGGCCAACACCGCCGCATCGACGGCATCGCTCTTGGTGCGGGTCATCAGCGCCTCGGCTAAGCGTTTGGCGGCTTTGGGATTGACGACCATCAGGGCCAGACCGCCGGCGTCCAAGGCCAGCACCAGATCCAGGTGATAGGCTCCCGTCGCCTCCAGGCACACGCGCTCCACGCCGGCGTGTGTCAGGCGTGTCAGCAACGCCTGATGCCCGCTCGGGGTGTTGGCGAATTCCTCCGACTTGGTGGTGTTCTCGCCCGTGCGAATTGCGACCGCGAGGGTGTGGTGGGCGACATCAATTCCAGCCACCGTCATCGTTCTGTTCCTCGATTAAGGCCGGCGTTAGACTGTGATCCGGTTCCCCGACCCTGGACCCTCGCCTCCCGACCTTGTGTAGGCAGGCTCACGAGCGACGCTCACGGCCTCGGATACTCTTCGGGATCGGCGAAGAGGGCGGGGAGCCAATCTACGTACAGGCTCAGGGCCTCAGGATGGGACGGCTTCCCCAGATCACTCTCCATAAGTTCCCTTTATCAAAACTCCTTTGTCAATCCGTTGGAACAGAACATACAAGGATGGGTAGAGCGAAGCGAAACCCATCGAACCCCGCGCCGTCTCGGAACCGCGCCACGAAAAACGCCCCCGGTTGCACGGAGGCGTTTTAGTCAAGCCTTGGAGCGGTGGTCGATGGGTTTCACGGCCAGTCGGCGTCGGTGCCAAACTTCAGATTCATAGCGTGGCCGTTCTACCCATCCTACCTGGCTACCTGGCTGGTTCATTCATCCGTGATGCCGAAAGGCGTTGAGCATTCGAAGGTGACAGAGATGGACTTGAGACAGATCGCCGAAGCGTTGAATGTCCCGCGGCCGATCCTGCTGACCGGGCGCCAGGGGAGGCCGGTGTTGACGCTGGTCAAGCCCGCGCCCAAACCGACCGAACCGAAACAGCCGGAGCCGCAAGGCCAATAACATGCCTCAAGCCGCCGCGCGCCACCCAAGCTCGATGTGTACCCCGTCATACGGGAAATGCAGCTTGCCGTCCTCGGTCTTGTCGATCAACCCGATCGAGGCGAGCTGCTGCGTGTCGGCGTGGACCGCGCGCACATCGCGCCCCACCCGGCGCGCCAGCTCACGCACGCCGATCGGCCCCGCTCCAGCCAGCGCCTTGAGGATGGCAAAGCGGTTGCCGGTCAGGGTGTCGAGCAGTTCTTCCTCTGTTTGGAACGAATACCCCGGCGGCTGCGGCTCGTCGCGCTCAACGGCCTGCACAATCCGCGCGCTCCAGTCGGCCTCGCTCTCAACGCGAATCATCAGTGTAGTCATGGGCTCGTCTCCAGGCATGGATGTCACGATGGAAGTCCGCGAGCAGGGTCTTCAGGTCCACGAACACCACCGGCGCCTCGACGCCGTCGACGTGCTTGTGGTCACCCTTGCCGCGCTCGTTGTCGTAGCGCAGCACACACTGATCGTTCGCGATCAGCGCCAGGCGGTACTTGAACCGATGCGCGCATCCCAAGACCGGCTCCGGCAACCGCCAAATCTTGGCCTCCTTGAACAGGCCATCGGCCAGCGGTTGGCGGTTGGCGTTCGTCGATCAAGATCAGGGCCTTCATGTTGCTATCTTAGCAACACTTAACGCTGTTGACGATGGAGCAACATGGTTGACAAGCCGAAGACGCCGGAGTAAATCTAGGCCTGTCGCCCCTCATGGGCGGCCGGGATTCGAACCCCGGAAACCACGGCGCAACCGCGCCCCCATGCGAAACAGGCGCTTTTTTCATGCCTGTCCGCTTCTATGGTGGGCTGTGCGAGGCACCCTCACGGGTGGCCGGTTCCCGTGGCCGGTAGTTCGAACCTCGTACAGTCCGCCACCATCTCCTCGAACTTTGATGCTGGCGGTCTCCAATCTTCACACGGAGACTGTTATGTCTAGCCATGCCCAAGGTGCGTCCGCACCGCTGACCTTCTCGTTCGATCAATCCTTCAACGTCCGTGTCGTTATGCTTGACGGAGATCCGTGGTTTTACGCCATGGATGTCTCCGCAGCGCTGAGCATTGACCCTACGCAAGTACGGAAGCTTGACGAAGACGAGAAGCGCCAAGTCGTTGATTCTTCCACCCTGCATTCAATACAGGGTGGCGAAATCAATAACTTGAGGAACATCATCAACGAGTCCGGTCTTTATACGATGATCCTCCGCTGCCGCGACGCCACCAAGGCGGGGACCATCGCGCACAAGTTCCGCAAGTGGGTCACCAGTGAGGTGCTCCCCAGCATCCGCAAGACCGGCGGCTACCAGCTCCCCGAGATCCCCGCGCCCCTGGAGACGGTCAACAGCGCCGATCTCGGCCGGCTTTCCCACATCGTCTAGCTGATCCGGAGCAACTTCCACATGGAAGGCAGCGCCTCGCATGCCGCCTATGCCCATCTGCGCAAGGAGTTCGGGCTGCAAACCGGCATCGCCAGTTTGCCCACCGCCTACCTGGAGCAGGCGATTCAGATCCTCACCGAACGGCAACGCCTGTCGTTCGCCTTCAAGGGCATCGTGATTGACGCCGGGCGCAAGTTCTTCCGCCAGGTGCTGCGCTCTGGCAAGCCACTGGATGACGCCGAATTCAATGCGCTGTTCGATGCCGAGTTGCAGCGGATGATGGAGAACCATCGCGACTCATTGAAGCTGTTGAACTGATGAACCGGGCCTTTCCCGACTGAGGGATTGAGATAACCACGGCCAGGGACGGCCTTGATGAATGAACGCGGGCCGTCTGCGAGGGCCGCTTGAAGCGAGCGAATAGAGAGAGTCGGATGCTACTGACACTGAATGAAGCCGGGGAATCGCTGCGGGTATCCGGCCGGACCGTGCGCCGCCTGATCGCGAGCGGGCAGATCCGCTCGACGCGCGTCGGTGGATCGGTGCGGGTGAGCCGGGTCGAGCTGGAGCGGCTCATCGCGAGCGGGACAGAGATCGTCGATACTCATGCCGGGGCTGCGGCGTGCGAAACAGGAGATGGTGCATGCCAAAGCGAGAGCAAAAAAAGCAGCAGGATCGAGACGGGGTCTACCAGCGGCTAGACTCGCCGATCTGGTGGGCGAGCTACTCCGACGGACGGGGCGGCACGACTCGCCGCTCTACTGGCGTTTCCGTCGCCGCCGATCCGGAAGGGCTGAGGGCGCGGCAGGTCCGCGCGTCTTGGATCGCTGGCGACCAGGTAGAGCGGACAGGCAGCGGCTCGACATTCGATGATTTGTTGGCCCTGTACCTGGACCAGGTCACGCCGACGAAGCGGTCGCCGGATCGGGACAGGTGGAGCGCGCGGGCGCTCTACCCGGCGTTCACCGGCCGACGCCTGGATGATATCCGCGCGCCAGAGGTCCGCGCCTACATTCAAGGTCGAACCCCGGAGGGGATCGCTCCGGGGACCGTCAACAAGGAGGTCGGGCTGATGAGCGCGGCGATCAACTGGGCAAGGAAAGAGCTGGAGTGGGCGGTCGACAACCCGTGGCAGTCGCGGCGGATGACGGAGCCAGCGGGCCACGACCGGTGGTTGACGCATGATGAGGCGGATCGACTGCTCTCGGCGGCGGCCGACAGGTCCGCTCGGTATCCGTGGCTTGAGGACTTCATCCGGATTGGTCTGAACACAGGCATGAGGCCGGGCGAGATCCTCGGTCTCGAATGGGATCGGGTGAGCTTCGACGGCTCGGTGATCTCATTCGGGATCGGTGATCAGAAGAGCAACCGGCGCGGGCGGATCCCCGCCAACGCCGACGCCCGCGCGACGCTCCAGCGTCGTCGGCAGTATCGCGCGGAGCATTGCCCTGGATCGCCATGGGTGATATGTCGTCGCGACGGGTCACGGATCGCAAGCGTCACGAAAGGTTTCGCGGGGTGCGTCGCGGATGCCGGGCTTGAGGATGTCCATCCGCACGATCTGCGCCGGACGTGCGGCTCGTGGCTGACTCAGGCCGGCGTCGGAATCGAGCGAGTCTCAGCGATTCTGCGGCATGCGGACGTAGCGCGATCACGGCTCGGGTCTACGCTCATCTGCGTCCTTCTGACCTGGCGGATGCGGTCGAGATCCTGGAGCAGTCTTCACGCAACTCTTCACGCCAGAGACAAGAGCGATTCGCCGGCAAGAAAAAGCCGCTCAGAAGCGGCTGATTTATATCGGGAAATTTGGTCGGGGTGACAGGATTCGAACCTGCGACTTCTGCCTCCCGAAGACAGCGCTCTACCAAGCTGAGCTACACCCCGTGAAAATCGCGATCCTCAGTGCGTGCGGCTGACGGCGAAATCGGCCAGCATGGCAAGGGATTCGGTCGCCGCAGACGACGGTAAGGCTTGCATGGCCTCCTTTGCCCGTGTCGCGTAGGACTGCGCGAGCTGCGTAGTATAGGCAATCGCATCCGTGGAGGCAATGGCCGCCGTCACGACGTCGATCCGGTCACGGCCGCCGTGCTCGATGGCGTCGCGCAGCAGCGCGCGCTGTTCCGCCGTGCCGACGGCCATGGCGCGAATCACGGGCAGGGTGGGCTTGCCCTCGTCCAGGTCGTCGCCGACGTTCTTGCCCAGTTCGGCGTTGTCGATGCTGTAGTCGAGCGCGTCGTCGATCAGTTGGAAGGCGATTCCGAGGCAGAGGCCGTATTCCCTGGCGGCCTCCTCGACTTCCGGTGGGGACTCGGCCAGCACGGCTCCCAGTCGGACCGCCGCCTCGAACAGGGTCGCCGTCTTGCGGGTGATGACCTCCATGTAGCGCCGCTCGTCGGTATCGGGATCGCGCTCGTTGAGAAGCTGCAAGACCTCTCCCTCGGCAATCCGGTTGGTCGCGTGCGCCAGCACCTCCATCACGCGCATGCTGCCGACGTCGACCATCATCTCGAAGGCGCGCGAATAGAGGAAATCGCCGACCAGTACGCTGGCGTCGTTACCCCAGACGACATTCGCGGTTTCGCGATTGCGGCGCAGCTCGGAGCCATCGACCACGTCGTCGTGCAGCAGGGTAGAGGTGTGGATGAATTCCACCACCGCGGCGAGGTCGATGTGACGCTCGCCGCTGTAGCCGCAGGCGCGCGCGGCGAGCAGCACGGAGAGCGGGCGCAGCCGCTTGCCGCCGCTGTTGACGATGTAGTGCCCGATCTGGTTGATCAGTACCACGTCGGACTGGAGACGGCGCAGGATCAAGGCGTCCACGGCCTTCGAATCCTCCGCGACTGGGTATCGAATCCTGGAGAGGTCCATGCGTATGTCTGGGGTCTACCGATAGTGGCCGCGGATGCTAGGTTTGGGGGCGGATGACTGTCAAGCCAGGCTCCCCCGAGGTTTCAGGTCTCCAAGATTACGCAATTTGGCGGTTCTGGTCGACTCTTGCGGTGCATTGGGCCAGGTCTATCGTCCGGGTGGTGGGCGAGAGGCGCCGGAAGAGGTCGATCGGGAAGGTCGGGGGCGAGGCGCCGCGCGTCCGGGGAGTGGCCGACGCGCGGCGCGCCCGGATTCGGCGTTGACCTTACCTGGATTTCCTGATTAAATTCCGCTTCTTTGTTCCGGCGCGGAGCGTCGGCCATTCCGAACACTCCTGGGGATCTTCAGAACATGTACGCGGTCATTTTAACCGGTGGAAAGCAATACCGGGTTTCCGAAGGTGACACTGTCAAGGTCGAGAAGCTTGCCGCCGAACAGGGGGCGAGCATCGATATCGATCAGGTCTTGATGGTGGCCGATGGCGACGACATCAAAGTCGGGAAGCCCTATCTCGCCGGTGGCAGAGTCACCGCGACGGTCGAGGCCCATGGCCGCGCCAAGAAGGTCAAGATCGTCAAGTTCCGTCGGCGCAAGCATTATCTGAAGCGTCAGGGCCACCGTCAGTGGTTCACGGCCCTCAAGATCACCAGCATCAGCGCCGGTTGAGGAGTAGAGACCCATGGCACATAAAAAAGCAGGCGGCAGTTCGCGCAACGGCCGCGATTCTGAATCCAAGCGACTTGGCGTCAAGATCTTCGGCGGTCAGAAAGTGACGGCCGGCAGCATCATCGTGCGTCAGCGCGGAACCAGGTTCCACAACGGCGTCAATGTTGGCCTGGGTCGCGACCACACGCTCTTCGCGCTCGCCGATGGCGTCGTGAAATTCGTGGTCAAGGGTCCGAAGAATCGCAAATTCGTCACTATCGATAACGCCTGATCCCGCCCTTGGCGGTGATCGGCTGCTGTTCGCGCAAGGCGTGAAGCCTCGTCCCTTGGGCGGGGCTTTTTCGTTTGGGCGAGACGCTCCCCACCGGATCGAAACTATCGCATGAAATTCGTCGACGAGGCATCCATTCGGGTCGAGGCCGGTAATGGCGGGCGCGGTTGCGTCAGCTTCCGACGCGAGAAGTACATCCCCAAGGGTGGACCGGACGGCGGCGATGGCGGCAATGGCGGCAGCATCTATCTGCTGGCCGACAATAACATCAACACCCTGGTCGATTTCCGCTACAAGCGCCGGCATCGCGCCGAGAGCGGTCAAAGCGGCCGGGGCCGGCAGATGACCGGGCGCGGCGGCGAGGATCTGACCATTCTGGTTCCGGTGGGCACGCGGGTGTTCGACAAGGAAACGGAGGAGCTGATCGGGGAGCTGCTGGAATCGGGACAGCGTCTGCTGGTCGCGCAGGGCGGCTTCCACGGCATCGGTAACGCGCGCTACAAGTCCAGCACCAATCGCGCGCCACGCCAATTCACGCCGGGGACGCCGGGCGAGCAGCGCGATCTCTTTCTGGAACTCATCCTGCTGGCGGATATCGGTCTGCTCGGCTTCCCCAACGCGGGCAAGTCGTCCCTGATCCGCAAGGTCTCCAGCGCGCGACCCAAGGTCGCCGACTATCCCTTTACCACCCTCTACCCGAATCTGGGCGTGGTCCGGGTTGGCGAGCATCGCAGCTTCGTGATCGCCGACATTCCGGGCGTCATCGAGGGCGCGGCGGAGGGGGCCGGCTTGGGGATCCATTTCCTCAAGCATCTGTCGCGGACGCGACTGCTGCTGCATCTGGTGGACATCGCGCCCCTGGACGCGAGCGAGGATCCGGCCGATCAGGTGCGCAAGATCGAGGCCGAGATGGACGCCTTTGGCGCCGATCTCATGGGTAAGGAGCGCTGGCTGGTCCTGAACAAGACGGATCTGATCGATCCCGAGGACTACGCGGAGCGTCGCGCGGCCCTGATCGAGGCGCTCGACTGGCAAGCCCCGATTTACGGGATCTCGGCCCTGAACGGGGAGGGCACCCTGGACCTGATCAATGATCTGATGCGCCGGCTGGAAGCCTTGAAGGCCGAAACGAGCGCCGCGCTTCCGGAGGTCGTCTCCTCCGAGTCGCCAGCGAGCGATCCGGATGACACGGCCGCGCCCGACACGGGCGCCTGGCACCCGCTGGATTGATCTTCTTTTTGTTACAAACCTGAAATGATTTCGCGAGATCGGATTCCCGGTACCCGTCGTTGGGTCGTCAAGATCGGCAGCGCGCTTCTGACCCGCGATGGTCAGGGGCTGGAGCGGGGTCTGCTGGCTCCCTGGGTCGAACAGATGAGCGCGCGCCGCTTGGCCGGCAACGAGGTGGTGCTGGTGTCCTCCGGCGCGGTCGCGGAAGGCATGGCGCGCATGGGCTGGCACCGTCGGCCCAAGGCGCTGCACGAGCTTCAGGCGGCCGCGGCGATCGGGCAGATGGGCCTGGTGCGCGCCTATGAGGATGGCTTCCAGACGCATGGTCTGCACACCGCGCAGGTTCTGCTGACGCGCGACGATCTCGCCGATCGCGCGCGCTATCTCAATGCCCGCAGCACCTTGCGCACGCTTCTCAAGCTGGGCGTGATTCCGGTCATCAATGAGAACGACACGGTCGCGACCGATGAACTGCGTTTCGGCGACAACGACACGCTGGCGGCGCTGGTCGCCAATCTGATCGAGGCCGATCTGCTGATCCTGCTGACCGATCAGGACGGGATCTTCGAGGAGGATCCGCGCGCCAATCCGGATGCCCGTCTGATCCTGGAGACCTGGGTCGACGACCCCCAGCTCGATCTGGTCGCTGGCGGTAGCGTGACCGGACTTGGCACCGGCGGCATGGTGACCAAGGTGCGGGCCGCGCGGCTGGCGGCGCGCTCCGGGACGCCAACCATCATCGCGCCGGGTCGTGGGGAGCGGGTGTTGAGCCGGATCGGCGCCGGCGAGCCGGTCGGAACCCTCCTGATTCCCTTTCAAGGTCCACAGGCGGCGCGCAAGCAATGGCTCGCCGGTCATCTACAGGCGCGTGGGCGGCTGGTGCTGGACGCGGGCGCGGTCAAGGCGCTGCGCGAGAAGGGGACCAGCCTGCTGGCGGTCGGCGTGAAGGCGGTGCAAGGCCGCTTCAATCGCGGCGAGGTGGTGATCTGCGTCGACGAGGCCGGGAGCGAGGTCGCCCGCGGCCTAGTCAACTATGACACCGAGGAGGCCGCGCGCATCCAGGGTCGGTCATCGTCCAGCTTCGAGTCCATTCTGGGCTATCTGGACGACGAGGAGCTCATCCATCGCGACAATCTCGTCTTGATCTGAGGCCGATCGATCCTCGGACTCCCGGCCCGAGCCGTCTCTCGGGCCGGACGGGGCATTCGCCCATAGGCGCCAACTTAAGCAACTATTTGATTTAATAGGGTATTCAGGAGTGCTATGACGGCGACCGGGAGGGTTTGCAAGCGGCGGCGGCGCGGGCGTTCCGCGATGACCTCCAGGCACGCCGCCCAGCGATCCGGGCGCCAGCGGTGGACTTCGAGAATCCAGGCATCGACCTGGCGGCGGGCGAGCGCCACCAGGCGCCAGGGGGTGACCCGGCGGGGTTGGTCCAGACGGTCCCAATCCAACGGACTCTGGCGCTGAATGTGTCGTTCGATCACCAACGCATACAGCCACTTGCCGAGAATCCAGACGGAGCCCAACACACTGTTCCGCTGGGTGCGTAAGTGGTCCAGGTCGAGTAGACTTTTCAGCCGCTTGAACATCAACTCCACTTGCCAGCGGCAACGATAAAATGCCAATACGGCGGGACCATCCACGGCCTCCGGCGGCACGGCGGTGAACACCATCATCCAGCCCGTCAGGAAGAGGGTCGCCGCGCTCGGCGTCCAGCCCTTGCGCTTGGCGACCTTGCGGCAGCGCTGATGCGCCGCGGCGGCAGCGGCCGGTGGCAAGCGCACGGCGTGTAGCCAGCCCGGTCCGCTCGTCTGCTGGGCGCGCAGCCACACGGGCACCGTCACCGGGTAGGGCTCTAGACATGGCGCCTACACGGAGCGCCCAAAATCATATCGATTGATAAAAAATCCGATGACAATATAGCCATCGTATTAATCATCCAGACGTTTACTGGACAAAAAATGGATCTCTAACGAAGCATTGATTTTAGCCGATAATCCACGTCTGAAGCACTACCCGAATCCGCACGCCGAAATCCTCCCGGAGGAGGCGCCAGCGGGGCCTGTCTCATGAGACGACCGCCGGCCTCGATTCACGCTAGGGCATAGTCCAGCACTAGCCCGAGAAAGACCGCCAGGCCGAGATAGTTGTTGTTCAGGAACGCCTGAAAGCAGCCTGACGGGTCTCGATTGCGGATCAGGTACTGTTGATAGACCGCGAACGCGGCGGCGACGGCCAGGCCCGCGTCATAGACGGGACCACGCCCCGTCTCTTGCCCGATCCAGAGCAAGAGCCCAAGCATGACCAACTGCAAGCCACCCACGATCGCCCGATCCCAGCGTCCGAACAGGATCGCCGTCGACTTGATGCCGATCCCGAGGTCATCCTCGCGGTCGACCATGGCGTACTGGGTGTCGTAGATCAGCGCCCAGATCAGGGTCGCGATGAAGAGCACCCAGGCATGACCGGGAATCGAGCTGGTGACGGCCATGAAGGCCATGGGGATGGCCCAGCCGAAGGCGGCCCCGAGAAAGAGCTGCGGAACATGGGTGAAGCGCTTCATGAAGGGATAGATCAGGGTCAGCAGCAGGGCCACCACGGAGAGCGCCACCGTCGACCAGTTCAACTGGAGCACCAGTCCGAAGGCCATGAGGCTGAGCACCAGGAAGACGCCCACCGCCTCCGCGGGCCTGACCTGCCCGGTCGCCAGTGGACGCTGATTGGTCCGGGCCACATGGCCATCGAAATCGCGGTCGGCGTAATCGTTGATCGCGCAGCCGGCCGAACGCATCAAGACCACGCCAAGCACGAAGATGAGCACCACCCGCCAGGGCGGCTGACCCTCGCCCGCCAGCCAGAGCGCCCACAACGCCGGCCACATCAGCAGGAAGATGCCGATGGGGCGATGCAACCTCACCAGCAGGTAATAGTGGAACAGGCGATCACGCCAGGTCGCTGGCGGCGGATAGGAGACTTTCAGCTCGGGCAGGCTCATGTCGCGGGTCTGACTCGGATGGACGGATGTTCGCGCGGGTCGATGCCGGGGATTATGGCATAGGGGCCATTGGGCGTGGTCGTCGAGGATCCCCGGCCGTTCAGAGCATCGCCACCGTGCGTTCAGCCACCCAGAAAACCGCCAGCGAACCAATGACGTAGGCGGGGAGGCGCGCGACGGCGTCCGGCCAGCGCAAAGGAATCCGGCGCAGACCGGCCCTGACCGCCAGGATCGCCGCCACGCACAGCAGCTGTCCAAGCTCGATGCCGAGGTTGAACCCGAACAGCGCCAGCGCCGCCGCGTCCCCCGGCACCCCGACCTCGGCCAGCGCGCCCGCGAAACCGAGCCCGTGCAGCAATCCGAAGGTGAAGGCCATCGCCCAGGGGAAGCGCTGGATCCAGGTCTCGCGCCCGCCCCCGGCCAGCTCCGCGGCAAGGATGAGGATGGTCAAGGCAATCAAGACCTCGATCGGCCCCGGGGGAAGGGCCACGACGCCGAGCACGGCGAGGGCGAGCGTGACGCTGTGTCCGGCCGTGAAGGCGGTGACGGTCCAGACCAGTCGCCGCCAGCCGCGCACCAGCAGCACCAGCCCGAGCACGAAGAGGAGGTGATCGGATCCGCTCAGGATGTGCTCGAAGCCCAGCTCGAGATAGTCGCGCGGCACGTCGAATCGACCGGAGCGTTCGGGAATGGTCAGCGCGGGGGCATCGGCGCGCAGAACCGTCTGAATCAGCCGCCCGTCCGCCAGGTGCAGACGCAGCAGGGCATCGGTCTGGCGTTCGCCCAGGCCGGCGACGCCGATGCCCTGGCCCGCCAGTCCACCCGCGCCGCACTGGGCGCGCCAACGCTGCGTCACCCGCGCGCCGGTTTGGGTGAGCGAGGGCTCGGACAGCGACCGGCAGGCATCGGGGAGGACGACCTTTAGCGGGGAGTCACCGGTTCGCGACAGCGGCCAGCGCCACAGCACCTCAAGCGCGCCCGTCGGTGACTCCTGGATCTCCAACAGCGCCGGGTCGAGTGGATGCGCGAGGACGGGCGAAGCCGCGCCCAGAACCCCGGCAAGGATCGTCCAGAGGAACCCGCGCCAGGCGGTCATCGCGGCCGCGACGCCAGCGTCGCGGCCGGCCGGGAGAGATCGTCGGGCTCGTCGATGCGAATCTCATATCGCTTGCGCAACCGCTCCATGCCCCTCGCCAAACGCGCCGCCGCCTGTTCCTTCAATACGCCTTCCGTGACCGTCCGCCGAACCGACGCAAGTTCCGGCGGACGTGGCGCGCTCTTCTCCTCGACCCAGACGAGATGCCGTCCATAGGGCGAGGCGATGGGGTTCGACCAGGCACCGAGCGGCAGGGCGAAGACCTGTTCGGCGAAGGACTTGCCGAACCGCGCCGTGAGGCGGCCTTGGGAATAGGCGCGCATCCGCGACCCCAGCAGGAACGGATCCGAGGACACCAGCGCGGCGGACGCGGACGGGGACATCGAGCGCACCCGCGCGAGCGCCTCCAGCGCGTCCGGCCCGAGATCCGCGCCGCGCGCGCTCGCGCTGAAGAAGAGATGCGAGAAGGTCAGCTCGGCCGGCGACTCGAAGCGGTCGCGGTGTCGGTCGAGATAGTCCAGCAGATCCGTCTCGCTCGGTGGAGGCGCCATCGGATCGTGCGCCAGAACCAGGCGCATCTTCTCGATCAGCAGGCGGCGGATCACGATATCGTCGTCGAGCCCGAGCGCCAGGGCCTCGCGCACCAGTTCGTCGGGATCGCGCCCGGGTCGATCGCTCAGGGCACTCATCTTCTCGACGAGCCGCCGGCGCACGCTGCCATCCTCGAAGTCGAGCGCGAGCACCCGCGCCTCGCGATAGAGCAACTCATCATCGATGGTTCTCGCGATCAGGGCCGAGGTCTGTTCCGGGGTCGGCCAGGCGCCCCAACGGCGCGCGAAGTCCGCTTGCAGCGCCTGGCGGCGCTCCGCCGAGACCAGGATCGGCTCGCGCTCGACGGTCGGCCGCTCGGGTTCGGACGGCGTCAACAGCAGGCTCGCGCCATAGAGGGCGATCCCGATCAGGGTGAAGTGCGCGACCGGATGCCGGAGCCAGCCCCACCTCATGGAGACATTCACTCGGCGGCGACCTCGCCTCTAAACCCCGACCGTGGGGGAGGGACGAAACCGGACGGAGGCGCCCCAGCCGGGGTGTACCAGATCGGCGAGGTCCAGGCGCGCTGCTGCACGGTGCGCGGCACGAGGCCGCTGCAACACTGGCTGTACTCGTATTCCTCGTACGTGTCCGGAAGGGTGCAGACCCCGCCACCGCATTCGGCATCGCCGCCGCAGCCTTGACCGTCGAACGCCGGATCCTGGCCGCGACAGACACCCATCGGCCTGTCGCAGTCGACGCCGCGGGCGTTGCAGTAATACTGAGTCCAGCGGCAGCTCGGGTTTTCAAGGACGCGCACGTAATAGAAGGCGTGCTGGGAGGGATCGAAGCTCGGGTCCGTCCAGAGGGTGCAGAAGTCCGTCATGCCGCCACCCTTCGGCTGGCAGGTACGCAGGTCGACCCGGCTCTCCGGGGCTGGCTCATCGGCCTCGCCAGCGACCTCGTAGACCGCTTCATGGGTTTGACCCGCAGCGTCCACCCAGCCCTTGACGATCTGCGCCCGTTGCAGCGGTGTGCCGGGATGGCCCGACCAGCCGGGGTCCATGAGCGCGCTGATGGCGATACGCGGGGCCTGGCCGCCACCCGTGCCATGCAGGGTGCCGCCCATGGGCACGCCGTTGGCGTACCCGCGTTCGGCGAAGCCGCCGCGCTTGCAGATGTTCCTCGGCAGTCCGAAGCCGCCGAAGACGCGCACGATCGGACGGGTACCGCTGGTGGCATAGGTTTCGCGGTTCTTGAGGGCGGTGAAGATGGCGTCGCGCGAATTCTCCTCGGCCCAGACGACGGCCAGGCCGCCGGCGTTGGTTTCGAGGCCGAGGAAAAAGCGTTCGTTCAGGGCCTCGGCGGAGGTGGCGAAGCTCTGGATGCCGTGCGCGCCGCTCTTCGCATATTGCTGGGCGTCAGTCTGTCCGGGCGTGCCGTTGTGGTTGTCGAGGGCGCCGACGAAGCCGAGCTTGAAGGGATTGACCCCGTTCTCGGCGGCGTAGGCAAGGCCGTTCTGGAGCGTGTTGCGCACATAACCGCGCGGCGGAATGCTGTCGGTGGTCTGCATGGCGTCGGTGAGGTAACCGTCCGCCGATCCGCCCAGCCGCGCCCAGCCCTGGTTCTCGAAGTCGCACAGCTCGTCCGGCGGATTCGTCCAGGCCATCCCGGTCCTGGCGTTGTAGCGGCATTCCGATTGACCCTTGATCTGCGTGATCTCGACCAGCGGCTCCAGTTGATGCCGCAGTCGCGCCTCCGTCAGCCCGTCGGACGTAGTGTCAGGGAGGATGAAGAGACTGCCCCGGCTCATGTTCGGATTGTGCGGGATGGTCAGGACATCGCAGCGGGGTTTCGCCGGATTGTCGATGCAGTCGTCCTTCAACGCCTGGAGCATGGCCGCGGGGGAGGCGACCGGCCAGCCCGGTGTCGATGTACAGGCCGCGCCAAAGCCGCATCCGAGCGGACGCTCGATGTTGCTGATCGGCTGGTCGAGCACCTCGTCGTTGCGGAAGATCACGTTGCGATGCAGGTTGTCGGCACCGGAGCTGCCGGTGAAATTCATGAGGCAGGCCGCGCCGCTCGGACAATCGGCGGATGGCGTCGCGGTGTCGGGTACGTCAGGGGTTCTGTTGCTCTGGGCGGCATCCCAGCAGGGCAACGCCGAAACGTCCGCGCAGCGGCCGTTGGCGGCCATCGCCGTGTATTCGTAGGCGACGAACGACGTAAAGGTGCAGGCGGAGGTCCGATCGTAAGCCTCCTCCGCGTCGGCGCGAATCCGGTCCCAGACCAACTCGGCCTGGCGTGCGCAGAGCGACCCGTCCGGGCCGCAGAACGGCGGGCGTGACGGGTTCTGGCTGACGTTTTCGAATCCGGCCATGGCGCTGGCCACGGCCCCCTGGCGAAGGCGCGAGAATTCATCGCGGGCGGCAAGGCAGGTGGCGCTGTCATAGCCATTCGGCCGGCACAGGCTGTCCGAGAAACACTGTTGTCCAGTGACGACCGGATTGCAGTCGCTGTCGCTCGTACAGGTCTGGGTGGCCTCGAAGGTGCAGATGTTCGACTCGCCGAACTGCTCCGCGTGGTCGGTGATCGCCGCGAAGTCGAGGGCGCGCCCCTCGGGGAACTGGATGGTGCGGGTGGCCATGAACTGGCAGTGCTCGCCGGGCAGACAGTAGGGATGCTCGGTCGCCAGCGTCGGCCGGCTGGCCGGCGGAATGTCCTCGGCGGTGCGCGTGTCCGCCCAGGGCGGCAGGCCGACCCGCCCACCCTTGGCATACCAATAGGCATCCGCCGGGGTGTTGCGCGTGTCCAGCGCCACGGAATCGAAGGAATAGGCCGTGTGCAGATGGGTTTCGCCAAAGAAGGGTTGCTTGGTGGGCACGAAACTCGCGCACGGCTCACGCTCCTCGGTGCGCTCGAACGGCGGATGCCCGCCCGCCGGGCCGGCCCAGGCGGCTCCAATCGGCGCCAGCACGGCCAGCAGCAGCCCCAGGGCGCGGGTCTTGAGCGACCTTGATCTCATCGAAGCCGACCTCCTCGTTTGGTTTTCGCAACCGAAACAATCATCGGCCGCGCCGAGAAGGCGCGCTCGCCGCCGTCCAGCCACATCCCGTTGCTCCGAACTCCTGTTCGGAGTGGCGCAAGTATAGTCTCGTATCCGACTATTCTTCTGCGTTTATCCGGTCCAAGGTCGGCGACCAGGTTTCGCGAACCGACGAGTGGGGTCGACCGGCCATTTGTTTCAAGCGAGATCGCCGCCATTTAATTGGCGCAACTGGCTGATCGACTCTGACTCAGGCACCGCCTCCTCTCGCTCTCGGCGGTCCTGTCCAGGCTCAGGGCACCCTTCCTCGCGCTGAAAAACTACAATCGTTCATGAGTGATCCACGGCTGTCCGTCGAGCGCGACAGGCCAAACCGCAAGTCATCACCATCAAGAAACCACCATGCCGTATGAGGCAACCTTGAACCCACTCGCGCGCGATGCCGCCTATTTCGCCCAAATCCTTGAGGCCAGCGCCCTCGGTCTCTGGGAGTACGACCATGTCACCGGCGATTCGCGGTGGAGCCCCCAGATGGCCGCCCTGCTCGGCCGATCCCAGGAGGAGGGGCTCGCCAGCCCAGAGGGTTGGCTTGGGCTGGTCCATCCGGAAGATCGATCCGAGCTGCGGGCGCGCCTGGACACGACGGCCCTAGCGCCGGACAACCCACTGTTCGAGGCCCAGTTTCGGATGTCGCACCAGGATGGTCGATGGCGCTGGATGCAGGCGCGGGGACGGGTGATCGAGCGCGATCCAACCAGCGGCCAAGCGCGGCGCTCGGCCGGCACATGCCGCGACATCAGCGACTGGAAAACGACCGAGCTGGATCTGGCCAACCGCGACCAGCACCTGCGGCTGATCCTGGACACCATCACCGCTGTCTTCTGGATGGCCGATCCCACCACCCGGCGGATGCGCTACGTCAGCCCCGCCTACGAGCGGATCTGGCAGCGCCCCGTGGCCGAGCTCTACGCCAACCCCGAATCCTTTCTAGAGGCCGTCCATCCCGAGGATCGAGATCGGATCCAGGCCGAGTTGGGCCGACGGCTTGACGGCCAACCGCTCGATCACGAATACCGGATCCTGCGAGCCGACGGATCGGTGCGCTGGATCTGGAACCGCGGCTTCCCGGTCAGCGACGCCGAGGGCCGATTGACCCACTATGTCGGACTCGCGCGCGACATCAGCGCGCGCAAGGAGGCCGAGCATGAGATCCGCCGGCTCAACACCGAGCTGGCGGGCCGAGCCAACCACTGCGCCACCGAGCTGGAGGCCAGCGAGGCCCGTTTCCGCTACGCCGTCGAGGCCTCGAGCGTCGGGCTCTGGAACTGGGATCTGCGCCGCGACACCATCGCCGTGAGCGCCGCCCATGCCGCCCGGTTGGCCATGCCCCCCGAGGGGCGGCCGCTGCGCTGGGAAGACCTGCTGTGCCCCGAGGATCGGAAATCCGTGATCGCCGCGGCCAAGCAGCAGCTCCAGCGCGACGGCCGTTGCGAGCAGGAACTCAGGCTGTGCTTTCGCGACGGCGGGAAGCGCTGGGTACTCAGCCGCGGCCAGGTCAACGAATGGGGACCGGACGGGGAGCCGCTGCGCGCGATCGGCACCCACACCGACATCGACGCGCGCCGGAGCGCCGAGGCGCGCAACCGCAAGCTGGCCACCATCCTGGAAGCCAGCAGCGATCTGATCGCCACCGCCACGCCGGAGGGCCAGGTGGATTACATCAATCAGGCCGGGCGCACCCTTCTCGGGCTCGAGCCGCTCCAATCGCTGGAGCCCTCGCGCGTCGAGGACTATCACCCGGAAGACACCCGCCGGCGCCTGAGCGAGGAGAGTCTGCCGATGGCGCTCGCACAGGGACAATGGCTGGGCGACAGCGCGCTGCTGCGCCGCGATGGCTCCGAGGCGCTCGTCTCGCAACTCATCCTCGCCCCGCGCGACCCGGTGACCGGCCAGGTCGAGTTCCTCGCCACCATCTGTCACGACCTCTCGGAGCGCCACGCGGCCGAGGAGCGACTGCGCCAGTTGCAGGAGGAGCTGGAGCTGATCCTGGACAACGTGCCGGCGCTGATTTTCTATAAGGACACCGCCAACCACATACTGCGGGTCAATGCCGCGGTCGCCCGCTCGCTGGGCTTGCCCAAGGCCCTGATCGAGGGCCGGCACAGCTCCGAATGCTATCCGCAAGACGCCGAGCGCTATTACCAGGACGACCTGGCGGTGATTCGCGCCGGCGAGCCAAGGCTCGGGATCGAGGAACCTTACCGCCTGCCGTCCGGCGAGCGGCGCTGGATCCGCACCGACAAGGTGCCCCTGAAGGATGCGTCCGGCCAGGTGACCCGAATCCTGGTGATGTCATCGGACATCAGCGCGCATAAGGAGGCCGAGAAGGCCCTGCGACTCAGCCAGAACGATCTCAACCGGGCGCAGGCGGTGGCCAGGGTCGGCAGTTGGCGGCTGGACCTGCACAGCAACCGCCTGACCTGGTCGGCCGAGGCCCATCGGATCTTCGGTATCTCGGAGGACGTTCCCGTGACCTATGAAACCTTCATGGGCGTGGTGCATCCCGAGGATCGGGATCTGGTCGACCGATCATGGCGAGCGTCACTGCTGGGCGAGCCCTACGACATCGAGCATCGGCTGATCGTCGACGGACAGCTCAAATGGGTGCGCGAGAAGGCGGAGCTGGAATACGACGAGGAAGGCGTCCTGCTGGGGGGCTTCGGAACCACCCAGGAGATCACCGAGCGCAAGGCGGTCGAGCAGACCCTGCGCGACGCCGACCGCCACAAGGATGAATTCCTCGCCATCCTCGGCCATGAGCTGCTCACGCCCTTGGCGCCGATCCGAAGCGCGGCCGACATCCTGCGGCTGGCGGGCGGGGACGAAACCACGCGCGAACGCGCGCGGGCGGTGATCGAACGCCAGGTCGACCACCTGAAGCGCCTGGTGGACGATCTGCTGGACCTCTCGCGGATCAGCAAGGGCACGATCCCGCTGCGTCCGGAGCGACTGGCCGTGGCCGAGGTCGTCGAGCGCGCGGTGGAAACCAGCCGTCCGCTGATCGACGCCCGCCGGCATGAACTCAGCCTGCGGTTGCCGCCGGACGCGCTCTACGTGACGGGCGATCCGATTCGGCTGGCCCAGGTGGTCTCTAACCTGCTCAACAACGCCGCCAAGTACACCGAGCCTGGCGGCCAAATCCAATTGACCGTCGCACGGGAGGAGAACGAGGCGGTCATCTCCGTGAAGGACTCGGGCAAGGGCCTGCCCGCCGAACTGCTGGAGCACATTTTCACGATGTTCGTCCGGGGCCAGCACACGCGCGACAACGCGGACTCCGGACTCGGTATCGGGCTCAGCCTCAGCCGACAGCTCGTCGACCTGCATGGCGGCACGATCACGGCCCGGAGCGCGGGGGATGAACAAGGCAGCGAATTCATCGTGCGCCTGCCACTCAGCCCACCACCAGTCGCGGCGCCCGCCCCGCTCACCGCCCAGAAGCCAGGTTCCGCGTCCCGGCATCGGATCCTGGTCGCGGATGACGACAGGGATATCGCCGACAGCCTGTCACTGCTGCTGGATCTGCTCGGGCAAGAGGTGCGGATCGCCCACGACGGACTGGAAGCGGTCGAGCTGGCCGCCGCCTTCCAGCCCGACCTGATCCTGCTGGATCTGGGCATGCCCAGGCTGGATGGCTATGACGCCTGTCGGCGGCTGCGCCAGGTGTTACGCGAGCGCGACACGACGATCGTGGCGCTGACCGGACTGGGGCAGGCGCGGCACAAGGCCGCGACCAGCGCCGCGGGATTCGATCAACATCTGGTCAAACCGATCAGCCTGCCGCAACTCCAGTCACTGTTGGCGGCCTTGCCCGAAGGGGTGCGACCATGACTGATGTCGCGGGAGGCCGCCAGGCATCACTTTTGGTCGCCTCCCATCACGCAAGCCTCGGCGCGATTTTCAGAACCTCGACTACTCAGGACCGAAGAGGCGGAAGCCGTTGCGCCCGGCCTGCTTGGCCTCATACATCGCCAGGTCGGCGTGGCGCAGGAGCGTGTCCGCGTCCGACTGATCGAGCGGGTAGAGCGTGACCCCGAGACTGACCGTGACCGCGACCGTCCGACCAGGCGCGATCGCATAGGGCTCGGCGATCGAGACCAGCAGCCGTTCAAGCAGGCCCTGGCCTTGCGCCTGACTGGCCAGATCGCCAAGCAGCAGGACGAATTCGTCGCCACCCAGGCGGGCCGCCGTGTCCTCCCCGCGCAGATCGCGGGTCAGACGCTTCGCGATCTCGACCAGCAGACGATCGCCCGCCGCATGACCATGGGTATCGTTGACCGGCTTGAATCCGTCCAGATCGAGGTAACAAACCGCCAGCAGCCGATCCTCCCGGCGGGCATGGGCCATGGCCATGCGCAGGCGGTCCGCCAGCAAGACCCGATTGGGCAGACCGGTCAAGGCGTCGTAGTGCGCCATTCGCTCCAATCGACGCTGTTGCTCCTTGATCAGCGAGATGTCCGTGAGCATGGCGAAGGAGCCCCCGAAACCGTTCTCTTCGCCATGAACGGGATCCGCCGATACCAGTGTCCACAGCTCCGAGCCATCCCGGCGGCGAAAGCGTCGCTCGTATTGCTCGTTCCCGCCGGAGCGACGTACCCGCATCCGCTCGCGGTGATCGTCCAGATCCTCCGGAAACATGAAATCCTCGACCGGGCGGCCCAGCATCTCGGAGCGTTCGTAGCCGAGCAGCGCGGTCATGCGCGTATTGACGAAGGTCGTTCGATGCTCGCCGTCCATGGTCCAGATCCCTTCGCTGGTGGTCTCGACGATCCGCCGATAGCGCGCCTCGCTCGCGCGCAGGGCTTCCTGGTCGCGCTTGCGCTCCACGAGATCCCAGGCCAGATCGGCGAAGTTCGAGACGATGCTCACGTCATCCTCGACATAGTCGCGTGGCTTGTTGCCGACCCCAAGGATCCCGACGATGCGCTTGTTGCGGAAGACCGGGACCACCAGCTCGCGGATGACCTCCGCGTGGCCCTCCGGCAGGCCATGCCGATGGGCGATCGATGTGTAATCGTTATGGATGACCGCCCGACCCTGCCGCACGCAATCCGCCCAAACCCCAGCCTTCGACAGCGGATAGTGGAGACCCGCCCCCTCGGCCAGGCAGAACTCCTTCATGGTCCGCGTCGACCAGGTTTGAAGCCGCAGGGTCTCCTGGTCCGGCTCCAGGAAATGGTAAAAACCGACCAGACTGCCGGTCAGGGCCACCGCCTCGTCGATACTGGCCCTCAGGATCTCCTCCAGCGACCGATCCTCGACCATGTCGAGCAGACGCAGACGCCCTTGCAGCATGTCGGTGATCCGCTTGAGCGCGGTCACATCGCGCGCGGCGGCGAACACCTGCTCGACGGCGCCCTCCGAATCGCGATAGACCGAGGCGTTATAAAGAACCGGAGTCGCCCAGCCGTCGCGATGCACGAGATCCAGGGCGTAATCACGCACCTCGCCCTGCTCGAAGGCCGCTCGGTAACCCGCCCGCGCCTGGTCTGGATCGGAGAAATAGACCGCGAATTCGGTTCCGAGCAGTTGCTCACGGGACCGCCCGGTGGCGGTCTCGGTGGCGCGGTTCAGATCGCTGATCCGACCCGCCGGATCGATGACGATCAAGGGGTCCAGACTGGCTTCCAGCAGGGCGCGGTTATGCCGGTTGGCTCTACTCAGGGTCTCCTCGGCCTGCTTGCGCTCGCTGATGTCCTCGGTAAAGACGACGATTCCACCAACGCGGCCATCGCTCCCCTGCCAGGGGCGCACCGACCAGTGCAACCATTGCACGCGACCGTCCGAGCGTTCGAACCTGTCCTCGTCGGCCTGTACCACCTCACCCGCGAGCCCGCGGCGATGCACCGCCTTCCAGCGTTCCGGAATCTCGGGAAAAATGGCGTAGTGAGAACGGCCAATGATGTCGGTGTCCGCGAGGCCATAGTCCAGAAGCCAACGCCGACTGACCGCGAGATAACGCATGTCGCGGTCGAACATCGCGAGTGCGGCCGGGGCATGGTCGATGAACAGACGCAGGCGCTCCTCGCTCTCGCGAAGCGCCAGCTCCGCCCGCTTGCGCTCGCTGATGTCCTGGGTGGTTCCGAGGGCTCCCAGCAGTTTCCCGTCGCCGTCGAATTCCAGCTCCGCGTGCTCACGCACCCAGATGACCCGTCCATCGACGATCAGCCGATGCTCGATGCCATAGGGCTCGCCGCGCAGACCCGCCTCCCAGCGTCGATTGACCATGTCCCGATCCTCGGGATGGACGGCGGCCAGAAAGGTCTCGTAAGTCATCGGCTTGTCTTGGGGAATGCCGAAAAGACGGCGGGTTTCCTCGGACAAGGTCATCCGCTTATCGCGCGCATTCAGCCGCCAGCTCCCAATTCTGGCCACGGCCTGGGCGCGATTGAAATCCACCTCGCGATCGCTCAATTCCCGCGCAAGCTCCGTCAGCTCGGCGGTACGCTTGGCGATCCCTTCCACCAGGGCCTCGTTGAGTCGCCGGATCTCCCCCTCGGCCTGGGTGCGCTCGCTGATGTCGCACGCCAGCCCGATGCAGCCTCTAACCGCCCCATCGGGATCGAAAACCGGGAAGGCGCGCCCCCGGATCCAGCGCACGGAACAATCGGGGCGCAGGATCCGGTATTCGTGATCCAAGGACAGACCCTCGCCCAGTCTGGCTAAATTCGCCCGGAAGGCATCCAGATCATCGGGATGGATCGATTCGAGGAAGGATCCGGGATTGGCCTCCAGCCAGGCCACCGGTCGTCGCCAGATCCGCTCATAGGCGGGACTGACATAATCGATCGTCTCGTGGCCGACATCGGCCAACCAGAACACATCGGTGATGCTGTCGGTGACCAGACGCAAACGTTCCTCCGTCTCGGCCAACCGCCGTTCGAGGGCCTGCCGCTCGCTCAGGTCGGACAGCGTACCCAGCAGGCGCCGCGGCTCCCCGGCCGCGTCGCGCTCGACCACTCGGCCCAGCACCCGAATCCAAAGCCACTGGCCATCGGAGTGACGAAAGCGACAGGGCAGATCGATCTCGGGGCCGTCGCGACCAAGCGCTGCCTCCAGTCGCGTCCGCGCGCCCGGGGCCTCGTCCGGATGGATCAGGTCAAGCCAGCCAGCCCCCTTACCGGGGCCGGCATTCGCCGCTAGGCCCAGCCTTCTTGACATCCAGGCGTTCCAGCACACCAGCCCCGTCCTCGCCTCGTAGGCCCATACACCGATCCCCGAGGCTTCCAGAAGCTCCGCGAACACCAGCTCGACACCCGCGCTAAAACCCAATGATTTGATGTTTTTCATCGATGAATCGAGAGGCGTCGTCGAGACCTGATGGCTTACAGCATTATCGATTGATCATGCTGTGAACCTAGGGCGCCGAGAAATCCGCACAACTACCTGCACGGGATGGATCCGGGATCCGCGCGGCCTAGTCGGACTCGGCGGATCGAGCGGGCGCGGCGGCACGGAACGAGGCCCGCCGCGCCTCCAGCAGATCGGCGAACACCCCGGAACCGCCCTGGCGTCCGTCGACATCGACCCAGAGATGCGGCACCCCCAGCGCTCCCAGCCAGGGGATCCCGTCGCGCCCCTTGAGCATGGCGATGGTGCTCAGGCTGCCGGCGACCACGCAGGTCGCGGCGATGACGCTGACCGCCGCCAGACCGCGCGCGGGCCAACCGGTGCGGGGATCAAGGATATGGCCGTAACGCTTTCCATCGATCACCAGGCAGCGGGCATAGTCGCCGCTGCTGGCGATGGCGCCGCCAGTGAGCAGCACGCCGCCGAGCAGGGTCTCCGGGCGCAGCGGATCCTGGAGGCCGACCCGCCAGGGCGCGCCGTCCGGTTGGGGGCCGATAACCCGGATATCGCCGCCCAGATTGACCAAGCCATGATGGAGGCCCGCGTCGGCGCAGAGCGCGGCGGCCCGATCGGCGGCGTATTCCTTACCGATGCCACCGAAATCGATCTCCATTCCGGGCACGCCGAAACTCAGCCTGGGCCGTTCCCAGACCACCTTGTCCCAGCCGATCCTCGCCAGCAGGGGCGCGATCTCGCCAGGCTCGGGCAAGCGGCCGGAGTCGAAGCGCCAGGCGCGCCGGAGCAGGCCGGAGGTAATGTCGAACAGCCCCCCGCTCTCGCGGTAACAGGTGTGCGCGTAGTCGAGCAGGGCGGCGGTCTCCGGGTCGACCTCGATGGTCCCGGCCGCGGCGGCGGCCCGGTTGATGGCGCTGGTCAGGCTGTCCTCGCGATAGCGCGAGTAGGTTTGCTCCAGGCGAAGCACGTCCGCTCTCGCCCGCGCGCCGATCGCTTCGGTCTCGCGGGGATCCGCGCCGAACAACTGAAGCTCGCAGGGCGAGCCCATGGCGCGAAACGCGAGCCGATGCGATTGCATGGCGGCGACTCAGAACTTGAGGTTCAGGCTCAGGCTGTAGATGGTGAAGCCGTAATCCGCGAAATCGCTATCCGCGTGCCCTTGCAGTCCATAGTCGGACTGGCGATCGTAGAATTCGACGCCGAGATCCAGGCGGGCCTGATCGGTCACCTGCTTGGTCAGCTTGAGCCCGCCACTGATGGCGCCGAATCCGGCCAGACGATAGTCGCTGCTGTAGTGCCCGTTGGCCGGCAGGCTCTCGAAATAGCTCCGGTAGAAATCCGCCTCGCCCTGGCTGTAGTAGCGCAGCCGGGGCACCAGTTGCCAGCCCTGGCCGAGCGGCTGTATCCAGAAGGTCTCCAGGGTGTGGGCGTCGATGCCCCAGTCGCTCATGGAATAGCGGTAATCCAGATGCAGGGCGGCCTTGGGACCGTCGAAATAATGGACATAACGGGTGAGCAGATTCCATTGGCGGCGCGCGTCGGGTCGAACCTCCTCGACCGCCGCGTTGGTCGAGAGCAGATAGACGTTCTTGTAGGGATCGGTGAGATAGCCCTGGTCGTATCCGAACGTCAGGTTGGTTTGCAGCAGGTCGTTCTTGCCGAGCACCTGGGTCAGGCCGAGCAGGAACTGATGCGATTCCTTGTCCTCGGAGAAGTTCGTCTTGTTGAGCGGGGTGAAGGTATCCGAGGCCAGCCCGTAACCCAGGGTCAGCGTGCTGAGTTTGTCGTTCAGCTCCTGGCGCCAGTCCAGGCTCATGAAGTTCGAGTCGTAGTCCTTCTCGCGCGACAGACCGGCGCCGAAACCGAGCGTGGTCTCGCCGCGATAATAATTCAGCTTGAAGTCGCCGGCGGTCCGCACGTCCTGGAAGGTACCATCCAGCATCACCTGACGCGCCCCATCGATCCGGCAGTCGCCTGCGTTGAGGGCCGGACGCTCCGGGCGCGGACCACCCGCGGCGGTGGTGCCGGAGGCGCCGCTCACGCTGATGACCGGCGGCGTGATGACGGAGCCGTCCCGACAGCGGATCTCCGGGAGGTTGTAGATGGGCGAGGCGCCGGAGATACTGTCCCGGACGCCGTTCAGGGTCAGATCGAGCTGGTCGCCCAGGGGCAGCACCAGGCTCTGCTTGAGGCTCTCGACCCGCATCCGATCGTCGCCTTCCTCGTAGTAGAAATAGCCCACATCCCATTGTCGCTCGGTCGGCGTGGCCGCCTGGCTATCCGGCACCAGGCCGGGAAGGGCGAGCGCCGCGCCGGTCAGGGCGGTGAGTGTCCTCCCGGGTAGGCCGTGATCAGTTACAGCCACAACCGCCACCTCCGATGCCATAGCCGCCGCTGACGGACTCCTTCGAGAAAAAGGCGTGCTGGCGGAACCCGGCCTCCAGCGGATAGGGTTCGAGCGCCATCTCGGGTCGCGCCAGGTTGCCGCGTTCCCAGGCCGCGACCGGCTGGATCGCGCAGCCGGTCAGGGCGGGAAGAATCAGGAGCGGACAGCACATCATGAGGGGATTTCGTATGATCATGGCGCTGACTAGGGCTCCGACAGCAACGATTCGATCCGGGCGCGCAGGGCGGGGGCGTCGCCGGTCTTGAAGCCCTCGTGGACCTCCCTGATCTGGCCTTTGCGATCGATCAGATAGGAGGTGGGCATGCCCTTGACCTGGTAGAGCCTCGGACACTTTCCCTGGGGATCGGCCCCGATGGTGAAACCAACCGGATGCTTGTCCAGGAATCCGAGCGCATCCTGGCGCTCCTCGTCCAGATTGATGGCGATCACCTCGAATCCCCGCGCCTTGAGATCCCTGTGCATCTGGTCCAGGAAGGGAAAGGACTTGGCGCAGGGGACGCACCAGGAGGCCCAGAAATCCAGATAGACCACCTGACCCGCGCGCGCGGCCGGATCCACGATCCCACCACCCGCGAGGCTGTCCACCGGACAACCGGGAGCGGGCGAACCGACGCCGGCGGCCTGGATCGACGCGCACCCAAGGACGCCCCAGAGCAGGAGCGGAAGTTTGAAGTTCATCGGACACCCCATGTTGTGTGGCTGGTGAAGCGAATGGACGGACTCGCCGGTCGGATCCTCGGCAGACAGGACCATTTCGGAGCCCCCCGACGCCCGATTCTATTGGAGAATGAACGCCTGGAAACAGATATTTCACCGCCGGACGGCAAGCCTTTCCGCCTCCGATCCCGTCAACGCCTGATTCAGAGCGAGCGACACAGCATGAGCCACTACGACGTCTTCAATGGCGATGCCGACGGCATCTGCGCCCTGCGACAACTGCGGCTGGTCGAGCCGCTCGACAGTATTCTGGTGACCGGACCCAAGCGGGAGATCGACCTGCTCGCGCGCGTGCCCGAGGACGCCACGTCCGTGACCGTGCTCGACATCTCGCTCGACAAGAATCGCGCGCCACTGGAGCGTCTGCTGAACGCGGGCGCGCGGGTGCGCTACTTCGATCATCATTTTCCGGGAGAGATTCCGGTGCATCCGGGGCTCGACACCCATGTCGAGACCCTACCGGACAAGGGCACCAGCCTGCTGGTCGACGACTATCTGGGCGGACGCCAGCGCGCCTGGGCGGTGGTCGGCACCTTCGGCGACAACTTCGACCCCTCGGCGCGGCGGGCGGCCGAGCCATTGGGACTCGACGAGACCGCCATCGCCAGCCTGCGCGAGCTTGGGATCTACATCAATTACAACGGCTATGGCCCCACGATCGAGGATCTGCACTTCGCCCCGGACGACCTCTATCGCCGCCTCCTGCCCTACGCCGACCCACTCGCCTTCATCGCCGAGGATCCGGCCTTCGCCGCGCTCCGCGACGGCTACGCGGACGACATGGCCCGAACGCGCGCCCTGAGGCCCGAGTACGAGGATCCCGCCCATCGTCTCTTCATCCTCCCGGCCGAACCCTGGGCGCGACGCGCGAGCGGCGTCTACGCGAACGAGCTGGCCCAGGAGGCACCCGACCAAGCGCACGCCATCCTCACCCGCTTCGCGGAAGGCGGCTTTCTGGTCAGTGTGCGTGCCCCATTGACCCGCCCCGACGGCGCCGACGTACTCTGTCGCGCCTTCCCGACCGGCGGCGGACGCAAGGCGGCGGCCGGCATCAACGACCTGGCGGAAGACAGCTACGACGCCTTCCTGAACGCCTTCCGCGCGGCCTTTTGATCGTCACGCCTGGGTCAGGCCACTTTCCCAAGCCCCGCGAGCACCGCGCGACCGCCCGTCGAGCGGTCGCTGCAATGATCGGGGTTCTGGTTCCAAGGAAGGGACGCCGATCTGGGGGAACCGCGACTTCGTCATGGCCAATCCGCCTTTCAAGATCGAGGACGGACTCAAGGCTTTTGCTGATGGGCTCGGCCAACACCGTTGCCCACAGGCATCCACCCTCGGGCAGGGCTCGGTGCTTGGGGCGCAGCCGCCAGTCGGCGGGGTTCTTGAGGTCGTGGGCGCGTACCATCAGGTCCAGCAGGTCGGATTCGCGATCGGCGACATAGATCAGGCGCGTCCGCAGCCACTCGGCGGCCAGCTCCGCCACCCGCGCGCCTCCCTCGTCCCAGCGCACGCTCTCCTTGATCCCTGGGCGCGTGCCGTCAGGGCCTGATCAAGGATGCCTCGCCAGCCTCAATAACGCGTAAAGGCAAAATCGCCGACTTCGTTGCGGTACTCCTTGTGCCAATCGCCATCGATGAAAATCCAGGTTTCATCGACCTGGGTGGAGGTCGGCGGTCTGGAATAGCGGCCGCCGCGCGGCAAATTCAGAACCGGGATCTCATAGGTGAAGCGCACCGCCACCTGGGCGACATGACCCTCGACCCTGACCGACTCGATGGCGAACGCATGATGCTGGACGCGCCCGGACTGTCCGACGTAATCCTCCTGGCGCATGCGGCGGCGAAAATAGGGATCGAACAGCTTGTAGGCGCTGGCATGGTCGGCCTTCACCAAGGCGTTCCAGAAGGCGGAAACACGGGTTTCGAGAGCCGCCTTATTCTCGGGAGCGCCAGGGTCATTCAAGTCAGTCGGAGGCGGTGCCGAAGGGCTCGCCGGTAGTCCGTGAAGGTAGAGGTCGGCCACCCCCAGACCGTCGTCGCGATAGCGCGAGGCGAGTAGATGATAACGGCCATCGGAGGCGCGAAGCTGGCTGACGAAGGGGAAGAGCACATCCTCGAAGACGCCCGGCTCGTCCAGCGGCCGATCCTGCTCCAGCCAGGTGGCGCCCGAATCCGTCGAGACGTTGTAGTAGAGATCGCCGCGCAGATTCCGGTAATCGTTCCAGGCGATCACGACCTCTCCGTCCCGCCCGAGGGCCGTAGGCTGGGGCATCTGCTGGGGTTCGTTCCTCACCCCAGCCTACCACCGCTACAGCCCTCCTCTGGCAGGTCGCGGTCCGGAGGGGCGCGCGGCCATATAGCCGCTTTGCGCCTTTCCGCCGGATCCGCAGGGATTTACTCCAATGGCGATCCAAGATTAGCCATCTCCGCCTGCATCTCGGGCGTCAATTGCTTCACCAGTTCCGCGTTGTAGGCGTGGGAGGTGGTATCGGCAAGCACGGCATCGGTGGCGCCGAAGATCCGCGCGGCTCCGATGGCGTAACCTCGGGATTTCTCCGCCGGCGATCCATCCGCGACCGCCGGATCGACATCGGTGACCAGAATCGACAGGGTGTTATCACTGTTGCGGCGGATGTCGAAGGTGCGGAACTGCTGGGGGAAATCGCGAAGCGAGGACGTTTCGACCTCCCAGAAGCTATTTTGCGGCCCCTGTCCCGCGATCGATGGATCATAGGGTTGAGGGGTGACGACATTGACGTGACGATGCCCCGAGATCCATAAGATGAGATTGGGATACTGGTGGAGGATGGCGAGAAGGGAGGCATCGTCCACGATTGATGTGTTGGAGAATAAGGGATAGTTCCCGGAATTGGGATCCTGGGTTTGCTGTGGATGGATCGGGACATGGGCCGCGATGATCATGAGTTTGTTGTTGTCCTGACCCTCTTGAAGCTCGGCCTGGAGCCAGCCGAGCCGGGTTTGGTCAAGACAGGCGCGCGCATAGTTCGGCTGGCCCGCACCCTTGCAGGTGTCGTCGAGCGCAATCACCTTCAGCGGGAGCGTTGATTTCGGTTCGAAGCTATAAGAGGTGAAGTCATTCGTGAGGTTGCTCTGAGTGAATCCATGGCCGACCGGGTTGGATGTTGTATTGAAAAATTCACCCATCCAATTCAGGCTTGATGAATACTGAGTCGAGAGCGAGTGACGCATCCAGTCCGCAACGACCGTGGGAGGAGTGGTGAAAGTCTCTTGCAGCCCTACGCCAACAACGTCACCGTAGTAGGTCGATCCATCGACCACGCCCATATAGGCACCGGTTTGATCGATGCAACCCGCCGAGGCATCTGGACAGGGGTTCATATTGAGGACGGTGTTGCCAACGTGCGCCTGCTGGGTTTTTGCGTCCTCATAGGAGGAGCCCATCCAGAACTGATCGTGATTACCGATGACCTGAAACCAGGGAATCGACTTTTCGAGCCCGCCGGCCTTATAGGGTTTCTGATAGTCAATGCTGCGCGCGCCGGCATGCGCGCCGGAGCTGGGAATGACGACATTACCGTCAAGGACATCGATATACCATCTCAGTTCATTGTATTGGCTGTTGTTAACGGCATCCCCAAGCGCGATACCGAAGTCGAACGGTTTTTTATTATGCAGTGCGTTAATCGTCTGGACAGCGGCATCCAGGACTTGGGTGGTCGAGAGAATGACTGGTGAATAGGCCGAAGAGAGACCGGCCGAGCTTGGACCAAACACGGCGCTCCAACCGATGTAGATCGGCTGAGCCGGAGATTCCTTGTCGGCGATATGAATGTCGCTGATGGAGAAGAATGACAACAGTCGTGCCACATTGGGTGCGTCGCCGTACTCGGGTGCCAGCTCCGTGCGCTTGACATGGGGCAGGCCAACCCCTACCCGCCAAAGACTGTATCCGTAAGGCTCGTAGAGCGGCACGTCAGCCGGATTGATCGGCGGGGTATCCACCGACGAGAGTCCGACGGGGAGGACTTGCTGCTCGGCGGTCGTGAAGACCTCATTGGCGATTGGCCATTCCACGAGCGGCGGAGAGTGAGGGTGTCGCGGGTGATGTGGGGGATGCGGAAAACCCAGGCGATCGGGAAAACCATGTCGGAAACCATCGTCGCCCGGATCTGCGTAGGTGCTACCTGAGAGAAGGATAGAGCCCATTAAGGCGAGCTGTCTGACGCGGCGATGCGATAAGGAACCGATGTTCATCTCAATGTCCTTGTTGGTGCGAGCGATCTTCTGGCTTTCAGACGTGGTTGGAAGCCGATGATCGCCTCAGGCATCACGATTTGGCGCTTACCGCGCTGGGTGACGATTGAGGCGAAACATCCCTGGCTTGCTGGCAGGGTGGTGGGAGGAGACTAGCGGTTCAGACGGCCTATTTCTGCCAAGCACTGCGCATTTATCGGGGCTATCGGGGCGGATTTTCGGCTGGATCGAGGCGCGGCTGGGGTGGATGACCAACATCGTCCGACGCCGAAGCGATCGAAAAGGGTCTCGTTGCCGAGCGAGGTCGGATTCTTAGGCAGACACCGCGCCGTGAGCATGCGCTCGAAGGGGTCGTGTTGCTCGCCAGGCTGGAATCTGACGCAGCCCATCGTACCGGACTTGAAGCACGGCTTCGGTCAAGGGCTCGAAGTACCGCTCATCTACCCCACACCGGCCGAATATGCCGCCCAGCCGACGCCCCGAGGACATGGATAGGATGGAGCCTCGCCAGCCTCAATAACGCGTAAAGGCAAAATCACCGATCTCGTTGCGGTACTCCTTGTGCCAATCGCCATCGATGAAAATCCAGGTTTCATCGACCTGGGTGGAGGTCGGCGGTCTGGAATAGCGGCCGCCGCGCGGCAAATTCAGAACCGGGATCTCATAGGTGAAGCGCACCGCCACCTGGGCGACATACCCCTCGACCCGGACCGACTCGATGGCGAACGCATGATGCTTGACGCGCCCGGACTGTCCGACGTAATCCTCCTGGCGCATGCGGCGGCGAAAATAGGGATCGAACAGCTTGTAGGCGCTGGCATGGTCGGCCTTCACCAAGGCATTCCAGAAGGCGGAAACACGGGTTTCGAGAGCCGCCCTGTTCTCGGGAGAGCCAGGGTCATTCAAGTCAGTCGGAGACGGCGCCGAAGGACTCGCCGGCAGTCCGTGAAGGTAGAGGTCGGCCACCCCCAGGCCGTCGTCGCGATAGCGCGAGGCGAGCAGGTGGAAGCGCCCGCCGGAGGCGCGAAGCTGCCTGACGAAGGGGAAGAGTACGTCCTCGGAGACACCCGGCTCGTCCAACGGCCGATCCTGGTCCAGCCAGGTGGCGCCCGAATCCGTCGAGACGTTGTAGTAGAGATCGCCGCGCAGATTCCGGTAATCGTTCCAGGCGATCACGACCTCTCCGTCCCGCCCGAGCGCGACCTGGGGGAAATTGGCCTGGGTCGACTTGGAGGAATAGTGCCGAAAGGGCCGGATCGGCTCCCAACTGATCCCGCCGTCCGCCGAGCGGGTGAAGTAGACCTGGTTCTTGCGCGGCTGATCGGTCGCCCGCGCGCTACGGGCGCTGAAGACCAGATAGACCCGGTCGCCCTGCGCGGCCAGATCCATTGAGCCGATATCGTAGGCTTCGCTTCCAGGAAAGGCGTGGGTCTTCCACTGTCCGTCCTGTCGCACGGCCGATTCCAGACGGTACTGGTTCCCCTGGGTGGCGAACCAGACGACGAGCGGCTCCTCGCGGGCCTGGGTCGCGGAGATCAAGAGCACGCCGCCCGCCGGCGCGACCGGCTCCGCCGCCGTCCAGTCCAGCACCTCGTCGCCCTGGGCATGCACGATAAGGGTCTCGCCGTCCCGACGGGCATCCGCGAAGAGGTGCACACGACCACCCGCCATGGTCAAGGCCGGCCAGAAACCGCCGTCATATCCTGCGGTCAAGCGTCGCGTTTCGCCCCAGGTGAGCCCCCCATCCCTGGAACGACGACCGTAGAGATGATAATTCGGCGCCGGGGTCGCGTCGGATTCGGCCGAACCCGAATCGCCCGCGTCCGGGGCATCGCCAAGCCAGACCGCCGACACCTGGCCCTGCCCGTCTCCGCTCAGGCGGATCCGCGGGAGCGGTCGGGACGAACTGTCCAGCAAGAGCGCCTCCGACCAGACGCCATCGTCCCGAAGGGCACTCATCCTGATCGCCGGAGGCACGCCCTGCCCTCCTTCCAGCCAGGCGGAATAGACCTGTTCCCCGAACGCCTCCAGCACCAGCCCGGACGCCGGCCGCTGGGGCGTCGTCAAGGTCTGGATCCCGCCCTCGGCTTGACGCACCAGGAGCCGTCCTTCCTGGTCGGCGAAGGCCACATGGACCTGGCCGCTGTCCGTCGCGGCCAGCCTGGGTGTCTGTCTGGGATTGAAGCTATCCGGATTGACGCGCCAGGGTGACGCCTCGGCGAGAAGCGGCGGCGAGATCAACAATCCCGCCGCCAGGATCAGAACGGGAATCATCGGCCTAGAAGCTGCTCGTGCCAGGCGTTCCATTGTTACGCAGCCATACGCCATTGTTCACCGTGCCCGTGAAACTCCGGGAATTGTCGGGCGAGATCGTGGAGGTCGCGAAACCGTCGACGAGATTGAATTCCAGCTTGAGAACGACGGCCGAATCCTCGCTATGCCCGGAGGTGCCCGAGCGGATCTGCACATAGCCCCAACCGCCCTGGGTGGAGATCTGATTGACGACGGATTGCGGAAGGATTTCGGTCATGTCGACCGCGCCCGTGCAAACGATGTTTCTGGCGGAGGTCGGCAGCGGCGCCGGGGCGAATGGCTCGGCGCGCATCAGCGTATCCCGGTCGAACAGGCCCGCCATGGTTCCGGGCTTGTCCGGCGAGAGATAGATGCTGACGCTACAGGTTTCGCAGTCGCGCTGACTGGTGGCCGTGCCCGTCCCATCCGCGACTGGGGTGACGAAGAAGCGGGTCGTCCATTCGCTCGGCGGCATCAGGGTGACACCCGCGTTCCCCATGCCGATCCCGTTGTCCAACACCTCGCCCAAAAAGGCCGTCAGTCCGCCCTGATTACCGAGCAAGGCCCCTGGGGTCGCCGAATCCTGCGCTGGATTGAGCGCGCGATAGCCGAAAGCGGCGCCACCGGCGATTTCGAGCATGATCGCCTCGCCGTAGAGATCGGCGCCGGTTCCGCCCTCGCTGGTATTGTCGCCATCGTCGACGATCAGGAAGCCACGCGCGACACCCGAATTGGTGGTGCCGAACTGGGCGGCGCCATAGGGGGCGAGCGTCTCCGGATCGTTGAAGAGCGGACCGGCCCCTTCGCTGGCGAGAAAGACGCCCGAGGCATCGAAGGTCAACATATCGTTGGCGCGCCCCGAGGCGGCCACCTGCCTGACGCCCTCGTCGATGCAGGGCGAGGTCAGATCGGGCGACTTGGTGAAGTAGTTGAGATTCACGATCCCTTGCGGATCCTTGTTGACCACGGACACGATGGTGGCGACCGATGGACTTCGGGTCATGACCGGAAACAGCATGGCGTCCGCGCTTGCCGTTTGGCAGGCAAGGCCACCCATGACCGCCAGGCCCGTCGCGCCGAGCGAGCCGATCATCGTCGAGCGAAGACTGCGATCCAGTGTTCTCATTGGTAGTAACCACCCTGGAATTGAAGTCGATTGGGAACCGAAACAGCCCGTCACCCCGGATACCTGAAGGGGTCCATCAAGCATAGCAGGCCACTGCCTCCTAACCAGCGGGCGGACCGCTGAACATCCGGCTCATCGGAGGCCACGCCCACAAGGGCCGTAAATCGTTACGTCTGGTCCCGAATCAAGGCCAGCATCTCCTCGTAGCCAAGCCGTCCGCCATCGCCCGTCCCTTCGAGTAGACCGTCGGCGAGGTCGCGCTTGGCGGCGTGCAGAGCGAGGATTTTTTCCTCGATGGTGCCCTTGGTGACGAGCCGGTAGATGGTGACCGGGCGCTCCTGGCCAATGCGGTGGGCGCGGTCGCTGGCCTGATCCTCGACCGCCGGGTTCCACCAGGGATCCATGTGAATGACGTAATCGGCGGCGGTGAGATTGAGCCCGGACCCGCCAGCGCGCAGGCTGATGAGAAAGAGGTCGCCCTCCCCGGCCTGGAAGGCGGCGACGGCGCTCTTGCGCTTGGCCTCCGGGGTGGAGCCGTCGAGATACTGGTAGCGGATGCCCTTGGCCTCCAGATGGGCGCGGATGAGGCTCAGATGGTCGACGAACTGGCTGAAAACCAGCGCCTTGTGCCGGTTGTCGAGCAGTTCGTCGAGGATCTCGGCGAAGGCATCCAGCTTGGCGCTCGCCAGCTCGCTGTCGGGCATCACCAGTTTGGGATGGCAGCAGGCGCGACGCAGCCGCATGATCTCGGCCAGCAGTTGCATGCGCTTTTGGCCGGGGTTGCCATCGTCCTCCGCCAAGCGTTCCAGCGCCTGACGGCGCAGCGCCTCGTAGAGCGCGGCCTCGGCCGTGCCCAGTTCCAGTTGCAGGGTGATCTCGGTGCGTGGCGGCAGCTCGCTCAGCACCTCGCTCTTGAGACGACGCAGGATGAAGGGTCGCAGCAGTTGGCGCAGCCGCTGGCGCGCGCCCGAGTCGCGATGCTGTTCGATCGGGACGGCGAAGCGCTGGTTGAAGGACTCCAGCGAGCCGAGCAGTCCGGGGTTGATGAAGCGGAAGAGGTTCCACAGCTCGCCCAGATGGTTCTCGATCGGAGTGCCGGTGGTGATGAGACGAAAGCCCGCTTCGAGCTTCATGATCGCCTGGGAGCGCTTGGTCAGGGCGTTCTTGAACGCCTGCGCCTCGTCGGCCACGATGGTCGACCAGGCGACGCCGGCGAGCCGCTCGCCCTGGGTCTGCAAGAGTCCGTAGCTACAGACGATGAGATCGAAGGGACCAGCGGACTCCAGCATGCGGTCGCGGTCCCCCTCGCCGAAGCGCTTGGGGTTGAGGGTCGGCGCGAAACGGTTGGCCTCGGTGACCCAGTTGGAGCAGACCGACATGGGCGCGAGCACCAGGGTCGGCCCCTCGGGGGCGCGCGACAGGATGAGCGCGAGCGCCTGGACCGTCTTGCCGAGCCCCATGTCGTCGGCCAGACAGGCGCCCGCGCCCCAATGGGCCAGACGCGCCAGCCAGCGGTAGCCTTCGCTCTGATAATCGCGCAGTTCGGCTTGCAGGGTGGACGGCAGGACCGGCTCCAGTTCGCGGATCTCGGCCAGGCGCTTGAGGGTGTCGCGCCAGTGCGCGGAGCGCTTGACCTCCATGCCCTCCAGATTCTCGTCGATGAGCCCGGCGGCCAGGGGATGGAAGTGTCCCCGATCGGTCAGTCCGCGCAGATTCTCCAGCCGTCGGCGCAGCGCCTCGCTCAGCACCAGGAACTCGCGCTCGCCCAGTCGCATGAAGCGACCCGGATGCTCCGCGATCAGGGCCAGCAGTTGCTGCATGTCGAGCACCCGACCGTCGTCCAGGGTCAGTCCGCCATCCAGCCCGAACCAGTCGCGCTGCTTGGTCACGCTGACGCTCATGCGCCCAACGCCGACCTCGGAGGTGAGCCCGATCCGCTTGCCCTCGGGCCATTGCAGGACGACGTCCTCCCCGAGGGCGTGCAATTGCTCCAGGGCGGTCAGGGCGGTCTCCGTCTCCAGCAGCGACCAGCTCCAGCCGGCGTGACCCGCCAGGGCTGGACAGGCCTCGACCAAAGCGCTCACGCGCCGGCGTTCCCCGGCCAGGTCGCGGGTGGTCTGGACCGCGCGTCCCTCGACCTCGGCGAACAGGGTCGCCATGCCCTGCCCCGGTTGCAGACGCGGACCCTTGGCCCCGAGCGGCTGCATGAAGAGTTCCAGGGTTAGGCCATCCTCGACGGGATTCAGATGCAGATAGGGGCGCGCGTCGGCCTCGACCGTCTCGGCCAGATGCTCGGTCCCGCCGATGGCCGAATGCACCGTCAGCAGCGGCGCGACCGCGGCGATCCCTTCCAGCACCCGATCCTTGCCGCCGGGCGGAACCTTGAGTCCGTCCGGCCCGAGGATGGTCGCGATCCGCCGATGCGCGGCCTCGAACCGAATCAGGCGCAGACGCTGCGGCCCGTCCTCGACGATCAGCAAACTGGTTCCCTCGGGCGGAAAGGGCGTGAGACGCACCAGGATGTCGCCCTTGCGCTGTAGCACCTCCAGCGCCGGACCCGCCGGAACCAGTTCGATCGGGGCGTCCATGAGGCCGGCGCGATACAGCCGCGGATGCCCGACGGCGGCGAGCAGGGCGTGGTCCGAATCCAGACTGTAGTAGACCCGCTCATAGCCGCCGTACCAGCCGCGCTCGTGCTCCTGGGTCACGCAGGCGAGGATGCGCCGATCCTCCTCGATCAGATAATCGAACTCCTCGCGCGCCTCCGTGAGTCGCTGCAGGGACACCGCCCGACCCTGTGTCCAGCCGCCCCGCTTGGTGCGTTTCTGCTCGCGCGGCTCCAGACTGGCTTGACCGGCGTAGAGATTGATCACCCAGCACATGCGGCGATCCGGCCCCGTCTCCTCCGGGGCCGCGCCCGCCGGCGTGTCCGCGCCGCTCACCCCGAGTCCCTTCAGGGCGTCCAGGGCGATCTCCCAGGCCGATTTGGGCGCGAGCAGCCCGGCGAGGACCGGCATGGTCTCGGGCCGCGGCGCCAGGGCGTCCCCGGCGCGGGTTCGACCCCAGGCGACCAGCAGATCGTCGCTCTCCCAGGCATACCAGAGCACGCCGGACTGGATGGCCAACTGGCGCTGAGCCGCCAACGCGTCGAGACTCCTGGAGTGCGGACGCTCTCCCAGCCAATGCAGGGCTAGACACTGAAACAGGAAATCGAAGGGGTGATCCACAACCGCGCGCTGGATCCAGACCGACTCCCCAAGCCGCATGGCGCCGGACAGCATGGCGGACAGATCGGCGAGCATTCGGAAGCTGGACGCGAAGGGATCCGTGACCGTGGCGCGCAAGGCGATCTGAGCCTGGCCGCGCACCCGCTCCAGATCGCCCGCCGCGCCTCGGCGCAGTAAGAGGAGCAGATGCAGAAGGCCCGGCAGACCGGCGACATGGAGATTGCGCTTGCGGGTCTCGCGCCGCAGGGTCGTCAGGTTGAGTTCGAAGACCCCGAGGGCCTCCTCGAATCGCCCCTGGACGAAATGCAGCCAACCGATCAGCGGCAGGGCCGAGGTGCTGACCCGTTCGGCCAGCAGGGCTGCCGCCTGGTCGGCGCGCCCGCGCAGCAGGTACTGCTCGGCGAGCGCCAGGGCCAACTCGGGATGCTCATCCATCAAGGGCGTCAGGGCGCGCGAGGCATAGGCGTCCAACCCTGGGATCGAGCTCAGGCGGTAGCTGGCCTCGGTCAACTTGGGCGCCAGCGCGAGAATGCGCAGGCGTGGCGGGAGCCTGTCGAGCCAGTCCGGATCGAGCGGCGAGGTACAGACGGTGGCCAGACCCTCGACCGCCGCGTAGCCGATGGGCAGCAGGGGACTGTTCGGAAGCAGGCCGAGCAACCGCAGAACCTCGGCCTCCTGGCCAGCATAGAGGGCATTGCGCAGCCGTCGCGTCTGGCGTTGCGGGCTGACGGTCTCCCAGCTATTGCGCGCCCGCGAACCGAACGCCGCCTCCGCCGCCGTGACGATCACCGCGAAGGTGCCATCGCTCACCGTCTCGCGGGTCAGGATCTCGACCAGTTCGGGGGCGCAGAGCAGTCCCTTGTTCACCGGCGCCAGCAGACCCTGGGTCAGCAGGCGCTCGCGCAACGGCCCCACCATCCGCTCGGCCAGTGGCCGGCCCGCGCTGTCGCGCCACTTCAATTGTCTGAGAATGGCCTGGAGCGTCGTCTGATTGACGGGCTCGTAGACGACCGAAAGGACTTGCAGGATACGGCGCTCGTCGTCACCGAGCGCCCGATAGGCTTCGATTGGATGGCTCATGAGGGCGAGAGGATTTCAGGTGGGCCTAAACAAGCTGTTCCAGACCTAGCCGGATGGCCTTCTGTTCATGGCTCGCTCAGGCCCCCCGATGACGGATGAAGTATTCCAATAGAGCGCGTGTCGATGGATCATGATCCGCCATCACCTCGCCTGCCTGGATCTCGTCCAGGATGACATTGGCAAGCTGCTTGCCAAGCTCCACACCCCATTGGTCGAATGAATTGATGCCCCAGATGACGCCCTGGGTGAAGATGCGATGCTCATAGAGCGCGATCAGGGCGCCCAGGGTGCGGGGCGTCAGCCTCTCCATCAGGAGGCTGTTGGTCGGACGATTGCCGGGGAAGGTTCGGTGATGGGCCAGGAACCGCGCCCGCTCGGCGCTCATGCCGGTCGCGCGCATCTCGACCAGGGCTTCCTCGTAGGTCCGCCCGCGCATCAGCGCCTCGGTCTGGGCGAAGAAGTTGGCCATGAACTTGGGGTGATGGTCGCCCAGCTCGTTGTGGCTGTGAATGGCCCCGATGAAATCCGCCGGGATCATCTGGGTGCCCTGGTGGATGAGCTGATAGAAGGCGTGCTGACCATCGGTGCCGGGCTCGCCCCAGACCACCGGGCCGGTGCTGTAGTCGACCGCGACGCCCTCGCGGGTCACGCCCTTGCCGTTGCTCTCCATGTCGCCCTGTTGCAGATAGGCGGCCAGGAAGCGCAGGGATTGATCGTAAGGGAGCACGGCATGGGTGCGCGCCCCGGCGAAGTTGGCGTACCAGACGCCGATCAGGCCCAGGAGCGCCGGCATGTTGTCCTTCACATCCGCCGTGCGGAAGTGCTCGTCCATCGCGTGCGCGCCTTCCAGCAGTTCGACGAAGCGGTCGAAGCCGACGGCCAGCGCGATCGGCAGCCCGATCGCCGACCAGAGCGAATAGCGCCCGCCGACCCAGTCCCAGAAGCCGAACATATTGGCGGTGTCGATACCGAAGGCCGCGACCTTCTCGGCATTGGTGGAGACGGCGACGAAGTGCCTGGCCACCGCCGCCGAGTCACCGAGCGCGGCCAGCAGCCAGTCGCGCGCGCTGGTCGCGTTGGTCATGGTCTCCTGGGTGGTGAAGGTCTTGGAGGCGACGATGAAGAGCGTGGTCTCGGCGTCCAGACGTTGCACGGTCTCGACCAGATGGGTGCCGTCGACGTTGGAGACGAAATGGACCCGGAGATGCTCGCTCTGATAGGGCGCGAGCGCGGCGCAGACCATCTTGGGTCCGAGATTCGAGCCACCGATACCGATATTGACCACGTCGGTGATGCGCTTGCCGGTATAGCCGCGCCATTCGCCCGAGCGCAGGCGACCGACGAAGGATTCCATGCGCGTCAGCACGCCATTGACCAGCGGCATGACGTCCTCGCCGTCGACCAGGATCGGCCGGTTGGAGCGGTTGCGCAGCGCCACATGCAGCACGGCGCGCTGCTCGGTGTTGTTGATGGGCTCGCCACTGAACATGCGTCGGGTCCAACCCTTGAGATCGACCGCCTCGGCCAAGTCGAGGAGCCGCGCAAGCGTCTCCTGGGAGAGGATGTTCTTCGAATAATCCAGACGCAGGCCGGCGACCTCCAGGCTCATAGCCTGGACGCGACCGGGATCGGCCGCGAAGAGGTCGCCTATCCGCGCGTCCTTCATCTCATCATCCCAATGCTGCCTTAGCGCCTGCCATTGATGGGTCTGAGTCACGAGCGACATGATGATTGAGTCTCCTTATGGGCGGGATGGGGGCGCATTGGATCACAGTTAGCCGGCTTGGGCGACGTCAGGGGGCTTGGACCGCGTCTCCCAAGCCTGCGCGCGAGCTGGCGTCCTACCCGGTACACTCGGAATCACAACCCGTTGCGCCACTCCTGATCCTCACGGTCGAACAGGCGGTTCGCCTCCAGCGGTCCCCAGGATCCGGCCGGATAGGTGTGGATGAAGTCGCGCTCGATCGCCCAGAGCTTGAGCACGGGATCCAGGATCCGCCAGGCCCAGTCGACCTCGTCGAAACGCAGGAAGTGGGTGTGATCGCCCTCGATGACGTCGAGGATCAGCGCCTCGTAGGCGTCGATGTGCTCGGGCGGCAGGTTGCAACTGCTGGCGTCCAGACACTCGGTCTGGGTACGCATCTCCAGCCCCGGCTGCTTGACCTGGATCTCCAGTCGCATGCACTCGTTGGGCTGGATGTTGAGCAGCAGCCAGTTGCGCTGGAGTTTCTCGATGGCCGTGGATTGGAACAGCCGCTGGGGCGGGTGCTTGAAGCGGATGGCGATCAGCGAGTTGGTCTGACCGAGCCGCTTGCCGGTGCGCAGATAGAAGGGCACGTTGCGCCAGCGCCAGTTGTCGATGTAGAGCTTGAGCGCGGCATAGGTTTCCGTGGTGCTGTTATGCCCGACGCCGGGCTCCTCGGCGTAACCCGCCAGTTTGGTCTCTCCGCTCCGGCCCGGCCCATACTGAGCACGGAACGCCTGCGCATGCACCGTCTCGCGCGCGATCGGGCGGATGGAGCGCAGCACCTTGACCTTCTCGTCGCGCAGCGCCTCGGCATCCAGATTGGGCGGCGGTTCCATGGCGACTAGGGCGAGCATCTGGAGCAGATGGCTCTGGATCATGTCGCGCATGGCGCCCACCCCATCGTAAAAACCCGCGCGCTCCTCGATCCCGCGCGCCTCGGCGTGCGAGATCTGGACATGGTCGATATAGTTGCGATTCCAGAGCGGCTCCAGGATCAGATTGGCGAAGCGGAAGACCAGGATGTTCTGGACCGTGCTTTTCCCCAGATAGTGGTCGATCCGGTAGATCCGGTCCTCGGAGAAATGCTGGCGCAACTGGCGATCCAGGATGCTGGCGCTCTCCAGGTCGAAGCCGAAGGGCTTCTCCACCACCAGCCGGGACCAGCCCCCGTCTTCCCCGTGCAGTCCGTTGGCGGCGAGTTGCTCGACGATCGCCACGTAATGCCCCGGCGCCACCGCCAGATAGGAAAGCAGATTCGGCGGCAGCCCCTCGGCGCCCCTCAGCCGCTCGGCCAGCCGGCGAAAATCCTCGGGCCGTTCCACATCGCCGGGAGCAAAATGCAGGCGCCCGAGCAAACGTCTCAAAACCTCCGCATCCAGTCGCCCGGCGAAGTGTTCGCCGAGGAGCGCGGACACCCGCGCGCGCCAGTCGTCGTCCGACCAGTCACGCCGGCCAAAACCGAGGATACGGCTGCCCGGGTGCAGCCGCCCGGCCGCCTCGATGTGGTAGAGGGCCGGCAACAGCTTGTATGTCGCCAGATTACCGGTGGATCCGAAGATAAGAATCGTGCAGGGTTCCATCATTGGCCGGTTACCTCGATCCAGGGCAAGTGTGCTAACGTGAAGTCTGTCATAAGGTAGCCTCGCCTTGCATTTTCGTCTGCCAGACACATCCGTCTGGACTGAGAGATTTCCAAGAGAATGGAGCCGTCAATAAGCCCTTTTTCCTTTCCCGCTCTTGAGCCCAGTCGTCTGCGTGTGCTGATGGCCTCAAGTGAAGCGCATCCCCTGATCAAGACCGGCGGACTCGCGGATGTCGCCTCCAGTTTGCCCGCGGCCCTGCGCCAGCTCGGTCATGACGCGCGCCTGGTCATCCCGGCCTTTCCGCGCGCCGCGCGCGAGCTGCGCGAATCCAGGCCACTGTGCGAGATCAAGGTTCCGGGCAACCGCGCCACGATCCGCATCCTGGAGGGCCGGCACCCCGACCACGACCTCCCGGTCTATCTGGTCGACGCGCCCGACTACTTCGCGCGCGAGGGCAATCCCTACACCGACCCCACGGGACGCGACTGGGGTGACAATCCCGATCGCTTCATGCTGTTCTGCCGCGTCCTGGCGCGTCTGGCCCAGGGTCTGCCGGCGATCGGCTGGCGCCCGGACGTGCTGCATTGCAACGACTGGCAGACCGGCATGGCCCCGGCACTCCTGGAAGACCTCCCGGAACCTCCGGCGCGAGTCTTCACCATCCACAACCTGGCTTACCAGGGTCTGTTCGACCGCGCCACCTTCGACCGGCTCGCGCTCACGCCCTCGCTCTGGAGTCTGGCCGGGGTCGAATTCCACCAGCGCATGTCCTTCATCAAGGGCGGCATCATCTACTCGGACCGCGTCAACACCGTCAGCCCCACCTATGCCGACGAGGTGCGCACGCCAAGGTACGGTTTCGGGCTCGATGGCCTGCTGCGTCAAATCGGATCGCGCTTCAGCGGCATCCTCAACGGGATCGACTATCAGGTCTGGGATCCCGCGACGGATCCGCTCATCCTCCAGAACTATGATGTCGGGCGCTTCGGCCTTAAGGCCGAGAACAAGCTGGACGTGCAGCGCGAATTCGGACTGCCGCGCAGCGAGGATGCCTTCGTGCTCGGCTATATCGGACGCCTGGTGGAGCAGAAGGGCGTGGATCTGATCCTCTCCGTGCTCCCCGAGCTGCTACAGGATCCCAGGGTTCAGGTCCTGATCCTGGCCTCGGGCGAGCGCCAGACCGAGCAGGCGCTGCTCGACCTCGCCGAGGCCCATCCGCGTCAGGTCGGCGTATTCGTCGGGTACGACGAGATTCGCGCCCATCGCATCGAGGCCGGCTGCGACAGCTTCCTCATGCCCTCGCGCTTCGAGCCCTGCGGGCTCAATCAGATCTACAGTCTGCGTTATGGAACGCCACCGATCGTGCATCGCACGGGCGGACTGGCGGACACGGTGCTGGCGGCCACGCCCGAGAGAATCGCGGATGGATCGGCCACGGGCTTCGTCTTCGACGAGCCGCGACCGGCGGCGCTGCTTCAGGCCATCCGTCAGGCGATGCGCTTCTATCGAGAGGATCCCGAGGGCTGGCGCCGACTGGCCGTCACCGGCATGTCGCAGGATTTTAGCTGGGAGGCCAGCGCGAACCGCTACATCCAGCTCTACGCCGACGCGATCGCGGATCATCAGGGACAGAACAGCGCGGCATCGGCCTGAGGATCGCCGGAGCACGCTTGGAGGGTACGGCCTCCCCGGATCGCTCGTCCGAGGCAGGAGCGAGTGACCGGGGTGGCTGGCGGAGGAATCGAATCAGGCGGCTTGGGCGGGAATGGCGTCGCAGGTACGGATCACGCGGTTCTGCTCGTTGAGATAAACGAGGCTGGGCTTGAAACACTCGGCCTCGGCCTCGGTCAAGCCCGCGTAGGCGCAGATGATCACCCTGTCCCCAGGGGCGGCCTTGTGCGCCGCCGCGCCATTCACCGAAATCACCCGCGAGCCGGCCTCGGCGCGAATCGCATAGGTCGTGAAACGCTCCCCATTGGTCACGTTGTAAATCTGGATCTGCTCGTATTCGCGGATGCCAGCCAGCACCAGCAGTTCCTCGTCGATCGCGCAGGAACCCTCGTAGTCCACTTCGGAATGCGTCACGCAAGCGCGATGCAACTTGCACTTCAGCAAGGTTAAATGCATTGACTCGATCCTCTCTATGGCCGTCGGGCCAGGTCTTCCCATTCGATGAAGACTATTGTAATTCAGTTGACGCCAAGTCTACCGCACCCTTTGCTGCAATGCAGCATCCGACGATCATGGCGTCTTCAAAAGCGCCATCCCGTCCTCGGGCCTGCCGGGTCGACTAGGGCCAAGGACGCCGGATTCAGCCGGAATCCAGGGTCAGGCGCAGATTATCGATCAGGCGCGCCCGGCCGAGATAGGCCGCTCCCAGGATGACCAGATCGGCATCGCCCGAATGGGCCGGGCTCAGGTCCGAGGCGACACGAACGCTCAGATAATCGGGCCGCAACCCGCTCTCCAGGATAGCCTCCGTGGCCGCCCGCTCGACCCTTTCGATCGACTCGCCCTGCCGCAAGGACTCGCCGGCCTGTCGCAGCGCCTGATAGAGCGCGGGCGCGCGGAGCCGCTCCCCGGCGTCCAGATAGCCATTGCGTGAACTCATCGCCAGTCCGTCGGCTTCACGCACCGTCGCCACCCCGACGATCTCGACCGGCATGTCCAGATCCTCGACCAGACGCCGGATCACCAGGAGTTGCTGGAAATCCTTCTCACCGAAGAGGGCGACATCCGGCTGGGCCATGTTGAGCAGCTTGCAGACCACGGTGGCGACACCGGCGAAGTGCCCGGGCCGGGTGGCGCCGCAGAGGATGTCCGAAAGACCGGGAACCTCGACACGCGTCTGGATCTCCTGGCCGCGCGGATAGACCTCGCTGGTCCTGGGCGCGAACAGCAGATCGCAGCCCTCCCCGGCGAGTTGGCGCTGGTCCTCCGCGAGGGTTCGCGGATAGGCGTCCAGATCCTCGCCCGGACCGAATTGCAGAGGATTCACGAAGACCGTGGCGACCACGCGCTCGGCCCGCGCCCGCGCCTCGCGCACCAGTCTCAGGTGTCCGGCGTGGAGATTGCCCATGGTCGGCACCAGGGCCACCCGCTCGCCAGCCGAGCGCCAGGCGCCGACGCGCTCACGCAGATCCCGCACCCGCTCGATTCTATCCATCGGACCGTCCGGTTCACTCAATGGGGCGTCTCGTCGGCTGCGGGAAAGGTCCCGGCGCGAACCGCCTCGACATAGGCCGACACCGCCTCGGCGATCGAGCCACGCCCACGGAGGAAATCGCGACTGAAACTCGGCGGACGGCCAGGGTTGAGACCAAGCATGTCATAGAGCACCAAAACCTGACCATCGCAGCCAGCCCCGGCGCCGATCCCGATCACCGGAATGCTCAGGGTGCGGCCGATCTCGGTCGCCAGGGCCGCCGGCACGCACTCCAGCACCAGCAGACTGGCACCAGCGTCCTGCATCGCCAGGGCATCGTGCCGAATCGCCTCGGCCGAAGCATGATCCCGGCCCTGGAAACGATACCCCCCAATCCGGTTGACCGACTGTGGCAGGAGTCCCAAATGCGCGCACACGGGCACGCCCTGTTCCGACAACCGGCGCACGGTTTCCAGCATCGGCGCCCCGCCCTCCAGCTTGACGACCTGGGCACCGCCCTCCTGCATGAGACGAGCCGCGTTCTCGAGCGCGCGCTCCGGCGTGGCGCAGGCGAGAAAGGGCAGATCCGCCACCAGGAGCGCCCGCTCACGGCCCCGCGCGACGGCGGCGGTATGATAGACCATCTGCGCGACGGTCACGGGTACCGTGGTGGCATGGCCCTGCAGGACCATTCCCAGGGAATCTCCGACCAGCATGAGATCGACCCCGGCCGAATCCAGCAGGCGCGCGAAGCTGGCGTCGTAACAGGTGAGGCTAACGATCCGCTCGCCGCGCGACTTCATGGCGGCGAGCGTGGCGACGGACATGGGCGCAACGGACATCGTCGGCTCCGAATGAATCAAGTTGGCGGGAGAATAGCGGTCGGCCCGCGCGGGCGCTAGCGGATTGGTCCGGACGGGGCGCGGCGATCCTTTTCGACGCGACTCGCCAGGGATTGGATCACCGGCGGCCATGAGAGTTCTCAGCGATCGCCCGCCATCACCCCACGACCTCGTTGGCCGAACCACTGGGCTTGCGGCGGCGGCGCGGACGTCGGCGACCACGCGCGGCATCCGTCATGCTCGCGCGCTCCTGACTGCTCGCGTCCTGAAAGCGCGTCCACCAGGCCGCCAGTTCGGGATCCGACTCACCGGACTCGGCCCGCAGCAGCAGAAAGTCATAGGCCGCGCGGAAACGCGGATGGGTGATGAGGCGATAGGGCCGCTTGCCGTCGCGCTGTTCCAGGCGCGGTTGCAAGGCCCAGATCTCGCGCATCGGCAGCGAGAACCGTTTCGGAATGGCGACCAGCGGCTGTTGCCGGGAGCACACCTCGGACGAGGCCAGGAGAATCGCCTCGTTCGCCCCCATCCCCTCCGCGACTAGGGCCTCGAAGCGCAGACGCACCGGCTCCCAAAGCAGAACCCCGAAGAGAAAGGCCGGCGTGACCGGCTTGTCTTCCAGCAGACGCTTGTCCGTGTTGGACAGACCACGACTGACGAAGGTAATGGGGAAGTCGTGATCCTCGCGCGCCAGGGCGTCCTCGGTCGCCGGGAAGAGATGACCGAACAACCCGTAGTGACGGAGCTTTTCAAAGACCCCGAGTCCATAGCCGGAGTGGAAGAGCTTGATCAGCTCATCGAACAGTCGCGCCGCCGGGATATCGCCCAACAGATGCCCGAGATCGAAGAGTGGGCGCTCCGTCGCCGGCTCGATCGTGAAGCCGAGCTTGCAGGCGAAGCGCACCGCCCGCAGCATCCGCACCGGATCCTCCCGATAGCGTTGCTCGGGCTCGCCGATCAGGCGCATCTGGCCGAGACGCAGGTCGGTCAGACCACCGGCGTAGTCGACCAGCGAGAAATCCGCGATGTCGTAATAGAGCGCATTGATGGTGAAATCCCGCCGCAGCGCATCTTCCGCGATCGTGCCGTAGCTGTTGTCGCGCACGATCATGCCGTTCTCGACTTGCCGATCCGTCGTGGTGTCGTCATCCACCCCGCTGCCGCGGAAGGTCGCGACCTCGATGATGTCGCGCCCGAAATGGACATGCGCCAGCCGGAACCGTCGGCCGATGAGTCGGCAGTTGCGAAACACCTGGCGCACCTGCTCCGGCGTGGCATCGGTCGCGACATCGAAATCCTTGGGTTCGTGACCCAGGAGCAGATCGCGCACGCCTCCGCCGACCAGATGGGCCTGGAAATTCTCCTGCCTCAGGCGGTAAAGCACCTTGAGCGCGTTCTCGCTGATATTGGCGCGGGAGATATTATGCTCGGGACGTGGTACCACCACTGGACGGATGGCGAGCGTCGAGTCGAAATGAGGGTCGGATTCCTGCATGACCTTGTTCGAGTGGATTCCTTCAAGCTGAGGGCCACGTTCGCCGAGAGCGGAAACCGAGTCCGTGGACCCTCCCCGACCGAGCATGACTTCAAGGTAATTAGCCAGTAACAGCCGCTTGTCTAATACAGCGACATGCGTATAATACGCGATTCTTGGATGCTTTACCGCTCTCTTCGTCTAGTGGTTAGGACGCTGGCCTCTCACGCCGGTAACAGGGGTTCGAACCCCCTAGAGAGCGCCAATCACAGCAGGCGCTTCCACCCCAGGAGGAAGCGCCTTTTTGTTGTCCGCTCGCCTTGAACCTCGGCGCTGACCGCACGACCCAACGGATCGAAGACGACGCCGGTCCCGCCCGCGCCAGCCTCCACTCTTAACGCCAAACCCGCGCGCTTCCGAATCCTTGATGCCGGAGCACGTCCTCCGGCCGGACATCCGGAACTCGATTCGCGCGCCCGCCAAGACGGCTCGCCAGCGAACGCATTCGGCCAGAACGCCCCTATCCGCGCCTTTACACAAGGGACGAACCGCCGATGTCGCTACCGCATGTGCGATGCACGCACGGAATCCAGATCATGAAGACCCGGCACCCCGACATCCGGTCGCTGAACAAGACCGGAGTCAAGCCGGGCATTCACGGAACGCACGTCTGGCCGTCCAGCTTCATGATCATGGAATATCTGGAAACGCACCCCATGGAAGACGGACAGCGCGTCATGGAGATCGGTTGCGACTGGGGACTGCTAGGCATCTTTTGCGCCAAGCACTTCCCGGTCAAGGTACTTCTGACCGACGCGGACCGGCAGGTATTTCCCTACGTGGACACACACGCTCGACTGAACAAGGTCCAGGTACGGACGGAACAGATGGATTTCGAGCGCATCCCCGACCGACGTCTGCGCGAGCATGATGTCCTGATCGGCGCGGACATCTGCTTCTGGCCGGAACTCGGCACCCAGCTTCGCCGACTCGTCCAGCGCGCCCTGTCCCAGGATGTCGGTCGGATCATTCTGGCCGATCCGGGGCGGTCGACCTTTCTTCGACTCGCGGACTACTGCGAGCACCAGTTCGCGGCCACGCTCACCCCCTGGCAAACCAGCGGCCGGGCGAAATCGGATGGATACCTTCTCGTGATCGGCGGCGAAGGCTGAGATATGGAGCCGCGAGAGCGGGAGCCCACGCGAACGAAACGAGACACGAACAAAAACGGCGTTGGTAGCCTAGGCTACCAACGCCGTTTTTTAACCAACACCCTAAACCAAACTTTCTAGGCGGCTTGAGTTCAAGCCCGGAGCGGCTGGACAAACCAAGGTCCGCTGGCCTCGAAAGCGGTCGGTGGCGTGGTGCTTACTGCCAGCCCAGACCGACCGAGAAAACGACGGCATGCACGGCGATCGCCAGAAGCAGCAGCGCGTAAAAAATCGGCATCAACCAGGTAGCGGGATTCACGACCAGCCAGATCTTCCAGTCGTCAGCGGGATTGCTTGGTTTGCTCATCTTATTTGGCCTCGTGTGACTCGACTTAGAACCAGGGTTTCGCAGCGATGACGAACAAGTGAGCAAGCGCGGCCAAGCCGACGAATGCGGTGTAGGTCACTTTGAACTGCTCGTGGAATTCTTTGGCTTGCTGATCGGTAAGACCGGAAAGACTTGCCATTGGCTTGGTCTCCATTGCGGGTTTGGCGATTCCGCCACCCTTGACTTGGGCGGTCGGGGTTTTTTGTTCAGCCACTGAGTAAGGACTCCGAAGGAAATGAAACGATGTCGTAGTCGTGACGCGCGGGTAACGGCGCGAAAACGTTCACTTCCAACGACAATGCCTCGCCTGACCAGATGTCACGGGTTCAGGGGATTCCGCTGAGCGGTGTTGTCATCTTAACTTGACACTGCCAGTTGTCAAGCCCGATTTACAAAAGAAACCGAGAAAGTACGAATCGGAGCCACGCCTGCCTCAGGGGATATCCAGCCACTTGTGCATTTGCAGACCCAGGCGCCAGCGCGGATGGGCCTTGCAGTAGGCGATGGCCAGCCGGGTATTGGCGACGAGCCTCGGGCCATCCATCGGCTGGAGGAAGAAATGCCTGAAATCGAGCAGCCGCGCGCATGTCTCGGGGTCGATCTCGGGCTGAGGGTAGACCAGCTTGAGCTCATCGCCGGCCATCAACCGAAGCGGCGCGCCGGCCTTGGGGCTCACGCAGATCCAGTCGAGCCCCGGCGGCGCCTCGCGGGTTCCGTTGGTCTCGACGGCCACCTCGCCGCCACGCCGATGCAGGGCCTCGATCAGCGGGGCATCGAGCTGCAACAGAGGCTCGCCGCCCGTGCAGACGACGTAGGGCTTGACGCCCCCCGCCGACCCACTCGGCCACAGCGCCAGAATCCGCTCGGCCAGTTCCTCGGCGCCCCGATAGCGACCGCCACCCTCCCCGTCCGTGCCCCGGAAGTCGGTATCGCAGAAGCGACAGATGGCCCGGTCGCGATCCGCCTCCCGGCCCGACCAGAGGTTGCAGCCGGCGAAACGGCAGAAGACCGCCGGGCGACCGGACTGGGCGCCCTCGCCCTGAAGAGTGAGGAAGATCTCCTTGACCAGATAGCTCATGTCGGCAAGGCCGGACCCAGTTCGCCCCAGCAGAGCGAGGCCCCGCACCCAGGGGTGACGTGAAGATCGATGCGATCCAGCTCGGGCAGATCGCCCACCACCGCCGCGCGAATCCAGCGCGTCAGACTCCCTGGATCAGCCGCCGCCAGATCTGGCAGCACGTCGAGCCGATGGTGATCGAGACGCTCGTAGACGGGTTTGAACAGCCGCTTGACGTCGCCGTAGTCGATGGTCCACCCGAGCACGGCGTCCAGCGGCGCGGTGAGATGCAGTCGCAGCCAATAGCTGTGGCCATGCAAGCGCCGCCGCGCGTCGCCCTCCGGCGCCCTGACCAGCCTTAACGCACTCTCGAAACGCTGTTCCTTCCAGATGCGGTAATGGGCGCCATCGAAGTGACAGCCCGCGGTCGCGGTCTCGTAGACGCTGACCCAGGACAGCGCGGGGAATTCCGACTTGAGCCGCCGCCAGATCCAGCTCGCCAGCCGCTCGCTGGTCGGATTTTCCAACCCCTCGATGTCGTTGAGACAGACCAGATGCAGTTGCGCGCGCAGCGGCTCCCAAAGGGCGGCGAGCCGATCGAAATCGACACCCATGTCGCGCCCGGCCAGATCCTGGTCGGCGTGCAGGATGACCTCGAAGCCATGGCCGTGCATCCGCCCGCAGGGGTGCCCCTCCGGAACGTTCGGCAGTCGATGGGCGGACTCGAAGCGGAAACGGCGCCAGACGTGAATATGCTCCAAGCGGTCCAGATCCGCGCCCTGATCCCGTGTGCTCTGAATGCCAATGGATTGGATGCCGGGTACGGCGAGTCGCTCGCGCACCCAGCGGGCCAGATTCTCGTCGGTCGGAACCGCGAGGAAGTCATTGAGATCGCGATAGTCGAGCGCGCCGACGCAGCCCGTCAGCGCCTCGCCCAGGTCGTCGGTCTCGGCGCCCGGAAAGGACGCCCAATCCGTCGGCAGCTCGGCCCGGACACGCGCCAGGAAGCCATGGCCATGCCGGCGCCGACTGGGGTGTCCCTCCGGCAGAATGGCCACCCGACGCGCGGCCTCGAAGGGCGCGGCGGCGACATGAAACAAACGCTCGCTCATGAGCCAGCCTCGAACCGACCGAGCTGCGGATCGACCAGCCCCGCCTCGGTGAAGCCCTTGGCCCGCAACAGACAGGAGTCGCAACGCCCGCAGGGCCGACCCTCGGGGCCAGGATCGTAGCAACTGCTGGTCAGGGCATAATCGATCCCGAGCGCGACGCCCGCGCGGATGATCTCGGCCTTGGTCATCTGGATCAAAGGGGTATGGACTCGATAGACCTGACGCCCCTCGACCCCGGCCGCCGTGGCCAGATTCGCCAGGCGCTCATAGGCCGCGATGTACTCGGGGCGACAATCCGGATAGCCGGAATAATCCAGGGCATTGACCCCGATGAAAAGATCGCCCGCGTCCAGCACCTCGGCCCAGGCCAGGGCGAAGGACAGGAATACCGTATTCCTGGCCGGCACATAGGTGACCGGGATGCCCTCGCCCATCGCCCCCGGATCCCGCCCCTTGGGCACCTCCAGATCGGCGGTCAGGGCGGATCCGCCGAAACGGCGCAGATCGATTTCGGCGATGACGTGCTCCGCGACCCCCATGGACGCGGCGATCCGCTCCGCCGCGTCGAGTTCGATCGCATGGCGCTGACCATAGCGAAAGGAGAGCGCATAGGGGACGAACCCCTCGGACTTGGCGATCGCCAGGGTCGTCGTCGAGTCCAGCCCACCGCTCAACAGGACCACGGCCCGTTTCATGGAGACAGCTCGCCGGAGGCGCGACCGTGACACGCCGGCTTGGCGTCGACGGACGCTTTGGGTGACACTCTTGGCATGTTGTAACAACCAACCTCTGGTATCGGATGATGGAAGAAAACCGCATCAAACTTTGGGATCTGCCGACCCGCCTCTTCCACTGGCTCCTGGTCGCGCTCGTGGCGCTGGCCTTCGCGACCGGCCTGTCCGGCGGCAACTGGATGGTCTGGCATGGTCGTATCGGACTCGCAATCCTCGGCCTGCTGGCCTTTCGGCTCGCCTGGGGCTTCATCGGCTCGACCTACGCCCGCTTCGCCAAATTCGTGCGTGGACCTGGGACCATTCTCGCTTACTTGCGTGGTCATTGGCAGGGTGTCGGCCACAACCCACTGGGAGCCCTCTCGGTCTTGGTCCTGCTCGGCCTCTTATTGTTCCAAAGCCTGAGCGGCCTGTTCGCCACCGACGACATCGCCTTCAAGGGGCCACTGCAGGCGCTGGTTCCAACCGACACGAGCGACTGGCTCAGCGGTCTGCATCGCCAGGCGATCTGGCTCATTGGCGGGCTCGTCAGCCTGCATCTCGGCGCCACGCTGTTCCACACCTGGTTCCACAAGAACGATCTGATCCGCCCCATGCTCAACGGATACGCCTCGGTCAAGGATTCGACGGCGATTTCAGCCACCGGAGGCGGTCCGCTGGCCTTCCTCATGGCGCTCGCCATCGCGGCCGTCCTGGTCTGGATCGCCGCCGGGGGCCTGCTTCCGCCTCCTCCAGCCCCGCCGCCACCCGGAAGCGTGCCGAACTGGTAGGGACGTCGCCAGTCGCGAATTCGCCGGTCCAGCGGCGAGCGGCCGGATCCCCCCGACCCGACCATCCAGGTCGTAAAAACCAAGAGGCCGCCCAGAGGGCGGCCTCGGTCATCGGTGGCGAGCGGACAATCGATCAGTCGGCCCGATACTTCTTGTGACACGCCTTGCAGGCGTTACCCAGGTCACCGAAGGCGGCCTTGGTCTTGTCGGCATCCCCATCCGCGGCGACTTCCGCCAGGGTATTGGCCGCGTCGACGAAATCGCGGGCAATCTGGCCGACGTCTTCCATGTTCTGGAAGAGTTCCGGCTTCACCCGAGTCTTCACCTCACCGATATCCTTGTCGGTGCCCGGCCCGAAGAGGGCGCCCATGCCGGAGTTGGCGATACCCGCGATCGCGTTGGCGGCGGCCGAGACCTGATCGGCGTTGTAGTCGCCTTCCAGACTCGCCTTGATCTTGCCCATGTTCCAGCCCATGAACTCGTAACCGGCCTGACGGATTTCAATCTGCTCTTCCGGCTTGAGATCGGCGGATGCGGGACTGGCAAGGGCCACGGCGACGAGAGCGACGGCGGTGCTGGCTAGCATGCGTTTCATTGACTATCTCCATTTCGTTAGGGATCAGAAGTAAGCGTCCTTCCCGCGATCATCCGCGAGACGACCCAAGCTAGGCTTGATCGACGGCCGGCGTGAACACCGGCAAGGGCATCCGCAGGGTCGCGCAGATGGCCCGCAATAGTTCCAACTCAGCCACGACGACCCGTCCATCCGCGATGACGGTCGCCGCCATGGCACCGAGCAGACGTTGCTTGTCTTCCAGACGAAGCTGGTCGAGCCGGGCAAGCGCCCTGTCCAGCCGCCGGGACCAGCCCTGGCCGAGCCATTCCGACTCGAGCCAGCCCTCTTTGATGGCATCAAGGGCTTCTGGTTTCGCGCCGAGACGTTTTATTCCGGCCAGCAAGGCCGCGTGGGCGGCCTCCCGCGCCTCATGACCATGATGGGCGAGGAGGCTCAGCAACTCGACGACCTCCGGTGTGGCATCCGCGAGCTGACCACGACCCGCGATCCGGGCGGTCGCGGGACTCGCCCTATCCGCGAGGTATCGCGCCAGTAATTTCGCCAGGACGTACTCGAACAGATCGACCCGATCGTCCGCGTGGATCAGTCGCTCGACCAGATCCGAGAGGGCCGCGAGTTCCTGTTCGGGGCGTCGACGCAGCGCCGGAAAGCAGATCTCAAGAAGCGGTATCCGCAGTGCCGGCTCCAGGATGGGCGTGTCGCGCCGCAGCAGATCCACCTGTCGTTCCGCCTCCAGACCCAGCGCCTCGGCCACCATCGCAAGCTGACGCTCGCGAATCTCCGGATCCTCGCTCATCAGCAGATAGCAGATCACCTCCGGCGCCCATTCGGGCGTATGCGCCGCACGCTCCAGCGTCCTGGGGATCGCCGCCGCCAGGAGTCCGGCGTTCATCACCTGACCGAGCCCCGGTGCGCCCATCTCCAGGACCCGCTCCGGAGTCAGCGGCAGGCCGCCGATTCCAGGTGCTGCCTCGCGTACCGCGGCAGGGGCCGGAGCCTCAGTCTCCGTCTCCGCATCGAGCGCCTGCGAATGGCGCCGCATCCGCGACGCGATCTCCGTCAGCTCGCGCGGATCGAAACCCGGCTCGATCGCCCGAATACGCTCGACCAGGGGCGGATGGGTCGCGAACAGCGGCCTGGCCAGCCCCTTGGCGAAGAGCATATGGGCCACCTCCTCGGTATCCGCGGTCAAGACGGATCCGGAGCCCGCGGCGCCGATTTTCTTCAGCGCCCCGGCGATCCCGGATGGCTCGCGGGTAAAGCGCACCGCCGAGGCATCGGCCAGGAATTCGCGTTGACGCGAGACCGACGCCTGAATCAGGCGACCGAAGAAAAGTCCGACATAACCGACCGCGACCAGCGCCAGGCCGATCGCCAGGACACCCCGCCCATCGCGGCGCGCCGACAGCCGAGCCGAACTCAGCAGGAAACGCCCCAGCAACGCCAGCACCAGGATGCCGAACAGAACCCCCATCAGCCGAATGTTCAGCCGCATGTCGCCATTGAGGATATGCCCGAACTCATGGGCGATGACGCCTTGCAGCTCGGCCCGGCTCAGGGTCTCCAGCGCGCCCTGGGTCACCGCGACCGCCGCGTCGGCGGGCGTGTAACCGGCCGCGAAGGCATTGATCCCGGCCTCCTGCTCAAGCAGGTAGATCTCCGGCACCGGCACGCCCGAGGCGATCGCCATTTCCTCCACCACATGGCGCAGCCGTCGACGCAACGGATCCGTGGTATCCGGGGTCACCAGCGTACCGCCGAGCCCACGCGCCACCGTGCCGCCACCACCACGCAGGGTCAGGATACGCCACTGACTCGCCAGGGTGATCGCCCCCAGCGTCGCCACCGAGACCCAGAACAGCAGCGCCAGGTTCGGCTCGATATGACGCGCGAACAGCCCCGGCCCGATATCGCTCAGGTAGACATCCGGTCCCGACAGGTTCTGATCGGAGCCGAAGAACAGCAGCGCCACCAGATCGACGAGCGCCACGATGCAGACCAGCGCCAGCGCGAACAGCGCCAGCAGGCCCCAGGTCCGACGCCGGGCGCGGGCTTGATGCTCGAAGAAATTCATCACGCCGGCCTATTGGAAAGCGATCTGGACCGCCTCGCGCTTCTCCGGAGCCTCGATCTCCAGTAGTTGAGCCGGCTGGAAATTGAAGCTGTTGGCGATCAGGCTGCCGGGAAACATCTCGCGCAGATTGTTGTAGGCCATGACCGCGTCGTTGAACGCCTGACGCGCGAAGGCCACGCGATTCTCGGTACTGACCAACTCCTCCGAGAGCTGCATCATGTTCTGATTCGCCTTGAGATCGGGATAGGCCTCCGAAAGCGCGAACAGTCGACCCAAGGCCCCCGACAGCCCTTGATCGGAGGCCGAGAGCCGACGCATGGCATCGGCGTCGGTCGGATCTGCCGCCACCTGTTGCAAGCTGCTCACCGCCTGATTGCGCGCCTGGACGACCGCCTCCAGCGTCTCCCGCTCGTGTTGCATGTAACGCTCGGCGACCTTGACCAGGTTTGGGATCAGGTCATAACGCCGCGTCAACTGCACATCGATCTGCGCGAAGGCATTCCTGTAGGCGTTACGCCCGCCAACCAAGCGGTTGTAGATAACGATGGCCACGATCGCCAGCAGCACGACAACCCCGAGAAACACCCATCCCATGACACTCTCCCCCTGTGGATTCGGAAACGCGCGACAGGCCCCTGAAGGACGCCAAGTCTAAACCGATTCAAGGTGCCAGCGAAAACAGCCACCCGCCCGACAAGCCCCCGAGCGACCGTGCCTACCCGAACGGCACGAATCCAGCGTGGACAGAAACCGCGACCGGGATTATATTGTCATGCTTGCTGTTGGCCCGGCTCCAAGCCACCGACAGCGCTCGGAGAGGTGCCGGAGTGGCCGAACGGGCTTGACTCGAAATCAAGAGTAGGCGTAAGTCTACCGTGGGTTCGAATCCCACCCTCTCCGCCAAATCAATTACTTAAGCCTAGCCTTCCCCTCACGTATCGTTACAGGAATGTACCTGTAACTGCGTCCGCCCTTTCGATCCATCCAACACTCGGATCCGGACTCCCGATGAGGCCGCGGTACTCCCCGTAGTGACCCACGAAAAACCCGCCACGCGGGCGGGTCTCGGCGTGGAGGCATGCCGCTAGCGTTTCATCATCTCCATCAGCGTCGCGGCGATCCGTTTGGCTTGATCGCCCTTGATCTGGGTCGCTTCCATCTCCGAGCGTAGCTTGGCCAGAGTGGCGGCTTCCTGTCGCCTGGCTTCCGCCATGCGCTTCCTGGCCTGCTGGATGGGCGAAGGCTGGATGGTGTCGGGCATGGGTCATCTCCTGGATGTCGGCCTGATGGGCTTCAATTCGAGAACCTGAGTGTACAAGCCTTTTCGTCGCGTCGCGGGCACTCTTGATCCTCGACTGGGGCGGTAACGCGGACCTGGGCGTCAAAACCGGCGTTTCACGGTAAACTGACGCCCGACGCGCACGGAGATTTCTCTCGGACGATGAGCCCCGGCGTTCCCCGCCTTGGGCTTTGTGACAACCAGGAGTCGAGCCGATGAACGACATCAACAAATCGGAAGCCTTGGCCCAGTCGATATTGGGCGGCGAGCTGGATGAGGGCGAATGCCTGGCGCTGGCGGAACACATGGGGGTTCTGACCCTCAAGATCGGCGAGACGCTGGTCACGGAGGACGAGGACCGGCGCACGCTGTTCGTGCTGGCCGAGGGACGGCTGTGCGTCTGCAAGTCGGTCGGGGGGGCCGAGGAGACCGTCTATCAGATGCGCGCCGGTGAATGCGCGGGCACCCGCGCCTTCGTCGATGGCTCCAGGCGCCGGGCGGCGCTCCGGGCCGAGGGCGATGTGACCGTCCTGACCCTGGAGCCGGCCGACTTCGAGGCCATGGTCGAGACCCATCCGCGCCTGATCTACAAGGTCATGCGGGCCTTCTTCCGGATCACCCACGGCAACCTGATGCGGATGAATCTGGAGAGTGCCGAGATGCGCAATTACCTGCTGAAAACGGGCGGTCGATACTGAATCGAGGCGCCGCGGCATCGCTCAATTACAACCGCTCGAATCCTGGAGGATCCTATGCAGAGACGCGATTTCCTTAAATCCGCGGGTGTCGGCGCCGTGGCCGCTGGCCTTTCGCTTCCCGCCCGCGCGGAGACTCCCGCCATCAAGTGGCGCATGGCCTCAAGCTTCCCCAAGAGCCTGGACACCATCTACGGCGGCGGCGAAACACTCGCCAAGCGCGTCGCGGAGCTGACCGACGGTCGCTTCGAGATCCGGGTCTTCGCCGGCGGCGAGATCGTGCCGCCCTTCGGTGTGCTGGACGCGGTGCAGCAGAACACGGTGGAGTGCGGCCACACCGCCTCTTATTACTACTACGGCAAGAACAAGGCGCTGGCCCTGGAGACCACCCTGCCCTTTGGGCTGAACACGCGCCAGCTCACCGCCTGGATCCTGGCCGGCGGCGGCATGGAGCTGTTGCGTGAGATGTTCGCCGAATATGGTGTCGTCAATTTTCTGGGTGGGAGCACGGGCGCCCAGATGGGTGGCTGGTTCCGCAAGGAGATCAAATCGCTCGCGGATCTCAATGGGCTCAAGATCCGCATCCCCGGATTCGGCGCCGAGATCTTCTCGCGTCTGGGCGCCGTGCCTCAGTCGCTTCCCGGTGGCGAGATCTATCCCGCCCTGGAGCGCGGGGCCATCGACGCGGCCGAGTGGACCGTCCCCTATGACGACGAGAAGCTCGGCTTCCACAAGGTCGCCAAGTATTACTACTACCCAGGTTGGTGGGAGCCGGGCACGCACTTGGTCTTCTATGTGAACAAGGACCAGTGGGAGGCGCTTCCGCCGAGCTACCGGGCCGCCTTCGAGGTGGCCGCGAACGAGGCGCATCTAGAGATGCTCGCCGCCTATGACGCCAAGAATCCCCCGGCGCTGCAACGCCTGATCGCGAGCGGGGCGGAGCTGCGCCGCTTCCCGGACGACGTGCTGCTCAAGGCGTATGAGGTCGCGCAACAGGTCTACGGGGAGGAATCGGCCAATAACCCCACCTTCAGAAAACTGTACGAGGCCATGAGCGAGTTCCAGAAAGGCTCGGATGTCTGGTGGGGCATCGCCGAGTCCTCCATCTCGAACTTCGGTCAGGCCGTGCGCCGGATGAAATGACCGAGGGCTAAGCTCCGCCCCTGTCGCCATCCAACCCCGGCGAACGTATCGCGCCGGGGTTGATCGCGGTCAGGCCAGCCTCGATCTCCCGGAAGCCCCGGCGCCATCCGCTCGCGCCTCGACGTGACCTGGCCAGGGCACCCGGAAATCACTCTGGAGAAGCCCATGACCACCGACCATCCCGCCACGCGGACCTCCCCGACCGGACTAGCGATCTATCTGGGCGTGGTGCAGTTCTTTCTGCTCCTGACCTGGACGGTTTACGCCATCTATCTGCCCGGACTGCTTGAATCCGTCGGCATCGCGAAACAATGGGCCGGCTGGGTGCTGCTGGCCGATCAGGTGCTGTTCGCGCTGTTCGATATCACGGCCGGCTTCATGGCGGATCGCGCCTTTCGGCTCTACGCACGGATCGGTCCTCTGGTGATGGCGGTCACGGCGGTGTCCTGTCTCGCCTTTCTGCTGCTGCCCTGGCTGCCGGGCCTTGGGGCCAGACCCGAGATCTTTCTCGCCATCACCGCGCTCTGGGTGATGAGTTCCGCCGCGCTGCGCTCGCCGCTGTTCGGGTTGCTCGCGCGCCATGCCGCGACACCGGCGGTCCCGCGCCTGGCGGGCCTGGCCCTGGTCGGCCTGGGGCTGGCGGCGGCCCTCTCGCCCTATCTCGGAACCCTGTTGAAGGGGCAGGATCCGCGTCTGCCGTTCCTGATCGCGAGCCTGGCCCTGATGCTGGTCGCGGCGGGGGTAGTGCTCGCGGAGCGGCGGGGCGCCCTCGCCAAGCCGGCCGTCGAGGAGGACGCACCGGCGCGGCGGTTGCCGGTCCTGGGTCTGATGACGGCGGTTCTGCTGGCCGCGCTCGCCATCCAGGTCGCGGTCTTCATCCAGGCCGGCCCCCGCTATCTGCGCGAGGTCGATGCCGCCTGGCTGCCCTGGCTGCTGCCGGTCTTCTGGGTGGCCTTCAGTCTCCTGGCCTTCGTCGCCGGACGTTTCAACCGCCAATGGGGCACGACGCGGGTCTTCGTGATCGGCGCGGTCGTCGGCGCCCTGGGGCTGGGTCTGACCAGCCTTCCCGGCCTGGTCGCGGCGATCGGCGGCTATGCGCTGGCGGGGCTCGGTTGGGGCGCCGCCCTGCCGAGCGCCTTCGGGCTGGCCGCCGAGCGCGGGCGTCCGGATCGGGTCGCGACCCTGACCGGCGTGCTCTTCGCGGTCCTGGCCGGCGCGGCCTTCCTGCGCATCGGCCTCAACCTGAGCGGCTGGCCCACGCAGCCGGAGTGGACGAGCTGGATCCTGGCCACGCCACCGATCGCCTGGCTGCTGGGTGGCGCCCTGATGGGATTCTTGATCCACCGATACCTGACTCGCGCCAGATCGGTCTAGATGCCGCGCGGCGATCGGCGCCCCTGACCGGCGCCTAAAGCCCGGCGGATCCCCGCTCGGAGAGATCCAGCAGTCGGTCGGCCAGATCCAGGATCTCATCGGCGCGTGCGATGCGGGCTCGCCAGGACTCGGGGATGGCGTCCAGACCATAGTAGGCGCCCGCGAGCTGGCCATGGATGGCGCCCGTGGTGTCGGCATCCTCTCCCAGATTGACCGCCTTCAGCACCCCGTCGCGGAAATTGTCGGTCGTCCAGAAGGCCCAGAGCGCTGCTTCCAGCGACTGGACCACATAGCCGGTTCCCCGGATCGCCGGCGGCCGACGGTCCTTGAAGCGGCCCCTGGCGATGAGATCGATCTGATGACCGAGCGGATGCGCCACCCAATCGACACCCTCCGGGGCGAACCGGGAGGCGAGCAGTTCGTCCTTCGCAAGACCGTGCAGCGCGCCCACCATCAGCCCCGCCATGTACCGACAGGCGTCGACCGCCTCCGAGGCGCCGTGGGTGGTCCGCGACATGCCGCCGGCGCACCGCACCGCGCCCACCGGATCCGTCGCGAAGGCCAGCGGTACGGGGGCCAAGCGCATCAACGAGCCATTGCCGGCGCTGTGCGGATCCGTGGATCCGGCATAGGGATCGGCGCCGCTCTCGAAGCGGGCGAGCGCGGCGGCGATGGTGTTGCCGATGTCGAAACAGCGCCCGGTGCTGCTCCAATAGCCCTCGTCGCGCCAGCGCAGATAGCGGCGCATCTGGTCCTCGGGGTCGAAGCCGGCGCGCTCGATCAGGCTCTCGGCCAGACAGAGGGCCATGGCGGTATCGTCGGTCCACTGGCCGGGCGCGAGCCGGAAGGGTCCGCCGCCGACCATGTCGTCGATGGGCTGGAAGGATCCGGGCCGGGTGAATTCGAGCGTCGTGCCCAGGGCATCGCCCACGGCCAGGCCGATCAGGGCACCGCGATAGCGATCGCGTCGGGTGAGAGTGGATTCGGACATGTTTCAATCCGCGCCTGGCTTGGCCACGAGAAACCGTGCGGAACATGTTTCAATCCGCGCCTGGCTTGGCCACGAGAAACCGTGCGGAAGCGGTTAGGCCTCTCCCGCGCGGCATGATCTCCCTACGGGGAGAGGCTTCGTTTCAATCCACGCCCGGCCAAGCCGGGCGATACGCCACGGAAGAGGTTACGCCTCTCCCGTGCGGCATTATCCCCCTGAAGGGGGAGGTTTCAATCTGGAGATTTCGATGAGCCCCCGCCTTCCGAGCAACTCCACCGACTTCAGGATAGACCCATGGCCCTCAAAGCGACCCTGTTCAAGGCTCAAGTCACGATCAGCGATCTGGATCGACACTACTACGAGAGCCATGCGCTGACCCTGGCCCGTCATCCCTCGGAGACCGACGCGCGGATGATGGTCCGGCTGCTCGCCTTCTGTCTTTATGCCGACCCTCGGCTCGGCTTCACCAAGGGGCTCTCCACCGACGAGGAACCGGATCTGTGGCAACACAGCCTGACCGGCGAGATCGAACGCTGGATCGAGGTGGGTCAGCCGGACGAGCGACGTCTGCGCCAGGCCAGCGGGCGCGCCCGCGAGGTCATCGTGATCACCTACGCGGGCCGCGCGGCGGACCTCTGGTGGGAGCGGGTCGAAGACGGGTTGCGACGTCTGCGCAACCTCCGTGTGCTGGACGTGGCCAGCGCCGAACTCCAGGCCCTGACCGAACTGGTCGAGCGTTCCATGGATCTCCAGTGCACCATCGACGGCGGCCAGGTCTGGATCGGCGACGGACAGCGGACGGTGGAGTTGAATCCGACCCTGCGTCAGGGTCGGGACGGCCCATGAGGATCGGCTTGGCCCATCCACGCGGGTTTTTCACGAGCTCCGAGTCGACCCGTAGAATTGGCGCACGACCGACGCGAATACCAACCAGAAAGCCCGGAGTCGCGAAATCTTGCCGATCCACGTCTTCGCGGTTACGCTCGCGCCATTGCCTTGTCTCGGGTGCGGGCCATGCACCCCGAGAGGATGGTCGCTCGATCATCACTGACGAGACCGTTGGTCGCGGCACCGTCAATCCGCTGGCAACTGGTCGCGACCCGATTGGAATCGCGAGGCCCGCGCGGCTGGCACCAAGGTAAGCGTCTCTCGGAAAGGAGGCCGTCGGAGCCTAATCACTCCCGATCAGGGATGCCGTGGGAAAGCTGGCGCGTCCAAGCCGCGCGATAGGGTGGAACACTAGAGAATGAACGACAGCTCCTTGTTATTCGAGAGCCTGTGGCTGATGGTGATCGGCATGGGCATCGTCTATGGTTTCCTGCTGCTGCTGGTCGGCATCCTGCGGTTGATGTCCAGGGTGGCGTTGCGCCTCGCGCCAGACGAACCGCCGCCGGCTCCCTTGGCCCACAGATCCATCGGCAGCGGCGATTCGGAAGATCTGATCGCCGTCATCTCGGCGGCGATCGCGCGTTATCGCCACCCTCGTTGAGGCCGAGCGCCCAACAGCCCGCCAAGGATCCGAGCATCCCATTTGACCAGGCCCGGTCCAGGCGTCCCTGACGTCGGATCGGCGCGAACACGCGGAAATCTCCCATGAATACGAAGACCCCACTCGGTATCACCGAAGTTGTCCTGCGCGACGCCCATCAGTCCCTGTTGGCGACACGCATGCGCATCGAGGACATGCTGCCCATCGCCTCCAAACTGGATCAGGTCGGCTACTGGTCCATGGAGTCCTGGGGCGGCGCGACCTTCGACGCCTGCATCCGGTATCTGGGCGAGGATCCCTGGGAGCGTCTGCGTCTGCTCAAGGCCGCGATGCCGAGAACGCCCCAGCAGATGTTGCTGCGTGGGCAGAACCTGCTCGGCTATCGCCATTACGCCGACGATCTGGTCGAGAAGTTCGTGGAGCGCGCGGCGCTCAACGGGATTGGCGTCTTCCGCATCTTCGACGCGCTGAACGATCTGCGCAATCTGGAGCAGTCGGTCCATGCCGCGCTCGCCACCGACGCCCACGCCCAGGGCACCCTGTCCTACACCGTGAGCCCGGTGCACAACGTCGATTACTGGGTGGACCTGGGCCGTCGACTGGAGGACATGGGCTGTCACTCCATCTGCATCAAGGACATGGCGGGGCTGCTGCGTCCCTATGTCGCGGAGGAACTGGTCACCCGGCTGAAGGCGTCCTGCTCCATCCCGATTGGCATGCAATGTCACGCGACCACCGGACTGAGCACGGCGTCCATCCTGAAGGCCACCGAGGCGGGGATCGACATGGTCGATACCTCTATCTCCTCGATGAGCATGACCTACGGGCATTCGCCGACCGAATCGGTGGTCGCCATCTTCCAGGACACCGATCGCGATACCGGGCTGGATCTGTTGCTCCTTGAGGAGATCGCGGCCTATTTCCGCGAGGTCCGCAAGAAATACGCGCGCTTCGAGGGTTCACTCAAGGGCGTGGATTCGCGCATCCTGGTCGCCCAGGTTCCCGGCGGCATGCTGACCAACATGGAGAACCAACTGCGCGAGCAGGGCGCCGAGAATCGGATGGACGAGGTGCTGGCCGAGATCCCCAGGGTACGCGAGGAACTGGGCTTCCTACCCCTGGTGACCCCGACCTCGCAGATCGTCGGCAGTCAGGCGGTGCTCAACGTGATGATGGGCGAGCGCTACAAGAGCATCACCAGCGAGACCGCCGGCGTGCTCAAGGGTGCCTATGGCGCCACGCCCGCTCCCGTCAATGCCGAACTCCAAGCGCGCGTGCTCCAGCCCGGAGAGGATCTCATTACCTGCCGTCCGGCGGATGATCTGACGCCCGAGTTGGATCGCCTGACCGAGGAACTGGAAGGCATCGCCAGCGAGCGCGGTTTGAAACTGAGCGACCAGGTGACCGATGACGTACTCATCTACGCCATGTTCCCGCAGGTCGGTCTGAAATTCCTGGAAAACCGGGACAACCCCTCGGCCTTCGAGCCTCGCCCCTGGGAGATTCAGGAGAAGCCCGTCGCGCCGGCCCCGCTCGCGCCTGTCGCGCCGTGTGGTCCCGAGCGCTATCGGATCGATGTCAATGGCCGGTCCTACGATGTCAGCGTCTCGCCACAGGGCACGGTCGAATCCGTCGCTCCGGCAACCCAGGCCGCGGCTCCCGTGACGACCTCGGTTCAGGCGCGGAGCGTCGACTCACCGCTGGCGGGCACCATCGTCAAGGTGACCGTGGGCCTGGGTCAGGATGTCGCCTCTGGTGATGTCATTGTGATTTTGGAGGCGATGAAGATGGAAACCGAAATCCGCGCGCCCTGGGCTGGCCGTATCACGGAGATCCGCGTGAAGGAGGGCGACCCCATCGCGCTCGGCGCCCCACTGCTGACCCTGGGCTAACACCATGGAAGAAATCGACAAGCTCTGGCTATCCATGGGGATCGCCAATATGGAGTGGGGCCAGGTTCTGATGATGGCGGTCGGCTGCCTGCTCGTCTATCTGGCCCTGGTGAAGAAATTCGAGCCCCTGCTGCTGGTGCCGATCGGGTTCGGCGCGCTGCTGTGCAATATCCCGGTCGCGGGCATCGGCGGACCGGATGGCATGATCGGCATGATCTACCACGCCGGTATCGAGACCGGGATCTTCCCGCTGCTGATCTTCATGGGGGTCGGAGCGCTCACGGACTTCAGCGCCCTGATCGCCCGGCCCTCGACGCTGCTGCTCGGCGCCGCCGCGCAGTTCGGTATCTTCGGAACCCTGATCGGCGCGGTCGCGCTCAACTATCTGCCTGGCTTCGATTTCACCATGGCGGAGGCGTCGTCCATCGCCATCATCGGCGGGGCGGACGGGCCGACCGCCATCTTTCTGGCCTCCCGCCTGGCGCCCGAACTGCTGGGAGCGATCGCGGTCGCGGCCTACTCCTACATGGCGCTGGTCCCGATCATCCAGCCGCCGATCATGCGCGCCCTGACCACCAAGAAGGAGCGCGCGGTGGTGATGGAGCAGATGCGTCCGGTCTCGCGGCTGGAGCGCATTCTCTTCCCCTTCGTCGTGCTCATTCTCTGCGCGCTACTGCTGCCGTCCGCCGCGCCCCTGATCGGCATGCTGACCTTCGGTAACCTGCTGCGCGAGGCCGGTGTCGTGGAGCGGCTGAGCCGGGCCGCGCAGAACGAGATCATCAATGTCGTGACCATCATGCTGGGTCTGGCGGTCGGGTCGAAGCTCTCGGCGGACCAGTTCCTCCAGACGGAGACCTTGGGGATTCTGGTGCTTGGGGCTCTGGCCTTCTGCATGGGCACGGCCGCCGGGGTCATCATGGGCAAGATCATGTGCTATGCCACCGGCGGCAAGGTGAATCCACTGATCGGCGCCGCCGGCGTCTCGGCCGTGCCCATGGCCGCGCGAGTGGCCAACAAGGTCGGACTGGAGGAGAACCCGCACAACTTCCTGCTGATGCACGCCATGGGGCCGAACGTGGCGGGCGTGATCGGCTCGGCGGTCGCGGCGGGCGTGCTGCTCGCCCTAGTCGGGAACTGAGCCCTGGCTCCGGCAACGCGAGACAGGCGTTGCCGGGCCAGCATCCAATCGCTTATCGCCCCGTCGGACTCCCCCCAGTCGACTCGCAGGCCCTCGGAACTTCGGGGTCGGGTCGCTGGACTTTTCCTCCGGCATTCACGAAACGCCGTGTGCTGTACTCCGAGCAGGCGAGCGGGCGGACCTCGGGTGGGTTGGCGAGGATGGGATCGCCGGGCCGCGCGCCGCCAAGATCCTGCTGCAGATAATCGATGAAGCCCTGGGCATAGTCGATGAAGGTATCCACCGCGCGGCCGGAGTCGCTCACCGCCTTGAAGGTCGAGAACCCATCGCCGCCGCGCGCGAGGAAGCTGTTGGTCACGACCGTTACCTGGTCCGCGTCCTCCAATGAGGTCCATTGGATCCCGCCTTTGCGCCGGATCTCGATGTTCGAGAACCGACGCCCCTTGGGTTGGCTCAGATCCAGTTCCCAGCGCAGATTGGCGGCATAGGGATAGGCACCGGTGGAACCGTCGGTCCGGTCCATGAAACTGGAGACCGCCGTCTCCAGCGCCTGCCTGATCTCGGCGCCCGTCATCCGGAGATTGACCAGGGTGTTGGAGAAGGGCAGGAGTCGATGGACGTCATCGATGCTGATGGCGCCGGCCGGGAGGTCGATCCGAACGCCGCCGGCGTTCTGGATCGCCACGTCCGACTCGAAGCCGCGCGCCAGATAGGCGGCGCTGACCAGTTGCTGGATGTCGCCGCCATTGGCCTGGGTCGCCCGCGCGTCGCAGATGGCGCTGAGTCCCTGACCGGGAACCCGCTCCAGGCAGAGATTCTCGCTCGCCACGCCCACCAGGGTCGTCTTGAGCCGCTCCACGTCCCTGGAATAGAGATCGATGACGGCGGTGGTCGCCGCGTCCGGCTCGACGATCCCAAGCTCCGGGGCCGAGTCGATCCGACCGAGCACCGCTTGCCGGTCGGCGCCCTCCAGCGGCCGGCCATCGCGCTCGAAGCTGTCCCCCAGCAGCAGATGGGGTGTCCCCGCGCATTGAATCACCCGACCCTGGCTGTCGAAGCCCAGGCGCAGCTCGCCGACCAGATCCGTGTATTGCCAAGCCTGAGCGACGCAGACCGGATGGCCATCCAGGTCCGAGGCCAGCGTCGGATAAGGACCGCTGGGATTCAGCCCCCAATGGGCGAAGGACTCGCCGAGCAGGGTGTGCGAATCGCCCCCCAGGATGGCGTCGACGCCGCGCAGCTTGCGCGCCAGATCCAGATCGTTGAGGTACTGGTAGTGCGTCAGCAGGATGATCTTGTCGATCCCCACGGCGGTGAGCGCGTCGATATGACGCTGCGCGCTCTCGCGCTCGTCCAGGAATTGGGTCGAGGCGAGCGGGCTCGATGAATTCCTGGTCTTGCTCGCGATATCGAGGCCAAGAATGGCGATCCGCTGACCGCCAACCTCCTTGATGACGTATGGCTGGATCAAGGCCGCCGTCGCCTCCGGATACAGCGGCGTCCCCAGCGCGGGGACCACGTTGGCCGCCAGCACCGGGGTCCGGCAACGCTCGGGGTCGCGGTTCAGATAGCCGATGAATCGCGCGAGACCCGCGTCGCCGTTATCGAATTCGTGATTGCCCAAGGCCAGGGCATCGAAGCACACCTGGTTCATCGCCGCCGCGTCGGCCTCGCCCCTGAACAGGGAGAAATAGACGCTGCCGGTCATCGCATCGCCCGCGTGCAGGGTCAATACATTCGGGTGCCGCGATCGCAGTTCCCTCACCTTGGTCACGACACGGGCGAAACCGCCCGTCTCGACATCCGTGGCGGCCGCCCCGTCGCCCCCGAATCTCAGCCTGAGACCGCGATTGGAGTCGAGATGCGAATGGTGGTCGTTGATGTGCAGGACGGTGAGTTCGAAGCTCGGCGTTTCGACGGGTCCGGCCAAGGGGTGACCCAAGGCCATGACGGTCAGCAGGGTCACGACCAGGGATAGGGTCGGGCTCGACATGATCGGCTCCTGTTCTTAAGGCGATGTCCAGGAAACCTTGTACCAGTGATCGGCCCGACCATGGACAGGATCGGCAGGATTTCGCGGGATTAACTGGAGTGCTGCGGTAGCCGATTTCCTCCAGGCTGGGCCGGCGCGGGTCGTTCTTGAGTTTGGGACGGTCGGCCAGGACAGGCATGTGGTTGAGCCTGCGGGCGCTCATGCGATGGCTTGAATCCCTTTCTTCTCGATGATGGTCAGGAGTCGCAGCGCCGGGCCACCGGGGCGCTTAACGCCTCGCTCCCAGTCCGAGACGAGGTTCTTGCTCACGTTGATGTAGCGGGCAAAAACAGGCTGCGAGAGATGCTCTCGCTCGCGTAGGGCGCGGATAGCCTCGGGCGAGAGGGGGGCGACCGGCGTCAAACAGGCGTCGTCGAACTCACGCATGGTTTGCTTGCCGATGGCGTCCGCCGCGTGGAGGGCTTCCATGGTTTCATGGATCGAAGCCAGCGCGTCGCCGCGGTATTGCTTAGCCATGATCATCCACCTCTAAAAATTGCCCGTTCTGGATCAATGCCGCGAGTTGATCATCGGTCAGATCAAGGACGTGCCGCGCGGCCTTCTGGAAGACCGACTCGTTGTGAGGGATGAGCGCGGAGACCAAGGATCCCTCCACCCCTGGAGCCGGATGCCGGGTTGTCGGGGCGAATGAATTCGCCCCTACAAGGATGTCGGGCGACGTCCACGTCGCGCGCGTCGCTCCGAGCCTTGAAACCGTGGCCGGGCGGACGATCCCAGTACGAAGACAGTTGATGATACGCCCTAAGGTTCCCCCCGCGGTCTCTCGGGGTCGCGCGGTTCGTCCCGTCCGCCGCCGAACAAGCGCGCGACGAATCGAAATACCCGCTTGATCCCACGCCACACCTTCGGCAGCAGCCAGACCAGCATCAGCAGGAAGAGGGCGAGCAGCCCCAGGAATACGGCTGGATGATTGATCGCGATGAACAGACCCGCCACCACGCCGACGTCCTCGGTGACGGAGGCGGCCCAGTTGGTGAAGGGCTCGGGCGAGGTGTTGATCAGCACGCGCGTGCCCGACTTGGCGGCATGCGAGGCGGCGGCGAGCCCGCCGCCCAGGAGGGCCGCCGCGAGATCCGCGCCCGGTCCGAGATCGCCGATCGCGCCGGCGGCCAGCATGGCGCCGGCCGGGATGCGCACGAAGGTATGCAGCGAATCCCAGGCGGTGTCGACGCCCGGAATCTTGTCGGCCACGAACTCGACCATGTACATCGCGCCCGCCGCGAGCAGCACCAGCGGGTCCGTCAGGATCTCAAGCCCAGGCGGCAGATCCAGATGGCCGCTCGTCCCGAGCAGACCCAACATCAGGACCGCGGCATAGAGATTGATGCCGCTGGCCCATCCAGCCCCCAGGGCCAAGGCCAGGGTTTGAGTCAGATCGTCCACGGGCATTCCTCGCTGCGATGGATATAGGGCTGGGATTATAGACGCGGCCTCGCTCGCCGCCGCGTGCTCGAATGTCCCGGTCTCATCCGCGATACTGCACGGCCATCATCCCAAGGAGAACTCACTCATGACTCGCCTGTTCGCCTTTCTACTGGCCTTCCTGGTCATCGGCTACGCTGTTTGGCCCTATTACGGCGTCTATCGGCTGGATAGCGCGCTCGGCGCGGACGAGGCGCGGGCGATCGCGCCATTCGTCGATCTTCCGGCGATCCAGGCCAACTACAAGGAACGCATTGGCGGCGCGCTCAAGGAGATGGTTCCCGAGAGCAACCGCGAGGGCGAACGTGTCATCGCCTGGCTCGCCGAAAGCCTGCGGCCATTCGGCGAGGCCGCCCTGGAGCAGACCATCACCCTGGACTGGGTGCGCCACCAACTGCGCGAGGCCGCCTCCCGCTCGACCGAGGAGCGCCCGGCTTACTTCATGGCTGGAATCGATTACGCCTTCTTCGAGTCCTGGAACCGCTTCCTCGTTCGGCTTGGACCGCCCGAGAGCGCGACGCGCGTGGTCATGAGACTTCAAGGCGCGAGTTGGCGGATAACGGATATCCTGGAACCTGATTAGCCCAGCCGGATCCCGCCTGCTCAAACTCAAGCCCCGCATCACGGCGGCTCAGGCGACTGGCCGCCGTGATGCGGGACATGACACGCCAGCGACCGCCGCCGCTGGCATGAGCCCTATCGCTGATTGGGACAACCCGATTCCGGACCGGTCTAGCGGACCAGCGTGACCGGTATTTTCACCAGATGAATGACCTGGGTCGCCACCGACCCCATCAGCAGGCTCGCGAGTTCCCCCCGACCATGACTGCCCATGACGATGGCGTCGCAGCCCTGCTCATTGGCGTAATTCGCGATGGTTTGCGCGACCGGCCCGATGAGCACCTCGGCCCGGTACGGGAAGCCCGCTTCGTCGAGCAAGGCGCGCGCCGCCGCCATCTCGGTCTCGCCCTCGGCCTGCTGGGTATGCGCGATCTCTTCCTCGGTCAGAAAACGTCGGACCTCCCAGGCATCGACCGGTCGACGCACATTGATCAGATGGATCTCGGCCGGCTCCTTGCAGCGAGCCAGGCGTATCAGATAGCGGACCGCGTTCTCCGAGGACTTCGAACCATCGACCGGCATCAGAAACTTGATCATTGAGTGACCTCCCGTGCCGCCCCTGGCTGGGCGGCGAATTGGATGGTGGATGCTTGACCCTGCGTGGCGATCGGTTGCGCCGCCCGCGAGACATTCGCCGCCGGTGCTTCCGCGTCATGGGCCGCATGCGGTTGCCAGCCGAGGGTGAGGAAGAGCGCGGCGAAACCGATCACATAGGCGACGGCCACATGCCAGCCGTGACGCAGCCAGGAACCAACCGATTTGGCTTGCGGGTAAAGATTCGAGAGCGCCACGCCGGCGGAGCTGCCAAACCAGATCATGGAGCCTCCGAAGCCAACCGCATAGGCCAGCATTCCCCAATCGAAGCCGCCCTGCTCGATCGCGAGCGCGGTGAGCGGGATATTGTCGAACACGGCCGAGACGAACCCCAAGGTGAAGGCGGAGTACCAGGAGGCCTCGGGCAGTTTCTCCACGGGCATCATCGAGGCGCAGACCACCAGGGTCAGCAGGAAGAGACTGCCCTTGAAGGCCTCCGGCAGCAGGCTCCACTCGGGCTTGCGCAACGCGGTGGCCAGCAGCAGGGCAACCCAGACCGCGACGCCGAGAACCGGAAAGGTGTTCCCCAGATCCTTGAAACTGGAGTTCACGACAATGTTGGTACCGACGGCGGCGATGAGAATCCAGGCGACGATACCAAGCCGTGTCCAGTCGATCTGGCTTCCCGCCGGGACATCGCGCACCATCGGCGAGAAGCGATGCTGTTGGAGCGCGGCCGGGATGCCGAACACCACCAGGGCCACGCCAGCGGCGACATAGGCGTGGAACACCTCCGAGGGCGCGACGCCGGAAATCCACATCATGGTGGTCGTGGTATCGCCGACCACGCTGCCGGAGCCGCCGGCGTTGGAGGCGGCGACGATCGCCGCGAGATAGCCGATATGCACCCGACGCTGGAAGACGGTAAAGGCGATCGTACCGCCGATCAGGGCGGCGGCGATGTTGTCGAGGAAGCTCGACAGCACAAAAATCGCGGCCAGGAGCGCCAGCCCGCCGAACCAGCCGCCCGGCAGGTAACGGGGCAGGATCTGGGGCATCCCGCTATCCTCGAAATGTCGCGCCAGGAGCGCGAAGCCGAGCAGCAGACCAAGCAGGTTGGTCAGAATGACCCATTCATGCCCCAGGTGTCCCGCCAGACCGGCCAACCCCATGCCGGCGTGAAAACCCGTGAAGGTGAGTTTGTACAGCGTGATCGCGCCAAGACCGGTCAGGGCCACGGGAAGGGTGTGATTGTGAAAGAAGGCGACCCCGAGCAGGGTGAGCGCGAAGAGGATGAATTCGATCGGCACACCCAAGAGCGCGATCTCATGGACCGCCGGCGCGGCATTGGCCGTGAGCGGGACCAGCGTGCTGATCAGGATCAGGGCGATGACCTGGGGCCAACGCAGGCGTCGAAACGCGGGCATTCCCTGGGCGGCGGGTATCAAGCTGGGTTGGGAGTTCAATCGATCAACCTCTTAAACTGCATCTTATGTTGTCGACGGTTTCCATGCCGTGTCGCCGAGACGCGCTCCTGTCGGGGCTTCCGAGTACGGAACGATCAGGTTGCGATCTGGTTGAGTCATGTAAGTCTTGATCGGGCGCGACCCATTGATTCATGCGCGTGAAGACCGCCGGGATTCCGTGGTGGATGAGACAGGGAATGAATCGCTGCCCTGTCCCTGGGCATGGCGGCAACCCCTGTTGCCCGTCCATATTCCCAAGGCCCACCCGCTCAACCGCCATGGACGTCGCATCGACGACCGGGTGGCGAGCGGCGCGATCTTGTTCTTGCCGCGGGTGAGCTGTCAATGAAAGGCCTCGTGCCTCAGGGGGATTCGCTCGAACGGCACGTCCCATCGACGCCTTCCGGGGTGGAGACGATCCTGTGCGAACGTGGTTTGCCGAGCGTGCCGAACGGCCGGGCCGGCTATTTTTCAGGCGAGGGATCCGGCCTGGCCGACGAAGGTGGCCAATCGGGTCGGGGGAAAAGGATCTTGCCTGTCGCCGCCACCCTCCCGCGAAGAGTCATGGCGGCGCGGATCGCCTAGGAATGCTGGCAAACCTCGTGGGCGAATTGCTCCAGCTTGCGGGTATCCGCGGCGAAGAGACGGATGCCCTCGGCGAGTTTCTCGGTGGCCATGGCCTCTTCGTTGAGATCCCAGCGGAAACTGGCCTCGTCGAGGGAGACCCTGGGGATATCCATGGCGAGCGCCTTTTCCGGGTCGAGTTTCCTCGGCAGATCGCCCTCGGCGGAGGCGAGTTCGCCGAGCAGGGCGGGCGCGATGGTGAGATAGTCGCAGCCGGCCAGTTCCAGGATCTCTTCCAGAGTGCGGAAACTCGCGCCCATGACGACCGTCTGGTAATCATGGCGTTTGTAGTAGTTGTAGATGCGCGTGACGGATCGAACGCCCGGATCCTCGTCGGAGGGATAACCCGCGACGTTCTCGGCCTTCTTGTACCAGTCGAGAATACGGCCGACGAAGGGCGAGATGAGGGTCACGCCCGCGTCGGCGCAGGCGACGGCCTGGGCGAAGCCGAACAGCAGGGTCAGATTGCAATGAATGCCCCGGCGCTCCAGCGCCTGCGCCGCGCGAATGCCCTCCCAGGTCGAGGCGATCTTGAACAGCACCCGTTCCGTCGGATCGATCCCGGCCTCCTGGTAAAGCTTTACCAACTCCTCGGCGCGACGCAGGGTGGCGTCGCTGTCGAAGGAGAGACGCGCGTCGATCTCGGTGGAGACCCGCCCTGGGACGATCTTGAGGATCTCGACGCCGAAGTTGACGGCCAGTTTGTCCATGGTCCAGCGCGCCCGCGCCAGGCTGTCTTCGCCGCCCCGGTTCATGCCGAAGAGCACCGCGTCCTCGACCAGTTCGCGATAGGGCGGCATCTGGGCGGCCTTGTAGAGAAGCGAGGGATTGGTCGTGGCGTCCTGGGGCTGGTAGTCGAGAATCGACGCGAAATCGCCGGTATCCGCGACCACGGTGGTCATGCTCTTGAGTTGCGCGAGTTTGCTCATGCGTCGGGGCCTCTGGGTTGATGGTTCGGCCAGGCATCCAGCCGTCTGGCCGAACGGGATGACGGGTTCGACAAGTGTCGAGCCCGTTGGTTTTCGTGCTCACCGCCGCCGATTCCGGCACGGCGGGTCGGGCGTTGTTCCATTCAACGATCGATCCCAACTGGAGGCTGGAGAATCGGCGCGAGCGGCGAGTCGATCAAAGATGCGATAGAACGGAGGAACGATGGATCAAGCGGATTTTTCGCGAGTCGTGGACGCCCTGGGTTTCGCGGCCCACAAGCATCGGGATCAGCGGCGCAAGGACCAGGAGGCATCGCCCTATATCAACCACCCCATCGCGCTGATGCGGGTGCTCTCGCTGGAGGGGGACGTGCGGGATCCGCTCGTGCTCTGCGCGGCCCTGCTCCATGACACGGTGGAGGATACCGAGACCACGCCCGAGGAACTGGCCGAGCGTTTCGGCCCCGAGATTCGTGATCTGGTGATGGAGGTCACGGACGACAAGCGTCTGCCCAAGGAGGAGCGCAAGCGTTTGCAGATCCAGCGCGCCGGGGGCGCGAGCGAGCGGGCGCGGCTGGTGAAGCTCGCCGACAAGATCTGCAATCTGCGCGACATGGCGGACAGTCCGCCGCATAGCTGGGACTTGCGCCGACGTCGGGAGTATTTCGATTGGGCCGCCGAGGTGATCTCGCGGTTACGCGGGACTCACCCCGAACTGGAAGCCCTGTTCGACCGAGCTTACGCACGGCGGCCCTGAAGGATTGTGCCGGCATGGGTTGCCGGCACGGTTCGTTGCAAGCGTGGCGCTCAATCTCGAGACGCGGTCATACGCCTTCCCCCACGCCATCCGCATGCTTTCGTTTGTAACGCACCGAGGAAATCAGAGCGAAGACGATGAAGGCGACGCCGATCAGGCCGGTGATGACCTCGGGGATATGGAACACGATGCTCGCCAGCATGATGCCCGCCAGGGCGCCGATCGCCCAATGCGCGCCGTGCTCCAGGAAGACGTACTCGTCCAGGGTGCCCTTGTTGACCAGATAGACGGTCAGCGAGCGCACGAACATGGCGCCGATGGCCAGACCCAGCATGATGATGACCACGTCGCGGGTAATGGCGAAGGCCCCGATCACGCCATCGAAGGAGAAGGAGGCATCCAGCACCTCCAGGTAGAGAAAGCCCGCGATGCCCGAGCGCTTGGCGGTTTCCACCATGGCCTCGCCTTCCTCTTCGTTCTCGAAGAGGCTGTCAAGGCTGCTCACGGCGACATAGAGGATCACACCGCCGACACCCGCCACCAGAAGCGACAGACGCTCGGCCGGTTCAAGCGGTAGGAACGCCTGGAGGAGAAAGAGCACGACCAGCGCCACCATGACCTCGATGGCATCGAGCTTGCCAAGCCGCGACAGGCGTTCCTCAATGGCGCCGAGCCAGTGCAATTCCTTCTCTGAGTTCAGCATGAAATAGAGGAACACCAGCAGGAGGAACATCCCGCCGAAGGCCGAGATGCCGATATGGCTCTCCTCCAGGTACTTGGCGTATTGCTCCGGTTGTTGCAGCGCCATGGAGGCGACCTCTCCCATGCCCTGCCCGGAGGCGATGGCCACGATCACGATGGGAAAGACCAGGCGCATGCCGAAGACGGCGATCAGGATACCGACGGTCAGGAAGATCTGCTGCCATTTGGCGTCCATCTCCTTGAGTACGGAGGCGTTCACCACGGCATTGTCGAACGACAGACTGACCTCCATGACACCGAGGATGATGACCAGGAACACGGCGGCCATGCCCCCCGCCGGCGTCTGAAGTCCCCAATAATAGGCGGCGATCACGCACGCGATGGTGACCAGGATGGAATAACGAAAGGCTTTCATCGACTACCCTATTCGAGTGGTTTAGGTACGTTTCTCCAAGGCGCACTTTAACCGATTTTAGTGGCGCTCACGGGGCGCGATCACGGGGCGTCGAGGGTGTAATGGATCGGGCCAGCGGAGGCCGGGCAACCTCCAGCCTCCTGGTCGCGAGGATTTGAAGGCAAGGGGCGCTTCCAATAGGATGCGGATCAGTGGCCTCGCCATCGGTCAACACCCCCATCGTCCACGAAATCCGAGCGCGACGAAATGCCCATCAGAAGACTCCCCGTCTACATCCTGCTCGACACCTCCGGCTCCATGCGCGGAGAGCCCATCCACTCCGTCAACGTCGGTCTGCGGGCGATGTTCAGCGCGCTGCGGCAGGATCCCTATGCCCTGGAAAGCGTCCATCTTTCCATCATCACCTTCGATATCGAGCCGCGTGAGTATCTACCGCTGACCCCATTGGACGGCGTGAACATCGGCGAGATCCAGGCGCCGGATTCCGGCGCGACCTTCCTGGGCGCGGCGCTGGAGTTGCTGCTCCAGTGCGTCGATCGCGATCTGCGCCGGAACACGCCCGAGGCCAAGGGCGACTGGCGTCCGCTGCTGTTCCTCATGACCGATGGAAGCCCCTCCGACCTGCACGCTTTCCGCCAGGCGATTCCGGAGGTCAAGCGGCGCGATTTCGGCTCGATCGTCGCCTGCGCCGCCGGACCCAAGGCCCGCCAGGACTATCTGCGCGAACTCACCGACCGGGTCGTCACGCTCGACACCCTGGACGCGGCGGCCTTCTCGGGCTTCTTCAAGTGGGTATCCGCGAGCGTCGCGGTCGGGTCGAGCAGCGCCGGCCTCGCGGATCAGGTCTCGCTGCCGCCACCCCCGCCCGAGATCCAACTGTTACCTTGATTCAAGACGATCCACCTTGGCAGGAGTACATCCATGCGCAGGCTTCCCGTGTTCTTCGTCCTGGACTGCTCGGAGTCGATGGCCGGAGACAATCTCAAGAAGATGGAGGATGGCTTGCAGGCCGTCGTGCGCGCGCTGCGCGGCGATCCGCATGCGCTGGAGACGGTTCATCTTTCCGTCATCGCTTTCGCCGGGATCGCGCGGACCATCGTCCCGCTGCTGGAGATCGCCTCCTTCTATCCGCCGAAGCTCCCGCTGGGCGGCGGCACCAGTCTCGGCGCCGCGCTCGACACCCTGATGGGCGAGCTTGACCGCTCGGTCGTCCGGACCACCGCCGAACGCAAGGGCGACTGGAAGCCGATCGTCTATCTCTTCACCGACGGACACCCGACCGACGATCCGGGACCGGCGATCGAGCGCTGGAACGCGCGCTACGCCAGTCGCGCCAACCTGATCGCCGTGGGCATCGGCCAGGGCGCGGATTTTTCCCGACTCAAGCGTCTGACCGAACAGGTGATTCTCTTCGAGGAGACGCGGGAGGGTGACTTCCGGACCTTCGTCAATTGGGTCAGCGCCTCGCTGGTCGCCCAGAGCCGAAGCCTGGGCGAGGGACTCTACAATCAGGCGCGGCCGCTGCTGGACAAGCGTGTGCTGACGCTCGTCAAGGAGCCGCCGCCGACCCCGGTCGACGAAGCCTGCGTGACCCTGGTCGGTCGCTGTCAGAAGACCCGCAAGCCCTACCTCATCAAGTACGACCGTGAACTCCAGGATGTCGCCACCAACGACTTCCAGTTCCAGGTCTCGCTCTACCGGCTGTCGGGCTGCCATGCGCTCGACGAGGACTATTTCGCCTGGTCGGACCCGCGCGCGAGCGACCGCAAGGTCAATACCACCGAGCTGATCGGCGCGCCGGCCTGCCCGCACTGCGGCAACGCCACGGCCTTCGCGAAATGCGGCTGCGGTCAACTGCTATGCATCAATGGCCCTGGGAAGGCGACCTGCCCCTGGTGCGAGACCACGGTGGTCTTCGCGCCCTCGCCCTCCGCGGACGATACCGGGTTCGAGGTCGGTCGCGGGCGAGGGTGAAGCCGATGTCCGACAGCCCCGAAAAACCGAGGCCCCAGGCGCGCGAGGTCTTCGCCCCGAACATCGAGAACCTGGTGCAAGGTCTGTTTGGGCGCGGGGCCTATCCATTCTTCGACACCTCGGGGGTGACGCCCGAAGCGCTCTCGGAGTTCGTCCAGCGCGAGGAGGTGTTCGAGGCCGCCTTCCAGTTCGCCACGACCCTGATGACACTCTGGCGGGCAGGCCATCCAGAAACACCGCTGAGGCCCCTTCCCCCACCCAGCCGGGGTGGCTCCAGCGACAGCCAGTCGACCCCGTCCCAGCCTCGGACGCAACCCGCCGGACTCCGGCCTGGTCAGGTTCCCGCCGCCGCCTCACCCAGGCCCCAAGCGCTGGAACCCAGGGCCTCCTTCCGTCTGCCCAACGGGAAAGTTGGCGTCCCTTATGTCGAACGCATCGCCGGCGGGGAGAGCGACGGCGGGGTTTTCCGGATCCTGGACGCGCGGGTTCCCGCCGGGCTTGGTCTGACCTTCGATCCCGCGAGCGGCGAGCTGAGCGGAACTCCGATCCTGGACGGCGAGCACCGGATCGCGCTGCGCTGGACCCTCGACGGGAAGGGGCCGTACTCCGGTGACGGCGCGCTGATCGTCAATCCAGACCCCAGGAGTCTATGGAAAGTCGTGGAACCTCCCGCCGACGCGCCCTATCGGAAACCCCACGCTGACGGCCGCTGGCTGTCGGGACAGGGGTTCAGGCTCGCCGCCGCCAGCCGACGCGGCCGTTCTCACGAGCACGCCGGGAGCTTCAGGGATGACGACTTCCTCATCCATGCCGACCCGTCCAGCGGCTGGAGTCTCATCCTCGTCGCCGACGGCGCCGGCAGCGCGCCCTGGTCCCGCGAGGGTTCCAGACTCGCCGTCTCGGTGGCGGGCGAGCATCTGCGGACACGACTGGCTGGCGATCTCGGGACCAGCATGGCCGCCGCCCTGGCTCGATGGGACGCCGATCCCTCGGCCACCAGGCAGACCATGGGCGAGGCGTTCGGCGAGCTCTTCCGCCAGGCGTCCCTGTTGGCCGTGGAGGCTATCGAGCGGGAGGCCCTGGCCCAGGGCGCCGCGTTCCGGGACTACGCGACCACACTGCTGGCGGCGGCCGTCCGGCGCGCGGGTCGCGAGACCTTTCTCGCGACCTTTTGGATGGGCGACGGGGCGATCGCGGCCTACGAACCCGGCGGTGGGGTTCGGCTCATGGGGACACCCGACAGCGGCGAGTTCGCCGGACAGACACGCTTTCTGGACCGGGCCGCGCTCTCCGCCGGGGACTTCGCCAAACGCATCGGCATCGGCCGCTACTCGGATCCGACGGTGGTCCTGCTGATGACCGACGGGGTGTCCGATCCCTATTTCGAGACCGACAATGGATTGAGGGATCCAGCCCGCTGGGACCGGCTCTGGGAGGAGATCGCGCCACGCCTCGATGCGTCCGAGCCGGACCAGCGACTGATCGATTGGCTCGGGTTCTTCTCGCCGGGTCATCATGACGATCGCACCCTGGCCCTGCTCTGGTGAGCGGCCAGGCAACCGCTCTTGTCCCGACCCAAAGGGGCCAGTAACCGACCGCGATCACCCTGTTTTACAAACACTCCAGGAGCGCCCGATGGCCAGGGTCGTCACATGCCAGACGTTCGAGGGGCGGACGGTCGCGTTCGTCGATGAGGTCATCGGATCGGGTGCGATGAAGGAGGTCTATTTCTCGCCCGACCGCTCCTATATCGTCGCCTTCTACAAGACGCGCCCGGATCCTCGGGCGAGGGAACGTCTGGAGATGATCACCGGTCGCTACCGGGAGAGCATCTTCGATCAGGTCGGCGGCGACTACTGGCGCAACCTCTTCTGCTGGCCGACGGCGATGCTGGAGCACCAGGGTCGACTCGGGCTGGTGGCGCCGACCTATCCGGGGCATTTCTTCTTCGAGCACGGTTCGCGGAACGACGACAGGCTCGGCATCAAGGGCAAGGAAAAGGAGGGCAAGTGGTTCGCCGCCGCCAATCTGCGCAACCGCTTCGTCGATCCGCGCGAGCTTGGCGACTGGCTCGGTCATCTCCAGGTCTGTCTGCGGCTCGCGCGCGCCGTGCGTCGTCTGCACATGGCCGGACTCGCGCACTCGGACCTTTCCTATAAGAACGTCCTGGTCGATCCGTCGCGCGGCCTGGCCTGCGTCATCGATGTCGACGGCCTGGTGGTGCCCGGCAAATATCCGCCCGACGTGGTCGGCACGCCCGATTTCATCGCCCCGGAGGTGGTCATAACCAGCCATCTCCCCAAGGACGACCCCGCCCGCCAGTTGCCGCGACGCGAGACGGACCTGCATGCCCTGGCGGTCCTCATCTATATGTACCTGCTCTACCGGCATCCACTGCGCGGCGGCCAGGTGCATGACATCGACGACGAACAGCGCGACGAGCGTCTGGCCATGGGCGAGCGGGCGCTCTTCATCGAGCACCCGAGCGAACCGGGCAACCGGATCCGAGTCGCGGACGCCAAGCCGACCGAACTGCCCTGGGCGGATACCGAGCGGTTGCCCTTCACGCTCACCGGACCTTATCTGTCGCCATTGTTCCAGCAGGCCTTCGTCACCGGTCTGCGCGACCCATCCCAGCGTCCATCGGCGAACGACTGGGAGACCGCCCTGATCAAGACGGTCGATCTGATTCAGCCCTGCCGGAACCTGGGTTGCGAGCAGAAATGGTATCTGTTCGACAACTCGACCCAGCCCCGCTGTCCCTTCTGCGGGACCGCCTTCCACGGTCAGCTACCGGTCCTCAACCTTTACTCGTCCAGGGCGGAGGGGCTGTTCCGGCCGGACAACCGTCGCCTCATGGTCTGGACCGGCCAATCGCTCTTCGCCTGGCACGCCAACAGCCTGATCGTCCCTAACGAGCGGCTCGCCGAGACCGAGAAGGCCCGTGTCGGCTATTTCGTCTTCCATGCCGGGAGCTGGTGGCTGGTCAACGAGCGCCTTCCCGACCTGATGGACCTGGCGACCAAAACCCCGGCGCCGATCGGCGGCCAGCTCCAGCTCCTGGATGGTCAGCGGATCCTCTTGGCCAAGGGAGAAGGCGGTCGACTCGTCGTGGTGCAGATGGTCGAGATTTGAGCGCGGTCGCGCTTTCTTCATTTGACCCTGGGAGTGGCGACTGCTAGAAACGGCGGCCTCTCCTCTGTCTAGCCCCCGGCGGTTCTCATGCTCCCCCTGCTCACTTCGCGCTTTGGCCCGATCTGGCCTTCGCTGCTCGCGCTCGGTTGTGGCGGGCTGACGGTCCTCGGCTTCGCGCCCTTCTCGTTGTTTCCGGTCGTGGTCATCGCACTCGCGGGCTTCTACCAGTCCTTGATCGGCGCCACGCCGCGCGCCGGATTCTGGCGCGGCTGGCTGTTCGGCGTGGGCCTGCTGGGCTTCGGGGTCTTCTGGATCCGGATCAGTCTGAACGAGTTCGGCAACATGGACGCCTGGGTGGCGCATCTGCTCACGGCGATCTTCATCGGCGCGATGGCGCTCTATTACGGGGTCGTCGGCTGGCTGATCCGCCGTCTGGACCAGGGCACCGCCTGGGTCGGGCCGCTGCTCCTGCTGCCCGGCGGCTATGTGCTGCTGGAATGGCTGCGCGGCTGGCTCTTCACCGGTTTCCCCTGGCTCAACCTGGGCTACACCCAGATCAGCGGACCCCTGGCCGGCTACGCGCCACTGATAGGGGTGCATGGCCTGAGCCTGCTGGTCGCGCTCTCGGGCGGTCTGCTGTGGGGATTGGTCCGTTGGTCGGGCCGGGCGAGACTGGCCACCGGGATCGGCCTGGCGGCCATCTGGCTCGGCGGCGCCCTGCTGGAGCGAATCGAATGGACCGAGCCCTCCGGCCCAGCGTTCAAGGCCAGCGTGCTTCAGGCCAACATCCCCCAGGAGGTCAAGTGGACCCCAGATGCCGGGGTGATGATCGCGGAGACCTATCTGACGCTGACCAGGGAGCACCTGGATTCGGATCTGATCGTCTGGCCCGAGACGGCCCTGCCGGATTTCCTGCACCAGATCCGCGCGCCGCTGATCGATCCGCTGGCCGAACTCGCCCGCGAGGAAGGGACCGAGATCGTGCTCGGCATTCCGGTGATGGATCTGGAGTCCGGGCGTTATTACAACGGCCTGCTGGGCATCGGCACCCAGGAGGATTTCTACGCCAAGCGCCATCTGGTGCCCTTCGGCGAGTTTCTGCCCTTCAAGGACTGGCTGGGGCCGCTGGTGCGGCTGTTCGAGGTTCCCATGTCGGACTTCAGTCGCGGCGACAGCGAGCGCCCCCTGCTGGCCGTGGGTCGACACCAGGCAGGCGTTTCCATCTGCTACGAGGATACCTTCGCCGCCGAGGTGGTCGAGGCGCTGCCCGAGGCGGCCTATCTGATCAATGTCAGCAACGACGCCTGGTTCGGAGACTCGCTCGCCCCGCATCAACATCTGGAAATCGCCCGGATGCGGGCGCTGGAGAACGGACGGTTCATGATCCGCGCCACCAACACCGGGATCTCCGCCATCGTGGATCACCGGGGCCGGGTCATCGCCACCCTGCCATCCTTCGTCAGCGGGGGAATCGCGGCCGAGGTCCAGCCACGCCAGGGAGCCACACCCTTTACGCTGGTCGGCAACTGGCTGGCGATCGGATTGGCGCTGGCACTGGTCGCGGCGGCTTCCCTGTTCCGCCTGATCGGCTCGGGGATGGCGAAAGGCCGAGCGCCCTAGCTCGCCCGCGCCAGCGCGACGACGGTCTCGGGGACGCGGATGGACTCCGGGTAGGCGTCCGTCCAGCGCAGCAGTTCCAGACGACCGTCGTGGTGCTCGACCAGCGCGGTGCAACTCTCGACCCAGTCGCCGCAGTTGCAGTAGGTCAGACCATCGATGTCGCGCATCTCGGCCTGGTGGATATGACCGCAGATCATGCCGTCCAGGGCACGCCGCTCGGCCTCCATCGCCACGGCCTTCTCGTAGCTGCCGATATAGCTGACCGCGTTCTTGACCCTGTGCTTGAGGTAGCCGGCCAGGGACCAGTACTTGAGGCCGAACAGCGACCGGATCCGACTCAGCGAGCTGTTAAGCGCGAGCAGGTTGTCATAGGCGCGCGATCCGAGCTTGGCGAGCCAGAGGCTGTTCTGCACGACCCCGTCGAACTTGTCCCCGTGCAGCACCAGGAAACGCCGGCCATCGGCGGTCGTATGGATGACTTCGTCACGCACCTGGACATCGCCGAAGCAGGCGCCGAGATGATCGCGGAAGAGTCCGTCATGATTGCCGGGGATATAGATGACCTCGGTTCCCTCCCGTGCCTTGCCGAAAATCTCGCGCACCACCTGATTGTGGGCCTCGGGCCAGTAGAGACCGCTTTTCATCGCCCAAAGATCAATGATGTCGCCCACCAGATAGAGTTGCTTGCACTGGGTCGACCGGAGGAAATCCAGGACAAATCCGGCCTGGCAGCCGCGTAATCCCAGATGTACATCCGAGATGAAGATACTGCGGTACTTCAAGGGGTTCATGCGGCTGATGTCGGACATGGGCGACCGGCCTCTGACGGATAAATTTCCGGCAATGGTCGCCAAATTCGATGACCAGCCGGTTGAGGCCCGGTGAAGATGCGATGAAGAATTTGGTCGCTAGCCGGTGGCGGACAGGGATTGTCACTGGTTCACGTCTCTGGCCGGCTCCCGCTCTCCGGCACGCCCGATCTATACTTAGCGTTTGGCCCGCGTGGGCTTTTTACCCTGATCTGGAGCAAGACGATGGCGCAAGGCGCAATCAAAAAGGTGGTCCTGGCCTATTCCGGCGGACTGGACACCTCGGTCATTCTGAAATGGCTGCAAGAGGAGTACGGCTGCGAGGTGGTGACCTTCACCGCCGACATCGGCCAGGGCGAGGAGTTGGAGCCGGCGCGCGCCAAGGCGACGGCGGCCGGGGTCAAGGAGATCTATATCGACGATCTGCGCGAGGAGTTCGTGCATGACTTCGTCTTCCCCATGTTCCGCGCCAATACGATCTACGAGGGCGAGTATCTGCTCGGCACCTCGATCGCCCGTCCGCTGATCGCCAAGCGACTGATCGAGATCGCCGCCGAGACCGGCGCGGATGCCATCGCCCACGGCGCGACCGGCAAGGGCAACGATCAGGTCCGCTTCGAGCTGACCGCCTACGCGCTCAACCCCGAGATCAAGATCATCGCCCCCTGGCGCGAGTGGGATCTGCTCTCGCGCGAGAAGCTGATGGCCTATGCCGAGCAACACGGTATCGCGGTCGAGATGAAGCGCGACGGGACCAAGTCGCCCTATTCCATGGACGCCAACCTGCTGCATATCTCCTACGAGGGCTATGACCTGGAGGATCCCTGGGTCGAGCCGGGCGCCGACATGTGGCGCTGGAGCGTCGCGCCCGAGGAGGCCCCGAACGAGCCAACCACCATCGAGCTAACCTTCGAGCAGGGCGATCCGGTCGCCATCGATGGGAAGCGACTGAGTCCGGCGGAACTGCTGGCGGAACTGAACCGCATCGGCGGGGCCAACGGCATCGGTCGCGCCGACCTGGTCGAGAACCGCTATGTCGGCATGAAGTCGCGCGGCTGCTACGAGACCCCCGGCGGCACCATCCTGCTCAAGGCCCATCGCGCCATCGAGTCACTGACCTTGGACCGCGAGGCGGCGCATCTCAAGGACGAGCTGATGCCGCGCTATGCCAGCCTGGTCTACAACGGCTACTGGTTCACGCCGGAGCGTCAAATGCTGCAAGCCGCCATCGATCACACTCAGAAGGTCGTCAACGGCGAGGTGCGGATGCGGCTCTACAAGGGCAACGTCATGGTGGTCGGGCGCCGGTCCGAGACCGACAGCCTCTTCGACGCCTCGATCGCGACTTTCGAGGAAGACGCCGGGGCCTACGATCAAAAGGACGCGACCGGCTTCATCCGGTTGAACGCGCTGCGTCTGCGGGTCGCCGGGCGTAAGCGGGGCTGATCCGGACAGTCACCCGTCCGGTCTCTAGCCGTTGGGCGGTTCAGGTGTCATCCAGTCGCGACCCTGACCGCCCAACCCGTCCCTTCGCTCGGTGCGAACAGGTCATCCAGGCCGGACAAGTACCGCGAACCAGACCCCATCGACTCCGTCGCCAGTGACGTCGCCGGGATTCTCGTCGCCGATCCAGCGGTAGAGTGGCCGCCCCTCGTAACTCCACTGCCAGCTTCCGTCCGCGCGCTGGAGCCGACCGAATGGCGCGGCGGGCCTGATCGCCTCGGACGCCGCGAGGGGTCGCCATGCCCCGAGGCAGCCATCGCCGCAGGCCGAGGGATCCGCGCGCTCCGCGACCGGCGCATAGAGGGTTCGCCCCCCATGATCAGCAAGCACCGCGCCAAGGCGGCCCTGCTCGACCCTGAAGGTTTCCGCGACAGCCGCGAGTTCGACGACCCGCGCCAGTAGATGGCGCTCCCGCCGAGGCTCATCCTCGCCCCGATCCGAGATGGCCGGGAGTGCCGCGGGCGCGGGCATCGGGGCCGACGGCATCGGCGCGACCGGCCGAGGCGCGGCCGAATATCCTGGCGCGGGATACCCCTGGGGCGCGTATGGGGCGTAATAGTATGGCTGGGGATAATAGTAATAACCTTGGGTCGTCGGCGACGGCTCCGCTTGAGAGATCGCCGGAAACGACAGGGCCAGACAACTCAGAATTCCAATAGGCATCCATCCATTCACTGGGACGCAGGCTCCACGGCTTGTTGAAGAAAATCCAGTACCTCTTCGTCGCGATAGGGTTTGACGAAATAGGCATCGACCCCGGCCCGCACCGCCTCGCGCCGATGCTTCTCGGTCGAGCGCGAGGTGATCATGGCGATCGGCAAGGCGCTGGTCGCGGGCTGCGAGCGCAGGTGCGCGGTCAGCTCCAGACCGTTCATCTGAGGCATCTCCATGTCGACCAGCAGCGCGTCCACCGGGTCGCGAGCAAGGATCCGGATCGCCTCCAGGCCATCGCGGGCGGCGAGCGGCCGGTAACCGCTGTCCTCGACGAGCCGGGACAGGATCCGTCGCATGGAGAGCGAGTCATCGACGACCAGAACGGTCGGAGGCCGCGCGCGCTCGGTCGCTTGCTGGGCGAGCCTGTCGGAGCTATCGGCGCCCGCGACGACGCGCGACAGGCCGCGCGGCTCGATGATGGGAACCACCCGACCGTCGCCCAGGATCGACGCCGACATCAATCCCGGCACGCGCGGGATCAGCGCGCCGAGCTTCATGATCACCAGCTCGCGGCCTTCGAGCAGCGCCTCGACCATGATCGCCCGCTCGCCGATCTCGGAATCCACCAGCAGGACCACCTGGCGGCCCTGCCTGGGATCGCGCGCCGGCACACCCATGAGACTGTTGAGATGGCTCAGGGCGAAGGTGCCTTCGGCGTGGCGGAAGGTCCAGCCATCCCCGGTTTCCTGGATCTCGCCTTCGTCCGAGACCACCGCCAGCCGCACTTCGTTGGCGGGAATCGCCAGCAACTGCTCATCGCAGCGGACGAGCAGACAGTAGAGGGTCAGCAAGGAGGCGGGCAGTCGCACCGTGAGCCGATAACCCTTGCCGGGCTCCGAATCAATCGCCAGCGAACCTCCGAGCGCTCGGACGGTGCTGGCCACGACATCCATGCCGACGCCCCGACCCGACACCTGCGTCACCTGACCGCGGGTGGAGAAGCCGGGCCGAAGCGTCAATAGGGCCGCTTCCTGATCCGACAGCTCGGCGTCGGCGTCGATCAGCCCGATGTCGATCGCCTTGGCGCGGACCCGCGCCAGGTCCAGGCCGCGTCCGTCGTCGCCGATGACGAGCTGGATCCGGTCGCCCAAGTGTCCGAACCCGATGTCGAGCCGACCCTGACGCGGCTTGCCCGCGATCTCCCGCTGGTCGCCCAGCTCGATGCCGTGATCGATCGCGTTGCGAATGACGTGCAGCAGGACGGGCATCAGCCGGTCCATCACCTCGCCGTCGATCCTCGTCTCCCCGCCGTGAACGATCAGCTCGACCTCCTTGCCGGTCGCGCGGCAGGTCTGGCGCGTCACGCGCTGCAAGCGCGCGACGACCGAAGCGACCGGGACCAATCGCGTCGCCATGGTCAACTGACGCATCCGCTGGCTCAGCTTGATCTGCTGACGCGACAGCTCGTCGAGATCGCCGAGCGTCTCGCCCAGGGTTCGCGCCAGCTCGCGCGCATCGCTCACGCCCTCGTTGAGGTGACGGGTGGCGATGTACATCTCGTTGTACTGCTCCAGTTCCAGCGGGTCGAAGACGCTTTCGGGACTGGAAGAGCCGCCTCCGACGCCCTGACTGCCCAGCCCGCGCAGATCGACCAGTTTTTCCAGCTCCGCCACATACAGGAAATTGCGCTGCTCGATCTCGCCGGACTCGCGCAGGGTGCGTTGTGCCTGCCGCAGCCGCTCCTCGGATTGCGAGAGAGTCATCGTCAGCTCGCCGACCTGACGCAGGAGATCGTCGATCACCCGGGCGGGAACCTGGATATAGGCTTCGTCCTCGTCCGGAGCGGCCTCGGGAGCCGCCTCCGCCGAGTCGGAGGCCACCGTGGAGCGCGGCGCGGACGCCTCGTCGCCGAGCGCGGCAAGGCCCTCGCGATCGATGCGATTGGCCCAGTCCAGCACCTCCAGCATGATCGGACGCAGCGCCTCGGGATCCCAGGGTTCGACGCCTTCCAGGACGTCGAACATGATCGCCAGTCCATCGGCCCCCGCCGTCAGGGTCTCGCCCAGGGCCGCGCTCGGCGCCACGCCCTGCTCGGTCAGGAATTCCAGAAGATCTTCCAGGTGATGACTCAGGACCGCGATGGCGCGCACGCCGCAGACATTGGCCGAGCCTTTGAGCGTATGCGCGAAACGCTGGGCCTCGCGCAACGCCGCCTCACCGCCCGCCCCGGCGATAATCCGTTGCAGGACCGTCGCCAATCCGAGCGCCAGATCGGGTCCCTCGCGGCGGAAGCTGGCGAGGATCGCGGCATCGATCTCCTCGGCCGGGCGCAGATCCAGATCCTCGGGCTCGATCTCTCTCGCGCGCGACGGACGCTCCTCGCTCTCCACCAGCAGCGGATCGCGGTACAGCTCCAGGATCAGCTCTTCGGCGTTGACCGGCGACAGCGGGTTCGGCCAGCGTGGATCGAGCAAGGTCTCCACCAGCTCGATCCGCGTCGACGCGACCAGCGGTGCCTCCAGATACTCCAGCAGACACCGCGGCAGACGCTCCAGATCCTCCAGCATGGAATCCGGCCAGGCGACCTCCGGGGGCATGGCGGCGAATTGATATCCGAGACTGGCGCATAGCGTCGCCAGGGACACGAAGCCCGCCTCGGCCGCCGCTCCGGCGAATCGCGCCAGAATGTCGCGACAGGCGCGCGCGGCACCGGCGCGAGCCTCGCCATCGCTCGCGCCGGCGATGGCCCGGATGCGTCGCAGCAACTCCTCGCGGCTATCCTCGACGGCATAGGCCAGAAGCGCATAGAGCTCGGCCGCGGCGTCGCCGAGCTCGGTCTCGTCGGGTTCCTCGATCACCTGATGCGCGGCGACGGCCGACGCGAGCGAAGCCCCCCGAGGCGGCTCTACCCCGCCGCGCTCGGCCGCGACCCGTTCCAGCGGTTCGGCGGCTTCGGGCTCTGGCTCGGTTCGCGGTTCGGCAGGCGCGCGCCATCGGGACGCGGACTCGTCGCTCAGGGGCGGGTCGAAGGACTCCGAAGTCGCCAGATCAAGCAGCGCCTCGATGACTTCCTCGTCGTCGGGCGCCTCGAAGTGAGCCTCCAGCAGGGCCAGCAGTTCCAGAACCAGCGCCATGGCCTCGCCATCGCTGTCCTCGGCCAGATCGGGAAGGCCGCTGACGGCCATCTCCATCAGCCCCAGCAGTTCGGCCAGATGCGGCCCCAGCGGCTCAAGCCTTGACCAGATATCCGCCAGAATTTCGGCGAAATCATTCGCCGCCGCCAGGCGGTCCTCGCTCGACGCCGAGGACTCGCCGGCCAGTTCCACGGCCTCTTGCAGCGCGGGCGCCGCCGCGACAAAGACCTCGGCCATCGCGCCAGGGTTCATGTTGCTCGGTCCTAGCCCTGAACGGGCTCGTTGGCCTTGGCCGGCGTCGGCAGACGGAACAGCGCGATCGCCTTGATCAATTGCTCCGAGTCATCCACAAGCCGATTGGTCTCCAGCGCCTGATGATCGAGCTGATCGGTGGTCTCGACCGAGCTCGCGCGCATGGACTCGACGCGCTCCATCAGGGCGCGGTTGGCATCCACCTGCGCCTGGGCGCGCGCGTCGATCTGACGTACCGCCTCGGCCAGATCGGTCGTGTTGCGCTGGGTCGCCAGCATCAGCTCGCCCGCGCCCTCGACCGTGCGTGATTCGGTTCCGACGGCCTCGGTCGCCTCGTTCACCGTCTGAATGCTATCCAGGGTCTCCACCTGGATGTTGGCGATCAGGGTCTCGATCTGGCTAGTCGCGCCGCGCGAGCTGTCGGCCAGACGCTGCACCTCCTGGGCGACCACGGCGAAACCGCGTCCGGCCTCGCCGGCCGTCGCCGCCTGCATCGCGGCATTGATGGCGAGGACGTGCGTGCGCTCCGAGAAGCTGTTGATGATGTCGACGATCCCGCTGATCTCCTGGGATCGCTCGCTAAGGCGCTTGATGCGCTTGCCGGTCTCCTGAATGGTGCCGCGGATGTTGGCCATGCCCGCCACCGCGCCCTTGACCGCGGCCAGCGCCTGGTCGGTGGAGGCGGACGCCTTTTCGGCCGACTCATGACAGAAGCGCGCCAGCTCGGCGACGCCGATAATCGCCTCGACCGCCTCCGCCAGGTCATTGGCCGTCTGCTCGATGGCCTCGCGCTCGACGGCGGCCACCTCGACCACCCGTCGCCCCTGTCCCTGCACTTGCTCCGAGGCCCGACCCACCCGCTCGGCGATCTCGCGCACCTGTAGCAGCACCCGGGCGCTCTCGGAGGTGATCTGGTTGAGGGCGTCGCGCAGCGGACCCGTGATGTCTTCCTTCACGGGCACCTTGAGCGTCAGGTCGCGCGCCTGACTGATCTCGGCGCCGACCACCAGCATCTCGATGATGGAGTCGTTGAGTTGGTCGTTCTGACGCTCCAGGAAATCGATGCCGCTGTTGAAGGCATCGACCGTGCGACCGAGCTCGTCGTCCGCGTCGGGCGCGAGACGCTCCGAGAAATCGCGGCGCGCCTCCATGCCATGCAGCGCGTTGCGGATGCGCTCGGCCGGGCCGAGGATGAAACGCTTGGAGAGCTTGGCGATGGCCAGATAGATGACGATGCCGGTGAGCATCGCGCTCAGGACCAGCAGCGCGATGATCAGCACGGTCGTGACCTCGCGCTGGTGCTGCGTGTCCGCCGTCAGCACGGAGAGGCGCTCGTCCAGATAGGTCTCGGCCGCCGAGCGGAAGCTCTGGTTCAGACCGATGACCACCTTGCCGACTTCCCGGCCGCCTCGCTCGATCGGAAACTCGCGAAAAGGCTTGGTGGCGTCCACCGCCTCCGCGCCTGGGATCGCCTTGCCGATCAGACTCGCGCCGGTGGCGTCCTGGATATCGACGAAGCTGAATTCCGGATCCTGCTCGACGAGCGTGGCCAACGCCGAAAGATTCGTGCCCACGTCCAACGCCGGCTCGCGTCGCGCCAGTTCCGCGAGCAGCACGCCCGCCGTCTCGATCGAGCGGATGGTCTTGAGTTGAAGCTGACTCGCCAGCTCGCCGCGTGTCTCGGCGTCGAGATCGCGCGCCAGCACCGAACGCTCTTCGTCGAGACCGTCGAGGCCCCACAAAATGGCTCCGGAGACGAGCACGAACACCGCGAGCACCAGGGCGGTGGTGGCGATGGTGAGCTTCGCCGAGATACTGAGGTCGGTAAGTTTCATGATGAGTCCCTTAACGAAATGACGACGGCTCAGAGCCTGCCGGCGTGACGGGCGAGCCGGCTCAGGAGTCCGCCGAGATCGAGTTCGGCGTACCGGATCCCTTCCACGTCAAGACCGCGGAGGATGAGATCCTCGGGCAGACCCGGCCAGGGTGGCTGAAGTTGGGCGCTCGCCTCCGCCGCAAGCCTGATGACGGTGATCTCGTCGATGCGCAAGGCGGCGCGGGCATCGCGCTCGCCCAGCACGAGGAAATAACCGCGCGCCGAGACCCCGCCGCCAGCGAGCAGGGCGCCCAGGTCGTATACGGGGACCAGTTCGCCGCGAAAATTGGCGAGCCCAAGACACCAGGGTTTGGTGAACGGCAGGCGGGCGAGGAACAGCGGGGGAGAGACCTCGGCCGGGAGGTCCATGGGGATAAGGAACCAGTATTCGCCAATCCGGAAGGCGTGAGCGATCCGGCCCGCGTCCAGCCCCGGATCCTCGGTCGCGACGGCCGGCGCGAACCAGCGCAAGGTCTCGGGGTCCAGCGGCGCCCGTTCGGTCTCCCGAGCCTGGGGGTCCATCAGGGCGCCGCCTGGCCGCCGAGGAGTCGCTCGACATGCCGCAGCACGTCCTCGGCCGAGCAGGGCTTGACCACGTAGCCCTTGGCCCCCTGCAACTGCGCCCAGACCTTGTCGGCTTTCTGATTCTTACTGCTGACGATCACCACCGGAACGCCGCCCAGCTCCGGATCCTCGCGCAGCGAGCGGGTGGCGTGATAGCCGTCGATGTCGTCCATGACGATATCCATGAAGATCAGGTCGGGACGTTGCTCGCGCGCGATCTCCATCCCTTCCCTGCCGGACGCGGCGGTTATGACCACATGCCCGGCCTTGACCAGCATGTTGCGCAAATGATCGCGATCGGTCGCCGAATCTTCCACCACCAGTAGCTTTGCCATACCCTTGATCTTGTCCTCGAAATGTATTTATTTCAGATAGCGGTGCAGCGTTTCATCCAGGCTGCCGATCGCCAGGGGCTTGGTGAGATAGCCATCCGCGTGGGCGAGCGAGCCGCGAAGTTTGTCGATCCGCGAGGTCTTCCCGGTCAACATCACGACCGGTGCCTGAACGTGGATCTCTTTTTTCAACTGGCGCGACACGTCATAGCCATTGATGCCGGGGAGCATCACATCGAGGAAGATGAGGTCGTAAGGCCGTTCCCGAGCCTTGATCAGCGCCTCTTCGCCCGTCTCCGCGAAATCGACCTCGAAGCCCTCCTTGGCCAAGCGCACCTCCATCATCTTGCGGACCGATTCGCTGTCGTCGACCACCAGGATGCGTCGGATCAGACCCGCCACCCCGGCGTGAGTCTCGGACACGCCGGAGCCAGCGATGAGATGGCGCGGCATATCGTCGTGGATCGCGAGTTCGGGGGCGAAGTGATAGACGTCGGTGACCAGTTCGTCCAGGGCCTTCAAGACCCGGCTGGCCAGCACCGGACGCTTCACGAAGACACTCTTGACGCCCTCGAACAGGTCGGAATGCTTGCTGGCCATGCCGATGCGGATGACCGGGAAGTCCGTCCGGCGGAGCCGTTGACAGAGCTCGACCCAGGACTCCGCGCCCGCCGGCAGATCCTCGTTGAGGAGACAGATGTCCGGCCGATCCCGTCCGTTCTCCCAGCGCACGTATCGCCGGGAACGCACGACGGAAAGCTTGAAGGCACTTCCCAGCGCCTTATGCTCCCGATCGGGAAACCCGCACAACGCGACCGTGAACTCTCTGCTTGCGGCTGTGGTCACTTTGGAATCACCGTTTCTTAACACAGAATTTCAGCCGGCGATCATTGCCGATCGGCTGGCGCATCGGCCCTTGTGGACCGGGGCGGCCATCATGAGCCGCGCTTTTTGGAATTCAGACGGATATCGATTCGACGAGAGGCGCGCCCATGGCTGGGACACGCCCTGGTTAAAACCGCGCCAGATTAACCCGCCGGCCGCCTGTCGGACCTTGATCGCTCTCACAGATCCGACACGGCGAGTGAACCGCCCCGGTCAGGCGTCGCGGGCGAAACGCTCGCGCCTCGCCCGCGAGATCTCGCGCGCGGCGTGGATGACCAGCAGCCCCCAGATCACCTTGTTGACGAGGTCGCCCAGGTTGAAGGTGAACTCGCGCAGCACCACGCCGATGCCTTGCTCGAACAGCACGGTGTGAAAGTAGCCCGCCGGATAGATGGTCCAGCCGACCAGAATGAAGAAGAACATGTAGCCGAGCGTATCGCGCTGCGCGGGGATCAACTCGTCGCTGGGCAGCTTGCGCAGCACGCGGTAGATCGAGATGAGCATGGAGACCCAGAGCGTGACGCCCAACGCGAAGCACAGAAGACTCAGGTTGGTCGCCTCGCCCGCGCTCAACATCGACTGCTCGCCGACATACCCCGCCGAGATCATCCCGGCATCGGCCAGCGCCAGCCCCAGCGCGAACCCCGTGCCGACCCGCTCGACGCCGATCAACAAGGGGAACATGAGGATCAGCATGACGGTGGTGATCAGCCAGTACCCATAACGGACGGATAGCGGAAACTCGCCCAGGGCGCGAATCAGGATGGCTGGCTCCGCCGCGCCGCTCACCAGAGGTTGAAGGCTCGCGAAATAGTACAGATGCAGGGCCGAGGACAGGCCGCAAATGATGACATTGAGCAGCACGAGCAAACGGAGCTTCGGCTCGATCCGCGGAAACTGAGCGAGGAAATAGACCACCGCGAGGAACGCGGCCAGGCTACAGAATAAGAACGAGAAATAGGTCAAGCTGAACAATGTGGTCATGGGTTCCGTTCCTGTCTTTCGGAATGTCGCGCGCGAAGCCGCGCGGTACTCGGGTTCCGGCCGAGGCGACACGCCCGATGCCCCAGCCGGGATCGCAAGATTAAACCCAATGCCTGGACGGGGGTGAAATTGTGCCGAAGCGGCCCGCTCACGGCCCGCGCGCCGATGGCCATGCGCGACGCCGGATGCGAAAACCGTGACGTCGAGCCCATGGCGTCGCGCCGGGAGCCTCCGCGCTAGGGGCTATCCATGGCTCCCTGGCCATCAGGATCGCGCGGTGCGACAAAACGCAGACTCATCACGAGGAGCGCGTGGGGAAAGGTCAGCGCGGCCAAACCGATGAACAGCACCTGAAGCGTCGCCTGGATCCCGGCGCGCTCGGGCGAAAGCAGCGCGAAGGCGCCAAGCGCCAGCACCCAGGTCAGGAGCGTCATCGGCCAGGCGTGGTCGAGCGCGCGCCTAACGGCCCCGGAACGCCGCGCCGATTCACCGGCCATCGCATAGCGCGTCAGATAACGGGCCGAGTGCAGCAGTCCGAAATACACCGCGAACGCGACCAGGGGCGGCGTGACCACGAAGAGCGCGGCGATGGTCGCCAGCTCGATCAGCGTCCACCATTCGCGCCGAGGGAGCGATGCGCGGCGCGCGAACAGGCCTCCCAGGAGCGACGCGGCCAGCAGGAGCAGCAACGGCCACAGCGCCCCGACCCCCTGGGTCAAGGCCAGCGCGGCCTCGGTGGGGATCAACTGACCGAACAGCCAGGCCGTCTGCGCCGGATGGAAGGCGAGCGGGAGCACGATCGGCATGGCACCGCGCAACAGCACCTCGGCGATGTAGCCGGACCTCCACGCCAGCGGTGCCCGCGTATCCTCGACGCCCCAGTGCAACACCGTCGCCGCCAGAAAGGCCGCGAGCATGGGCGCGGGAAAGGCGATCCATGCCGCGATCACCAGCCCCCCGAGCAGGAGATAGAGCACGAATCCGACCCACAGAAGCTCGGCGCGTCCGAGTCGCGCGGCTAGGGCTTTCATATGCATGAAATCCAGCGCGCCGTGCGGAATGCCCAGCAACGCCACCGAGACGACGGCGAGCGCCATCTCCAGCGCGAACGGAAGGCGCGCGTCGAGCCATCCCCAGAGGAGAATCGCGACCGCGGACATCGCCAGAAAGCTCGCGACCTGGAGCTTATCGGCCCGGCTTGGGTCTTCCCTATCGAGGATCGCTGACGTGATCATAAGGTTCTCGCTCTGATTGTGGAGGCGCCGCGCCAATCCAGCACGGGTCATCGGTTGGTCGAAGCCTGGACGTGAGCGCGCGTCTCACCGCCGTTTTAAGGAAAGGCCAGGTCGGCAGGGCGGCGATCACATCGAAATAATCCCCGAGGCTCCCTCGATCGGAGAGGAAGCGCACCGTGGCGTCGGCCTCGACCTGGTCGAAAATCGCAAAAAAGGTCGCCGCCGTGGTGGCGGGTTCGTCGCGCAGACGTTGGAGAAAGATCCCGTCCACCCAGCCGGACAGGGCCGAATAGGGTCGCGCCGGGATCGCCTCGGGGCCGGACGCGACCAAGGCGGCGGCGAAGGCTTGCGACCAGCGCTGAATGGCGAGGAACGCATATCCGGTGCTGGGCCTGACCAGCCCGGCGCGCGTCCCGATCGGGTGATAGCCAGCGGGCCACCGGGAGCGCGTGGCGATCGGCAAGCCCATCGGGATCGCACCGCGCTCTCGGTCGAGAATCGCGTAGCGCTCGGCGCCAAGACGGGTCGCCAGATAATCCCGCAGCCATCGTTCGTCGCGCTCGCGATCCCCGAACGGCTCGCTGGAAAGTCGGGTCGTCTCGACCAGGGCCTCGGTCGGCGAGTAGGGCAGCACATAGCAGAAGGCCCCGCCGCCGGCCTGGTCGGTCCAGAAGTCCATGAGGGTGACGCAGGATGGGTCGAACAGCGGCTCCTGGACACGCACATGCCAGCCCAGGAAATGCTGCGTCAGCACCGGCGGACCGAAGGCGGGCGCGGGGGGACGGGCGTCGAGCAGAATTGGCGCGCGCACTGGACCGCGCGTGGTTTCCACCTCGAAACCGCTGGACGTCGCGGAGACCCGACCCGCTCGGGTTTCCCGCCAGAGCGCCATGGTTGGAACGGCGGCGAGGCACCGCAGCGCCGAGGCGTAGAAACGGTCGGCCGGTATCCGCTCGTAAGCGTAGGCGTGCGTGGACTGCCGGGCCTCGCGTTCGCCCAGGCGCACGGACCAGGTCGTCCAGCGGTGCGTGACGCAGTCCTGGAAACTATGTGGCCAAAGGCTCCAGTAACACCACAGGCGGTCTCGCGCGTAATCCTTCCGGGGCTCGACGATCAGGACACGACCCGCGTAACCCCGCCCAGCCAGTTCGACGGCCAGGCTCAGGCCCGAGCATCCGCCCCCGAGGATCAGCAGATCGACCTGCTCCACCGGCCGCGACCGCTATCAAAAGGTTCCGCCGTTCCAGCCGAACAGATGTCCGGGCGGCGCGGCGAACTCGATATAGATTCGCTCGGAGGGCACGCCGAGCGCCCCGGACATGAGATCGCACAAGGCGCGCGAATAGTCGCTGGTCTTGTCCTCCGGCAGTCCCAGACTCTTGAGTTCGAGGTAGGCGGCGGGCCGGGCATCGCCGGCGAAGAGGATGTCGCGGCCATCCTCGAGAATCACCATGACATAGGATTCGGGCTTGCCGAGCATCTCGGCCAGCGCGCGGGACGCGGTGGCGAGCAGGTCGGCGCGGCGATCGGTGGGGGCTTGGACGTTGGTCAGGATGCGGAGCGTGGGCATGGGCATGGGTCTCGTGCGTTGGACAACGGGGCCAATGATAGGGCAAGGCCGCCGGTATCGTCCGTTCCAACGCATCCCAGGTGCGACCACACGGTGAGGCGTACCAGCCATCACCCGTAGGATGGGCAGAGCGAGAGCGATGCCCATCCCGTACGCTCCGAGGCCCAAGATACAAGGCCATGGTCGCACCCACGCATCCCGAACCCTCAAAGCGAACGCGAAACGGGGCGATCCCAGGCGTCGCTCCCGAAACCGGCCGGGCCGGATCCACTGAAGACCCGACTCACCGATCGAGCGGCAGGATCCGCAACAAGGCCCCATCGCGCTGGTCGGTCAAGACATAAAGATAGCCATCCGGTCCCTGACGCACGTCGCGGACGCGCTGGCCGATGGTCAGTTTTTCCTCGCCGATCACGGTCTCGCCATCAAGCTGGATCTTGCGGATCTGGCCGAACTTGAGCGCGCCGCTGAAGAGCTGTCCCTTCCAGCCCGGATAGCGGTCGCCGCTGTAGTAGGCCAACCCGCTGGGCGCCTTGGACGGGGTCCAGTTCACCTTGGGCGCGGGGACATCGGCGCGCTGGCCGTGGTCGGAGATCGCCGGCCCCCAGTATTCCTTGCTGTAGGTGACCTCGGGCCAGCCGTAGTTCTGTCCGGGGATGATGAGGTTCAGCTCATCGCCACCTCGGGCGCCATGTTCGGTGGCCCAGACGCGCCCGCTCTCGGGGTCGCGGGTCAGTCCCTGGATATTGCGATGACCCAGGCTGTGGATCTCGGGCCGAGCGCCGACCTCGCGGGTGAAGGGATTGTCCGCCGGAACGCCGCCATGCTCGTCCAGCCGCACGATCTTGCCGAACAGGGTTCCAAGCCGCTGGGCTTGCCGACGAATGGGCTCGCCCCGGAAGGAGACCGGCGTATTGCCGCCATCGCCGAGGCTCATCAGCAGAGTCTTGTCCGGCAGCCAGAGAAGCCTGGAGCCGAAATGCTGGCCGTCCGACTTGGTGTCTGGATTCTGGAACAGAATCTCCAGATCCGCGAGCCGGTCGCCGGTGAACCGACCGCGAGCGAGCGCGGTGCGGTTGGCCTCACTGGTTCCGGTCGCATAGGTGAGGTAAACCCAGGGATGGCGCTCGAAGTCCGGATGCGGGGCGATGTCCATGAGTCCGCCCTGCCCGTGGGACAGAATCTCCGGAAGACCGCCGATGGGCGTCGGATCCAGCTTGCCGTCGCGGATGAGGCGCAGCCGTCCAGGCCGCTCGGTCACCAGGGCGGATCCATCCGGCAGCCAGGCGATGGACCAGGGATGCTCAAGCCCCTTGACGAGGGTCTCCGCGCGCCAACCGCGCGCCTCGGGCACATCGCCCGTGGGCTTGACCGGACCCGGAGGGGAGGCGCCATGCGCGAGGGCAACGCAGACCAGGAGACAGGGAAGCAAGGCGGAAGGGGATTTCATCCGGTGCTCCGCATGGATTCGAAGTCTAGGCCGGGGACGGGGCGTCACCGGCCGGATCGGCTTCGGCGACTGGCCGCTCGGATGGAGCTTCGCCGCGCGCCTGAAGCGTCTCGAATGGATCGGGCGCCCGGCGCGCCTGCCCGGCATCCTTGAGCCGTCCGAGATAATCGAGCCAGAGCGGCTGCCAGGCGCGGCCCAGCTTGTACAGATATTGCCAGTCGTAGAGACCCGAGTCGTGACCGTCGTCGAAATGGATCTTGAGCGCGTAGAGGCCGATCGGCTGCAACTGCGTGATATTCACCCCCTCCTTGCCGACCTGGAGCTTGGCCGTGGCGGGTGAATGGCCGCGCACCTCGGCCGAGGGCGAATAGACCCGCAGATACTCGCAGGGCAGACGGAAGCGCGCCCCATCGTCGAACAGGATCTCAAGCACGCGGGACTGCTGGTGCAGTTGGATATCGGTCGGGAGCGAATGCTGTTCCATGGAAAACCCGGTCGTCGCGAATGGCTGTTGCGGGCCATGATTGGGGCGGGTTGACGAACGCCAACCATCCAGGGGACGGGGAAAGCGGGTCGGACGGGTTTCGCCGCGCTCCCCATCCATGCCCCTTGAGGCTCGGAGCCAGGAGGATGGGGATGCCGCCTCTCGGCCAGGCTCGGCCGGCTTATGTCTTGAGCTTTCGGAGTTTGGAGGATGGGTTTCGCTTTGCTCTACCCATCCTACGCCTTGGCCCCCATGGCGCGCGCGCGGGCGGCACGGGCGGCGAGTCCGGCGGCGTCGATCGCGGGTCCGCGTACCTCCGGCCAGCCACCGCAGTGCCGGATGATCAGATCGGCCAGCATCGCCATGTGGTCGGCGTCGTCGTTCAGGCAGGGGATGTAGCTGTAGGACTCGCCACCGGCCTCCAGAAAGAGGTGGCTGTTCTCGATCGAGATCTCTTCGAGCGTCTCCAGACAGTCGGCGGAAAAACCGGGCGAGAGCACCTGGACCGACTTCACGCCTTGCGCGCCCCATTCCTTGAGGGTGACGTCCGTATAGGGCTTGAGCCATTCGCGCTTGCCCAGACGGGACTGGAAGGAGAGGAACCAGCGCTCGGGGGGCAGTTCCAGATGTTCGGCGACCAGTCGCGCCGTTTTCTGGCACTGGCAATGGTAGGGATCGCCCTTCTCGAAATACTCCTTGGGGATACCGTGAAAGGAGAACAGCAGGCGCTCGGCCTGACCCTCCTTGGCCCAGTGCGCGCGGATACTGGCGGCGAGCGCCTCGATATAGCCTGGCTCGTCGTGGTACTGGTTGATGAAGCGCAGCTCCGGCAGCCAGCGCCAGCGCCTAAGTTCCTGGGTGACGGCATCGAAGACCGAGGCGACGGTGGAGGCGGAATACTGCGGATAGAGCGGGAAGACCAGAACCCGACGGGCGTTGGCCAGCCGCAGCTCGGCCAGACCGGCGGCGACCGACGGGTTGCCGTAACGCATGGCCAGGGCGACCTTGACCGGACCGCCCAGCCGGGCATCGAGCAAGACCTGCATCGCCCTGGCCTGACGTCTGGAGATGTCGAGCAGGGGCGAGCCGTCCTGGGTCCAGATCGAACGATAGGCCGCCGCCGAGCGGGCCGGCCGCGTCCTCAGGATGACGCCATGCAGCAGCAGCATCCAGGGCAGTCGCGCCATCTCCACGACGCGCCGGTCGGAGAGGAACTCGGCGAGATAGCGCCGCACGTCCGACACGCCGGGCGTATCCGGGGTGCCGAGATTGACCAGCAGGACACCGAGACATTCCGGCGTGTCGTGGCGATAGTCAGGAGAATCCAGGAAGGTCATCCAAGGTACTCGTTCTTCAGTTGTGTATTTGCTCGAAGAGTTGGCGATAAAGCGCCTTGAACCGCCGCGGGTCGGGACTGCCGAACAGCGGATCCTCGGCGACAGGCGCGACCGCCTCGATCTCGGCCCAATCCGCGTCGGTCAGACATTCGCTGGCGATCGGAAAGGCCTCCCGGTCCTCTAGGACGATGTGCCCTCGAAAATTCCCGACCAGGGCGCGGCCGTCGGCCTCCACGTCCTCACGCAACAGCACCTCCTCGCGCAGGATTCCCCCTAACGCGGTGCGAAACCGCTTGGCCAGTTGGCTTAGCCCGGCGTGTTGACGCATCAGGATGCCGAAGACCTCATGATGTCCGGCGCCCTTGTCGAGCACGCGCTGGAAAATGAGATCCTCGGTCGGGTGATGGACGGTGTCGGCATAGGTCTCCATGTATTCAAGCAATTCCTCCATGAGTTCGTAATCCGGTTCGGCGCCGTCGTGAAACCGATTGAGCACCTCCTCGAGCAGATCGATCAACCGGCCGAGCCGGGCGTGATCTTGAGCGAGTTTTATCATGACGGGATGCATATGCCTTCTCCTCGGGTGGACCAGCGATCGCTGGCCAGTATGACATCATCGGGATCGTTGCCAAGCCGCGATCCAACGCCAGACGGCGCCCTCGCGCCGGCTCTCCCCGGTCGCGACATAGCCTAGCGCATGGAGATTGCGCAGCCCCCAGTCCATGTGCCAGCGCGCCTCCTCGCGACCGCAGAAGAGCAGACGGTCCTCCTCGTGAATCCGATCGTCGAGATCCGGCAGCAGAAAACGCTCGTCGTTGCGGATCAGTAGCAGCGGGATGGCCAGCAGTTGCCGGTCGCGATCCCGAGGATCCCGCAGCAGGGTTCCCAGGGTAACGGGGCGGCCGCGCTGGTCGGCATCGCAGAGCGCGAACGCCTGCGTCCTGTCGACGGTTACCTCCCAGACATAGGGCTTGCGCTCATCGACTAGGGCGATGATCCGGCTCACCAGCACACCGGCCCAGCTCTCGTCCTGAAAGCGGGCCAGGTTGGTGAAATCCGCCAGCAGCGGGGTAACCAGGCGCACCCGGATACGATGGGCGATGATGGTGCTGGGATTCATGATCGCATGCGCCCCGACGCGATCGAACAGCTCCTGATTCTGGATATGATTCTCGCGCGCGATCACGAAGAGGTCCGAATTCAGCGACAGCGCGGTCATGATGATGGAGAGATTGTCGGCGTCATGATCGGTTCCGGCGACCAGCCCGACGGTCCGCCCGATCTCCGCCTGCTCGAGCGTCACCGCCTCGGTGCCGCGACCGTGCACCACCCCCTCCGGTGGAATACCCGTCTTGTGCGGGGCCGCCTCGATGACGGACAGCTCGAATCCCTGTTCCTTGAGATGCTTGTACATGGCCTTGCCGAAGCGACCATAGCCGCAAATGATCCAACGGCCTCGGCTCGGCGGGTATTTCGGCTCGCTCAGCACGTCGCCGCCGTATCCGGAGAGCCAGTCGACCAACAGGGTCTGACAGGGCGCCTGAATGGCGACGGCGATGTAAAGCGCGAAGGTGTCGAAGGGGTCATAGATATGATCGGTGCCGAAGGAGGCCATGTTGGCCTCGGTCTCGTGCGAATCGGCCCGGCAGATGACCTTGATGCGGGGATGCAGCAGCTTGGAGGCGATGGCGATCTTGAGATTGGCCTCGTTCACGTTGGTCAGGGCCACCACGCCCTGGCACAGGGGATGATTGAGTCCCGCGGCCCGCAGCATCTGGGGACCGCGCGCGTCCGCGCAGAGCGCGGGCACGAACTCGCGCTGGTTATCGAGCTGGAGCACGCTGATCCGCTCGGGATCGACATCGATCACGACCGCCTGGAGGTGGCGATCGGTCAAGCCGCGAACCAAGGCGCCCCCGGTCTGACCATAACCGCAGACCAGATAGAAGGGCTGAGTCAGCCGACGCACCCGATTGCGAAAGCTCAGTTCCGCGATGGCCTTTTGCAGCGCGGCGTCCTGCAGGAGCGCGATCAGATTGCCGACGGCATAGATCCAGACCGCGACCGTGAAGAACACCGAGATCGAGACCCAGAGGCGCTGGGCATCGGTGAAGGCGTTCGGCAGCTCGCCAAAACCGATGGTCGTCGACATGTAGCTGACGAAATAAAAGGCATGAAAAAGGCTCATCGTGGTCGGCTGGCCGGCGGCATCCTGGGCGGTGATGAGCGCCAGCCCCGCCATCGCCACCGCGTAGACAACGATCAGCGTCAAGAGCGGCGCGCGCATCCGCCGCAGGATGAGAAAAAAGATGGTATCCATGACAGCCTATACCCGGACAGCCCCGAAGGCGCCGCTCGTGCTAGCGGCGCAGCATGACGGTCTCGATCACCAGCAGCGTCACCGACACCACGTTGGCGATCATGGCCCCGCCGGACAGGGAGACGATGCTGGCCATGACCGATGGGGTCATTCCGATATCGGTCGCGTGGACCGCCAGTGTCCAGACCAGGGACGCGGCCAGCAGTTGCAGCATGGCCACCAGACTGGTCGCGAGCAGCACCGCGCCCATCTGGGTGCGGTCGCCGAACTTGAGCACGGTGGCGATCATGTTGACGACCACCACCGCGAACAGCTCCCAGGCATGATGATGATCAGGATTGTCGATATCCCCGACGAAGAAGCCGAAATTCAGGGTCAGGGCCAGGACGATGAAAAAGCCGAAGACGACTTTCTCTGGATTCATGGTCGGGTTTCCCGTGGTTAGAAGAGTTCGGCGTCATGGTCGCCAGTCGCGTCCACAAGGCCATTCAGCCTAAAAAGAGCTGTCAGCTTTCAGCCTCCAGCCTCCAGCCTCCAGCCTCCAGATATTGGGAATCAGCCACTTGGCCATTGACCGGGACCGGCCGAGGCTCACCCATGGGTGAAGCCTGCAAAAGGCTGGAGGCTGATCGCTGGCGGCTGATTCAGACGCGGGCCGACGGCTCGGCGCCCGCCTTGCGCTCCGCCAGTTCCCGATGCATCAGAATGTTGAGCATGCGCAGCGTGGCGGCGATGGCGGCGAAGACCTGGTTGGCGTGGACGCCGCGCGTGCGCAGCTCGCCCTGCTCGGTCTGCCAGGTGATGCTGCATTCGGTGAGCGCGTCGGTGCGCCCGCCCTTGGGGATGCGGACCTCGAAATCCGTGAGCGCCGGCAACGCGAAACCCTGTTTCTTGAGAACCTTGGACAGGGCGCTGGTGAAGGCGTCGTAACCGCCATTGCCGGCGCCGGACGCGGCGTGGATCTCATCGTCGAGCCGGATCTTGATGCTGGCCATGGACGCCAGGTCCAGGCTGGACGCGATGGAGCATCCCAGCAGCTCGGCGTGATCGTAGTCCTTGCTCTCCAGCACCTCGGCGATGATGAAGGGCAGATCCTCGGCGGTGATGGTCTTCTTGGAATCGCCCAGTTCGACGATGCGTTTCAAAACCTTGCGCTGATTGTCCTCGGACAGATCGATATCGAGCCGTTCGAGATTCTTCGACAGCGACGCCTTGCCCGCCAGCTTGCCAAGGGCGTATTTGCGCCGCCGGGCGAACCGCTCGGGCGAGAGCCGACTGTGATAAAGGCTGCCCTTCTTGTCGCCGTCGGCGTGGATGCCGGCGGTCTGGGTGAAGACATCGGCCCCGACGATGGGGGCGTTGTCAGCGATCCGCTTGCCGGAGAAGTATTCGACCAGCTCGCTCACGCGCGCCAGGTGGGTCTCGTCGATCCCGATCTCGAAGCCGAGCTGATCGCGCAGATTGACCGCGACCTCCGCCAGCGAGGCGTTGCCGGCGCGCTCGCCGAGACAGTTGACGGTGCAGTGCACGGCGGCGGCGCCGGCCTGGGCGGCGGCCAGGACATTGGCGGTCGCCAGTCCGTAGTCATTGTGCGGATGGAAGTCGAACAGGAGGCCAGGGAAGCGCCGGACCATGTCCGAAACGGCGGCGGAGACCCGATCCGGGGTCATGACGCCGAGCGTATCGGGCAGCATGAAGTGACCGATGCCGGCGTCCGCGAGGCGCTCGACCAGTGCGTAGACATAGCCGGGGTTGTCTCGGTAGCCGTTGGACCAGTCCTCCAGATAGAGGTTGGTCTGAAGACCATGCGCGCAAGCGTGCTCAATGGTGACGCGGACATCGGCGAGGTGCTGGTCGAGCGTCTTGCCGAGCTGGCCGCGACAGTGCTTCTCGCTGCCCTTGGCGAGCAGGTTGATGACGCGCCCGCCGGCGCTCCGGATCCAATCCACGCTCTGGCCGCCGTCGACGAAGCCCAGCACCTCGACCCGTTGCGCCAGATCGCGCTCCTCGGCCCAGGCGATGATCTGGGCGACGGCCGCGGCCTCGCCGGAGGAGACGCGCGCCGAGGCGACCTCGATGCGGTCGACCCGAACCTGTTCCAGCAGCGCCTTGGCGAGATTGACCTTCTCGTCGGGCGAAAAGGAGACGCCCTGGGTCTGCTCGCCGTCGCGCAGGGTGGTGTCCATGATGCGGACATAACGACCGGTCGCGCTCATGAGACCGATCCCGCCGCCAGCGTCGCTTCGAGATGACCCTTGACGGCCGCGACCGTCGCTTCCAGCTCGCTACAGCGCGACTCTTTTTCCATCAGTCCTTGCAGGGATGGCGGCTGGGGCGCCTCGCGACCGATCGCCCGCGTCACCGCCTCGCCGAACTTGGCCGGATGAGCCGTCGCGAGACAGACCGCCTCCGGCAGGCCGCGCGCCGCGCGCACCCCGACGGCGGTGTGCGGACAGAGGATGTAGCCGCTCGCCCCATGGGTGGAACGGATCTGTTCGAGGGTTTCCTGGTCGGACACCGCCGCCGCGTCGAAATCGGCCCGGACCTGCTCGTGGCGGTCCGCCGTGACCTCAAGCCGTCCCGTGCGCCGCAGATCCTCCAGCAGGGCGCGCACCCGTTCGGCGTCCCCGTCATGCAAGTAATAGAGGTAGCGCTCGAAATTGGAGGCGATCTGGATATCCATGGCCGGGCTCAGGGTCTGATATACCTGTTCGCCGACGGCATAGACGCCGGTCTCGACGAAGCGCGTCAGGATATCGTTGCGGTTGGTGGCGATCACCAGCCGATCGATCGGCAACCCCATGCGCTTGGCGACATAGCCGGCGAAGACGTCGCCGAAATTGCCGGTCGGCGCCGAGAAGCTCACCCGGCGCTCGGGATCCCCGCCGCTGACGCGCCCCCAAGCGTAAAAATAATAGACCGTCTGAGCCAGGATCCGCGCCCAGTTGATCGAGTTGACCGCGCCCAACCGGTAGGCGGACTTGAATGGCAGGTCGTTGAAGAGCGACTTGACGATGTCCTGGGCGTCGTCGAAGGTTCCGCGCACCGCGATGTTGTGCACGTTGGCGTCCAGCACCGTGGTCATCTGGCGTTCCTGGATCGGCGAGACCCGGCCCTTGGGATGCAGGATGAAGATCTGGATCCTCTCCTTGCCGCGCACGCCGTATATGGCCGCCGAGCCGGTGTCGCCGGAAGTCGCCCCGATGATGTTGAGGCACCCGCCCTCACGCTCCAGCAGGTATTCGAACAGGTTCCCCAGGAGTTGCAGGGCCACATCCTTGAAGGCGGCGGTGGGACCGTGGAACAGCTCCAGGATCCGGACGCCACCCGGCTCGACCAGGGGCGTGACCTCCGGGTGCGTGAAGGTCGCGTAGGAACGCTCGATCAGCTCACCGAGATCCTCGCGCGCAATGTCCTCGCCGACGAAAAGTGTCGACACTTCGAGCGCCAGCTCCTGAAAGCTCAGCGTCGACCAGGCCCGCAGCCGCTCGGGTGCGATCCATGGAATCTCGGTGGGCACCAGCAGACCACCATCCGTCGCCAGGCCCATCATCACGGCCTGGGAAAAACCGACCGGCGGTATGCCACCACGGGTGCTTGTGTAACGCATCATATTCTCTGTGATTGATAGGCTTCGGATCGTCAACGGTTCGCGGCCGTTCGTTGCGACCCGCCACCAGGGATCAGACTAAGAAAACCCAGGGCGATTGGCAACCGGCCATGAGTCATCAACGGACCATCCAACACCCTTTCGATCAAACTTCGGGGCGGCATTGCCAGACGGATTCTCACCCCATGGCGATGGCCAGGCACGTTGACAGCATGGCAAGCGCAACCAGACAATGCCGACAATCCGCTTATTCGGCAGATAAAGGCGGATGAATCATAACGAAGATCGAGGGGGCTTCTGCCATGTTCGAACACACCAACCCGCGTCATCGCGCGGGCGTCTGGTGCTTGCGCCCCGTCACCCCGGAACTTCCCGGCAACCACCGCAACCCTTGCACGGAGTGACACCAAAAATGACACCTGACAAGCGCGCGGATTATTGGCGGGCGAATCTTCGCCTTCTAACAATCCTTTTGATCATCTGGTTCATCGTCTCCTACGGCTTCGGCATCCTGCTGGTCGAACCGCTGAACGCGATCAAGCTGGGCGGTTATCCGCTCGGGTTCTGGTTTGCCCAACAAGGGTCGATTTACGTCTTCGTGGTGCTGATCTTCATCTACGCGGCCTTGATGAACCGGCTCGACAAAAAATTCGACGTCGAAGAAGACTAGGGGGCCGACATCATGACCGAACTCGAACTCTGGACCTATGGCATCGTCGGCTTCACCTTCGTGCTCTATATCGGGATCGCGATCTGGGCGCGCGCCAAGACCACGGGCGAATTCTACGTGGCCGGCGGTGGCGTGCATCCCGTGGCCAACGGCATGGCGACCGCGGCCGACTGGATGTCGGCGGCCTCCTTCATCTCCATGGCCGGCATGATCGCCTTCGGCGGCTACGGCGGCTCCGTCTTTCTGATGGGCTGGACCGGCGGCTATGTGCTGCTCGCGCTGCTACTCGCGCCCTATCTGCGCAAGTTCGGCAAGTTCACGGTGCCGGAATTCATCGGCGACCGTTATTACTCCAACTCCGCGCGCGTGGTGGCGGTGGTCTGTCTGATCCTGGCCTCGGTGACCTATGTCATCGGTCAGATGACGGGTATCGGCGTGGCCTTCTCGCGCTTCCTGGGCATCTCCTATGAGATGGGCATCATCGTCGGCATGGGCATCGTCGCGGTCTACGCCATCATGGGCGGCATGAAGGGCATCACCTATACCCAGATCGTGCAGTACGTGGTACTGATTCTGGCCTATACCATCCCGGCCATCTTCATCGCGCTGACCCTCACCGGCATGCCGATCCCGCAGATCGGACTCGGCGGAACCTACCTCGGCGATGGCAGCGGTATCTCGCTGCTCGGCAAGCTCGACCAGGTGGTCACGGATCTCGGCTTCAAGGAATACACCACCCAGGTCATGGGCAGCTCGCTCAACATGTTCGTCTACACCCTGTCGCTGATGATCGGCACCGCCGGACTGCCGCACGTCATCATCCGATTCTTCACGGTGCCCAAGGTTCGCGACGCGCGCTACTCCGCCGGTTGGGCGCTGGTCTTCATCGCCCTGCTCTACACGACGGCCCCGGCGGTCGGCGCCATGGCCCGACTGAACCTGATGGATACCATCCAGATCGGACCGGTCGGCGAGGAAACCGGCAACCTGGTCTATGACGAACGTCCGGACTGGTTCAAGCGCTGGGAGACCACCGGACTGCTCAAGTTCGAGGACAAGAACGGCGATGGCCGCGTCCAGTATTACAACGACACCAATCCGGAGTTCGCCGCCAAGGCCGAGGAGTTCGGCTGGAAAGGCAACGAGATGGTAACGGTCAACAACGACATCATGGTGCTGGCCAACCCGGAGATCGCCGACCTGCCCGCCTGGGTCATCGCCCTGGTGGTCGCCGGCGGTCTCGCCGCCGCGCTCTCGACGGCGGCCGGTCTGCTGCTGGCCATCTCATCGTCGATCTCGCATGACCTGCTCAAGGGCGTGATGATGCCGAGAATCTCCGAGAAGAACGAGCTGATGGCCGGACGGCTATCCATGATCGGAGCCATCGTGCTGGCCGGCTATCTGGGCCTCAACCCGCCGGGCTTCGCGGCTGGAACCGTGGCCCTGGCCTTCGGTCTCGCGGCCTCGTCGATCTTCCCGGCGATCATGCTGGGCATCTTCTCGAAACGGACCAACAACATCGGCGCGATCGCGGGCATGGTGACCGGTATCACGGTGACCCTGCTGTACGTGTTCCAGCATAAGGGGATCTTCTTCGTCAAGGGCACCGAGTTCCTGATGCCCGAGTTGGGCATGGGGGCCAACTGGTTCCTGGGCATCACGCCCGAAGCCTTCGGCGCGATCGGGGCGTTGGCGAACTTCACGGTCGCCATACTCGTCGCCAGCCTCACGGCGCCACCACCCGAGCACATTCAGCACTTGGTCGAGGATGTGCGCATCCCGCGTGGAGCCGGCACCGCCACCGCGCACTAAAGCGGCGTCTCGACGGTTCGACGCACGGATCAAGCCCCGCTCCGGCGGGGCTTTTTTTGTTTTGGAGACAGGCCTCATCCTGAAAGACGCAACGAAATCGCCACGTCGAAGCCATTGAAGCCGCCCTCCCGATGGGTCTCGCACACCCGCGATCCATTGACGTCCGCAATGGATTGAATCGCGTCCAGACCGTACCGGACGGGCGCTTTCATGTTTCAATAGTCAGCATAGCGGATGTCGATCGGGCTCGAAGCACACTGGCCAAGCCTTCGCGGGCGGCGCGGGACGTTGGGCGAGACCAAGCCCAAGAACAGACGTCATGTCAAACAACGGGGGAGTAACCACGATGGATGTCGAACTGATCGAGATCCAGGAATTCCTGGCCAGCCATCCGCCCTTCGATCAGCTCCCCGAGGAGACCCTGGCGCGTCTGCCAAGACGCCTGTCGGTGCGCTATTTCCGCCGCGGCACCCCCTTTCCGCCCGAGAAGCCGGAGCAGCCCTGCCTGTACATCCTCCGACGCGGCGCGGTCGAACTGCGCGACCCGCAAGGCGAACTGGTCGGCAAGCTGGCCGAGGGCGATCTCTGCGAGATGCATTGCCGCGCGGCCGGGAGCGAGTTCAACTACCTGGGCAACACCGCCGAGGACACCCTGGTCTATGCCCTGCCCTGTTCGGATCTGGCGGATCTGCGCGCGGGGCACGCGGCCTTTTCGGAGCACTTCGACCAGTCCATCTCGAGCCGCTTGCGCAAGGCCCTGGATGTGGTGACCGAATCACCCTCGACCGGCACCGGCCTCATGACGGTGCGGGTGCGCGACATGGTCAAGCGCGCGCCCATCTCCACCGGCCCCGAGACCAGTATCCGCGAGGCGGCGCGGATCATGTCCGAGCACCATGTCTCCTCGTTGCTGATCATGGACGAAGGGCGACTCGCCGGGATGATCACCGACCGCGACCTGCGCGGTCGCTGCGTCGCCGCCGGACTGCCGACGGAGCGGCCGGTGCGCGAGATCATGACCGAGAAGCTGACCACCGTGGACATGGAAACGCTCGGCTTCCAGGCCCTGATCACCATGACCCGGCTGAATGTGCATCATCTGCCGGTGCTGGAGAACAATCAGGTCGCGGGGCTCATCTCCTCGACCGATCTCACGCGCTTTCAGAGTTCCAATTCCGTCTATCTGGTCGGCGACATCCATCGCGCCGACTCGATCGAAACCCTGGCACGGATCAGCGCGAAAATCGGTGAACTCCAGGTCCATCTGATCACCGGCGGAGCCACGGCCAACCAGGTCGGCCAGGCCATCAGCGCCATCACGGACGCCATCACCCTGCGCCTGATCGATCTGGCCGAGGCCGACCTCGGCGCTCCACCCGTCCCCTATGCCTGGATCCTGGGCGGATCGCAGGCCCGTCGCGAGCAGTCCTCCCATTCGGATCAGGACAACGCCCTGCTGATCGCCGACCAGGCCAAGCCGGAAGACGACGCCTATTTCGCCGCGCTCGCCCGATTCGTGAACGAGGGTCTGAACGCCTGCGGTTTCGTTTATTGCCCAGGCGATGTGATGGCCAGCAATCCCAAATGGCGCCAGCCCCTGCGCATCTGGTACAAGTATTTCGTCAACTGGATCCTCAAGCCCGAGCCGATGGCCCTGATGCTGTCGAACGTTTTTTTCGACCTGCGCCCGCTGCACGACCCCGAGGGTCTGTGCTCCGAGTTGCAGGAGCGGGTTCTGGAGAAATCACGCGCCAACCGCATCTTCATCGCCTACATGGCCGCTAACGCGCTGAAGAACCGACCACCGCTGGGCTTCTTCCGCAACATCGTCCTGATCCAGGGCGGCGATCACGATCACACCTTCGACATCAAGCATCGCGGGATCGTCCCCATCATCGACCTGGCCCGGGTCTACGCCCTGTCGGCGGGAATCCCGGAGACCAACACCATCGAACGGCTACAGGCCGCCGCCGAGCAGGGCGCGCTGAGCAAGGACGGCGCGGCCAACCTGATCGACGCCCTGGAGTTCATCGGCACGCTGCGCGTGCGCCACCAGGCGCGTCAGTTACGCAATGGCGAGAAGGCGGACAATTTCCTCTCGCCCGATGGCCTGTCCCCACTTGAGCGAGGTCACCTCAAGGAGGCGTTCCTCTTGATCAACACCATGCAGGAAGCCCTTGGACAGCGTTACCAGGCGGGTCGTTTTGCCTAGCCATCGCACCGGCTTCGGCTCCACCGTCCGCGCGGCGCGCAACCCAGGGAGCCACTGATGTCGTTCCTGCTCGACTGGCGAAGACGCTGGCAGCTTCGGCACGCCCCGGAGAGTTCCCTGCGAACCTATCTGGAGCACCCCTTTGCGCGGGCGCGGACCGACTACCGCGAATTGGACTATCTGGCCATCGACCTGGAGACGACGGGGCTCGATACCCGTCAGGATCTGATCCTCAGTGTCGGATACGTCACCCTCCACGGCACCGCCATCGATCTTTCGACCGCCCGTCACCGCGTGGTTCGCATCGATCGCTCCATCCCGGAGGCGAGCGCGGTGATCCACCAGATCACGGATGATCAGTCGGCGCGAGGCGGCGAGATGGTGGATGTGCTCGAAGAGTTGCTCCAGGTGCTCGCGGGCAAGGTGATGATCGCCCACCACGCGACCATCGAGCAGGGGTTTCTGTCCAATGCCTGCAAACGCTGCTGGGGCCTGGGACTGCCGATGCGGGTCATCGACACCCAGGTGCTCGCGCACCGGACCTTCGAGCGCCGCCAGATTCCATTCAAGGCGTCGGATCTACGCCTGCATTCGCTTGGCAACCGCTACAATCTACCCCGCTACGGCGCCCACAACGCCTTGAGCGACGCGCTGGCGGCGGCGGAGCTGTTCCTGGCCCAGGCCGCCTATCGCGACGACGGCAAAGGTTTGCCGTTGGCCGATTTCCTCTGTTGAGGCCGATACTTTATGTATCCTACCTAGATACTCGCTTGTTCGACGGTTTAGTATTATCGACGCTGACCGGCCGCCGGGACCGAGGCTCTCGTCTTGCGCCGCGCCGGCTCTTACACCACACCATCCAGAATCGAGGAGATGACATCCATGTCGGAAGAAAAGGTCTATCCAGTCCCGGCCGCGATCGCCGCCAAGACCCATGTCAATGCCGAGCAATACGCGGCCATGTACCAGCGCTCGATCGATGACCCCAAGGGCTTCTGGGCCGAGCAGGCCGAGACGTTCCTGAGCTGGTCCAAGCCCTGGGACTCGGTGATGGACTACAGCTTCAAGGCCGACGATCTGCACATCAAGTGGTTCGAGGGCGGCAAGCTCAACGTCTCCTATAACTGTCTGGATCGTCATCTGGCCACCCGCGGCGATCAGGTCGCCATCATCTGGGAAGGCGACAATCCAGAGGAAGACCGCAAGATCACCTATCGCGAGTTGCACGCCGAGGTCTGCAAACTGGCGAACGTGTTCAAATCGCGCGGCGTCAAGAAGGGCGATCGGGTCTGTATCTATCTGCCGATGATCGCCGAGGCGGCGGTCGCCATGCTGGCCTGTACCCGCATCGGCGCGGTGCACTCGATCGTCTTCGGCGGCTTCTCGCCCGATTCGCTGCGCGACCGCGTGCTCGACTCCGAGAGCAAGCTGATCATCACCTCCGACGAGAGCGTGCGCGGCGGACGCCACATCCCGCTGAAGAAGAACGCCGATGTGGCGATGCTGGAATGCCCGAACGTCGAGACCGTGGTCGTGGTGCGGCGCACCGGCGGCCAGGTCGAATGGACCGAGGGCCGCGACATCTGGTACGACGAGGCCATCGCCGCCGCCTCCGCCGAGTGCGTGCCCGAGGAAATGGACGCCGAGGATCCGCTGTTCATCCTCTACACCTCCGGCTCCACTGGCAAGCCCAAGGGTGTGCAGCACACCACCGGCGGCTATCTGGTCTACGCGGCCATGACCCACAAATACACCTTCGACTATCAGGAAGGCGAGGTCTACTGGTGCACCGCCGACGTCGGCTGGGTCACCGGACACACCTATATCGTCTATGGCCCGCTGGCCAACGGCGCCACCTCGCTGATGTTCGAGGGCATTCCGAACTATCCGGATATGTCGCGTTTCTGGGAAGTCATCGACAAGCACAATGTCGCGATCTTCTACACCGCGCCCACCGCCATCCGTTCGCTGATGCGCGCCGGCGAGGAGCCGGTCAAGAAGACCTCGCGCAAGTCGCTGCGCATCCTGGGCTCGGTCGGCGAGCCGATCAACCCGGAGGCCTGGGAGTGGTATCACCGCGTGGTCGGTGACGAGCGTTGCCCGATCGTCGACACCTGGTGGCAGACCGAGACCGGCGGTCATCTCATCACCCCGCTGCCGGGCGCCACGCCGCTCAAGCCCGGCTCGGCCACGCGCCCCTTCTTCGGCGTCGTCCCGGCGCTGGTCGATCCGGCGGAAGGCACCCTGATCGAGGGTCCGGGCGAGGGCGCGCTGGTACTCTCGCGTCCCTGGCCGGCGATGATGCGCACCCTCTATGGTGATCATGGGCGCTTCGCCGACACCTACTTCCGCCAGTATCCGGGCTATTACTTCACGGGCGACGGCGCGCGACGCGACGCCGACGGCTATTACTGGATCACCGGACGTATCGACGACGTGCTGAACGTCTCGGGTCATCGTCTCGGCACCGCCGAGATCGAATCGGCGCTGGTGCTGCATCCGCATGTCGCCGAGGCCGCCGTGGTCGGCTACCCGCATGACCTCAAGGGTCAGGGTATCTATGCCTATGTGACCCCGATGGCGGGTGTCGAGCCGACCGACGAACTCAAGAAGGAACTGGTCGCCATGGTGCGCGGCGAGATCGGTCCGATCGCCATCGTCGACATCATCCAGTGGGCGCCCAGCCTGCCCAAGACCCGTTCGGGCAAGATCATGCGCCGGATTCTGCGCAAGATCGCCGCCAACGAGATCGACTCGCTGGGCGACACCTCGACGCTGGCCGATCCGACCGTGGTCAACGACCTGATCGATAATCGCGCCATCAAGTAAGGGCTCGGATCCGGCTTGGCCTGGGATGCCTGGCGCGCATGCGTCGCGCCAGGCATCCTACCGCTTACCAGGGTTCCTTCCAGATCGCCTGGAACGGCGCGGGCCGCGCCTTACTGGTCATACGTCCAGTTACAAGGGATTTTCAGATATCGCAAGGGACTTCATCCTGACCCTCGCCGTTCGGTGATCGGCGTCGAATCAGGTCGTTTTCATATTTCCATCGTACGAGGTTCGGTTTGTCTGCAAATTTTCGAGTTGGAGTTTTCGTCGACGCGGAGAATGTGCGTTACAACGGTGGCTATCAGATGCGTTACGACGTACTGCGTCGATTCGCGGGACGCGAGAATGGCGTCCTTCAGCGTCTGAACACCTACATGGCCTTCGATGCCGAACGGGCACGCGAGGATTCGGAATACAAGAAGAAGGCTCAGACCTATCAGCAAATGGTCCGTGATTTCGGTTGGAAGATCACGGTCAAGGAAGTCCGCCGTTATACCGACGAGGCCGGCAATGTCACCACCAAGGCCAACGCGGATCTGGACATGGCGGTGGACGCGATGCTCCAGGCGGACAAATTGGACCAAGTCCTGCTTGTCACTGGCGATGGCGATTTCATTCAGGTCGTCAATGCCCTGCAAAACAAGGGCTGTCGGGTGGAGCTGATCGGCTTCAAGAACGTCTCGCGCCAGCTTCAGCGGGAAGTGGACGCCTTCTATTCCGGTTTCCTGATCCCGGATCTGCTCCCCATCGCCTACGAGCCCCGCAACGAGTGGGCCAAGCCGGGATCCTGCGTTCGCGGTGTCTGTACCAAGTGGTTCGCCGACAAGGGCTACGGCTTCCTGCGGATCATGCAGAACATCTCTCCGAACCTCTGGATCACCGATCCACGCGAGGGGAATTCACCCTATGCGAGCGTCTTTTGTCATGTCAACGAACTCGCCGAGGACGTGACCGAGGACTTGCTCATGAACCGTGAAACGGTGCTGGAGTTTTACGTCAACGAAAGCGAACAGAAGGATAATGGACTGGTCGCGAACAATGTGAGGCTCGCGTTTTCGGTCAATCGATAAAGACTGCGACATAGGAAAGGCCGCCAATGTCAACGGATCAAGCCAAGATCAAACCATCTGGACTGGCCTGGCGACTGGTCAAGGATCAATTGCTCTCCGAGCAGCAGATGCTTGACGCCTATCAGGAGGCCATGACCCAGGGGCGAGCCTTCGTGCGTCATCTGGTCGAGCAGAAGCTGCTCGACAGCCGCCGGATCGCCATCGCGGCCTCGCATGAATTCGGTGTCCCCCTGCTTGATCTCGGTGCCTTCGAACCGAGCAACCTGCCACTCAATCTGGTCGACGAGCGCCTGATCAGCAAGCACCGGGCGCTGCCACTCCTGCGCCGCGGCAACCGTCTCTTCCTAGCACTCTCCGACCCCACCAACGATCAGGCGCTTGAGGAGATCCGCTTCAATACGGGTCTCGCCACCGACGCCATCCTGGTCGAGGAAGACAAGCTCCAGGCGGCGATCGAGTTAGCGATCCAGTCCCAGGACACCACCAATGTCAGCGACTTCGTCGACTCCGACCTGGAAAAGATCGATGTCGGAGGCGACGAGGACGAGCAGCGCGACGAGTCGGATGCCAACATCGACGAGGCGCCTATCGTCCGCTACATCAACAAGATCCTGGTGGATGCCATCACCTCCGGGGCCTCGGACATCCACTTCGAGCCATTCGAGAAGTTCTTTCGTATCCGCTTCAGACAGGACGGACTTCTGAGCGAGGTGGCCAACCCGCCGCTGAACCTCGCCGGACGGCTCACCGCGCGTCTCAAGGTCATGTCGCGGATGAACATCGCCGAACGGCGCGTCCCCCAGGACGGACGCATCAAGCTCAAGCTGAGCCGCACGCGCGATATCGATTTCCGCGTCAACACGCTCCCGACCCTCTACGGCGAGAAGGTCGTGCTGCGTATCCTGGACTCCAGCTCGGCGCAGGTCGGCATCGAGGCGCTTGGCCTCGAGGCCGAGCAACGTGAGGCGTTTCTCAACGCGATCCAGAAACCCTATGGCATGATCCTGGTCACCGGACCGACCGGATCCGGCAAGACGGTGTCGCTCTACAGCGCGCTCAACATCCTGAACAAACCCGAGATCAACATCTCGACCGTCGAGGATCCCGTCGAGATCCAGGTGGCCGGCATCAATCAGGTCAACATGAACCCCAAGACCGGCTTGACGTTCGCCTCCGCCCTGCGCTCCTTTCTCCGTCAGGATCCGGACATCATCATGGTCGGCGAGATCCGTGACCTGGAAACCGCCGAGATCGCGGTCAAGGCGGCCCAGACCGGCCACCTGGTGCTTTCGACACTGCACACCAACGACGCGCCGCAAACCCTGACCCGTCTCGCCAACATGGGTGTCGCCCCCTTCAACATCGCCTCCTCGGTCCTGCTCATCATGGCGCAGCGACTGGCCAGGCGCTTGTGCGTGCACTGCCGGACGAAGGTGGATATCCCGCCCGCGGCCCTGCGCGAGGAAGGCTTCACCGACGCCGACATCGAGGACGGCATCACCGTCTACGGACCAGTCGGCTGCCAGCACTGCAACAAGGGGTATCGTGGTCGCGTCGGGATCTTTCAGGTCATGCCGGTCACCGAGGCCACCTCGCGCCTGATCCTCGAAGGCGGCAATTCCATGCAGTTGGCCGACCAGGCCCAGCGCGAGGGCATCTACGATCTGCGTCAATCCGGGCTCCGCAAGGTCAAATCAGGGATGACCAGCCTGGAAGAGATCAACCGGGTCACCAAGGAATAATTCCACCACGGAGTCATCGTCATGGCACTCGCAACAGCGACCAAGTCCAGAGTCAAGCCAAAGGCCAAGCCCGAAGCCGAAAAGGCGCGCGTATTCGCCTGGGAAGGCATGGATCGGCGCGGCTCGCGGGTCAAGGGCGAGTCGCGCGCCGCCAACATCAACGCGGTGCGCGCCGATCTGCGCCGGCAGGGCGTCAACCCAACCAAGGTAAAGATGAAGGCCAAGCCGCTATTCAGCGGCAAGAAGAAGATCACCGGCCAGGATCTCTCCATCTTCACCCGCCAGCTCGCGACCATGATGACCGCCGGCGTACCCCTGGTGCAGGCATTCGATATCGTCGGACGCGGCCATGACAATCCGGCGATGCAGGACATCATCCTTTCGATCAAGCAGGACATCGAGAGCGGCACGGCGATGTCGATCGCCATGAGCAAGCATCCGCTCTACTTCGACGACCTGGTGTGCAGCCTGGTGGCGGCGGGCGAGCAGGCCGGCGTGCTTGACATCCTGCTCAACAAGATCGCGACCTATAAGGAAAAGACCGAGTCGATCAAGGGCAAGGTCAAGAAGGCACTCTTCTATCCTGCGGCGGTCATCGCCGTGGCGATCATCGTCACCGTGGTCATCCTGCTGTTCGTCATTCCCCAGTTCAAGGAACTCTTTACCAGCTTCGGCGCGGACCTGCCGGCCTTCACCCTCATGGTCATCGGTCTGTCCGACCTGATTCGGGAATGGTGGTGGGCGTTCCTGGGCGGCATCGCCGGCACCGTTTACGTGATCCGCTATTCCTTCAAGCGCTCCAGACGCTTCCGCGAGATCGTGGACCGCGCCAGTCTCAAGATCCCGGTCATCGGTAGCATCCTGAACAAGGCCGCCCTGGCGCGTTTCGCGCGCACCCTCTCGACCATGTTCGCGGCCGGCGTGCCGCTGGTCGAAGCCCTGCAATCGGTCGCGGGCGCGACCGGCAACATCGTCTATCAGGACGCGGTCCTGAAGATGCGCGAGGAGGTCGCCACCGGTCAATCGCTGCAACTGGCGATGCGTCAGCGCGACATCTTCCCGCACATGGTCATCCAGATGACCGCGATCGGCGAGGAGTCCGGCGCGCTCGACGACATGCTGGGCAAGGTCGCCGACTTCTACGAGGAACAGGTGGACAACGCCGTCGACAGCCTGAGCAGCCTGCTCGAACCCATGATCATGGTCGTCATCGGCGGCCTGGTGGGCAGTCTGGTCGTAGCCATGTATCTCCCGATCTTCAAGCTCGCCGCGGTCGTCTGAGTCCGATGTCCGGAAATCAATGGATCCTTGTACTCCAAGAGAGCCCCTGGCTGCTCAACGGGACCGCCGTGCTGCTCGGGTTGATCCTGGGCAGTTTTCTCAACGTGGTCATCCTGCGACTGCCGAGGATGATGGAGGCTGGCTGGAAACGCGATTGCGCCGAACTCTCCGGGACATTGGAGCCGACCCCGGATGAGTCCGAGCCACCCCTCAGCCTGTCCTCGCCCGCCTCGACCTGCCCCGCATGCGGACACCGGATCCGCGCCTACGAGAACATCCCGATCCTGAGCTATCTGCTGTTGCGCGGGCGCTGTTCCGCCTGCCGGACCCCCATCAGTGTCCGCTACCCCATCGTCGAGGGCTTCACGGCGATCATGACCCTGGTGGTCGTGATGCAGTTCGGTCTGAGCTGGCAGATGCCCGCCGCCCTGCTCCTGACCTGGGCGCTGATCGCCCTGGCCCTGATCGACTACGACACCCAACTCCTCCCGGACAGCCTCACCCTGCCGCTGCTGTGGCTGGGACTTGTCCTGAGCCTGTTCGGACTCTTCACCGACAGCCAGACGTCCATCATCGGCGCGGTCGCCGGCTATCTGAGTCTCTGGACCGTCTTCCAGCTCTTCCGGCTCATCACCGGCAAGGAAGGCATGGGCTATGGCGATTTCAAGCTGCTGGCGCTCTTCGGGGCCTGGCTCGGCTGGCCCTACCTGCCCCAGATCATCCTGCTCTCGGCCGTCACCGGGGCGGTGCTGGGCGTCATCCTGATCGCGACCGGCCGTCATCAAAGCGGCAAGCCGCTCCCCTTCGGTCCCTACCTGGCCGCAGCCGGCTGGATCAGCCTCGTCTGGGGCGAACAGATCAACGACGCTTATCTGCGGATAAGCGGACTCGCTTGAATCCCCCTCGGTTGGTCGTCGCGCTGACGGGCGGCATCGGCAGCGGCAAGACCACCGTGGCCGACCGCCTCGGCGAACTGGGCGCCGGAGTCATCGACACCGACCAACTCTCACGCGAGCTGACGGCCATCGGCGGGGCCGCGCTGGGACCGATCGCCGCCACCTTTGGCGCTCGGGTCATGCTCCCGGACGGATCGCTCGATCGCGCCCGACTGCGCCAGATCGTCTTCGCCGATCCCGAGGCGCGCGCGCGTCTGGAGGCCATCCTTCATCCAGGCATCAAGGCCCTGATGATGGAGCGGCTCGCGGCGCTCCAGACCCCCTACGCCGTCCTGGTGGTCCCACTCCTCTTTGAAACCGGCCAGGAGACGCTCGCCGATCGCGTCCTCGTGGTCGACATACCCGAGTCGCTCCAGATCGAGCGGGTCACCCGCCGCAGCCAGATCCCCGAGGACGAGGTCCGACGCATCATCGCGAGCCAGATCCCGCGCCGGGAACGGAACGCGCGCGCCGACGATCTCATCGACAACCGCGGCGATCTCGCCAATCTGGAGCACCAGATCCAGCGTCTTCACGCGGATTACAGTCGGATCGCCGCGACCCCGGACAGCCCACAAACACACTAAGCTCGCGGCCCATCCACGCATAGCGAACGCCAGCCATGACCCGCGTCCTGGATGACAGGGCTCGCCCTTTGGTTTCCGGAACGCCTTGCACCGCCCCATCGACTTCCATTTAAGTCTCTTTCGCCCTGCTAAAAAATCGATCGAACCGGCATTGGGCGATTTCCAGCTATCTCCAGGATCGGAAAACAGTTGCGCTTCGTGTTATGCGTGAGATATATCTATCTCTCCGTTTACACGTAAAGCGCATAGCGCATTCCAAGGACAGAGCGAGGAAAACGATGAGCAACCCATTCACCAAAACCATCCGCGCGACCCTTCTCCTGACCACCCTGCCCATGCTTGGGCTTGTGTCGCAGCCGACGCTGGCGGCCTCCGACTGTAAGGGCTTGGCGCAGGATGCATGCGCGGCGAAAGAGCACTGCCGCTGGATGAATGGCTACACCAGGAAGGACGGCATCCAGGTCTCCAGCCATTGCCGTATCGGCAAACCCAGCAAGGCCTCCGACAGCCCCGCTTCGATCATCAACGACAAAGACAGCACGGCTTCACGTTGAGAGGCACCAGGGCGCGGGCCTCCGCGCCCTGGAATAGACGATGAAAGCGGCTCTCAACCGATCCCTGACGGGAGCGAGGAGTGGGCCGAAGGCTCCCGACTCAGATCCCTCAACACCAGGTAGATCGCCGACGAATCCAGCTCGCCGAGCCCTTGACCGACCAGGACGTCGAGATAGCGGGCAACGGCGTTGGCGGACGGCAGGGACAGACCCAGCTCCTGGGCGGCCTCGGCAACGATCCGCATGTCCTTCTGGTGCAGGCGAGCCTTGAATCCAGGCTCGAAATTCTCGTCGATCATGCGTTGCCCATGGACATCCAGCACGCGACTACCCGCGAAACCGCCGAGCAGGGCCGCGCGGACGCGGGCCGGATCCACGTCGGAGGCCTGGGCCAGCCGCATGGCCTCCGCCACGGCGACGATGGTGGCCCCAACGAGGATCTGGTTGCAGGACTTGCAAACCTGCCCGGCCCCATGGCCGCCGACATGGACGATGTTCTCCCCCATGACATGGAATAGTGGAAGCACCCGCGCGAAGGTCGATTCGGCGCCGCCCACCATGATCGACAGGCGCCCGTCGATGGCGCCGGCCTCGCCGCCCGAGACCGGGGCATCCAGCATCTCGACCCCGCGCTCGCCGAGTCGCTCCGCCAGACGCCGCGTGACAGCGGCCGAGATGGTGCTCATGTCGACCACGACCGATCCTGGATGAACACCGGCGAGCACGCCGTTCTCGCCCAGGATGACGGATTCGACATCGGGGGTGTCCGACACCATGGTGAAGATCACATCCGAGCGATCGGCCAGTTCGGCGGGCGAACCGCAGGCGCTGGCCCCCGCCTCGATCAATGGCCGCATGGACTCGACCCGGCGCGCATGAACCGCCAGGGAATAACCCGCGCGGAGCAGATTCAGGGCCATGGGTCGCCCCATGATGCCCAGACCGATGAAGCCGATCCGCTCACCCATGCGCCCTAGCCTCCTCCAGATCCAGCAATTCGAGCCAATGCACGACCGGGGTTCCCGTTCCGCCCGCCAGATGGAGCTGACAACCGATATTGGCGGTGGCGATGACCTCGGGCGCGTCCGATTCCAGGGCCGCCACCTTGTCGACCCGAAGCTGCCCGGCGAGCACCGGCTGGGTCAGCGAATAGGTTCCGGCGGATCCGCAGCAGAGATGGCCATCCGGTACATGGGTCGGAGTGAAACCAAGCCCCGCCAGGATGGGTTCGACCACCCGTTTGAGCTGTTGTCCATGCTGAAGACTGCAAGGCGCGTGGAAGGCGACCCGGCGGCCCCGTCCAGGCGAGCCGAGCGGCGACAGATCCTCCTGTCCCAGGATCTCGGCCGGGTCACGCGCCAGGGCCGCGACCCGCGCCGCCTTGTCGGCGTAAAACGGATCCTGGGCCAGAACCTCCCCGTACTCCTTCACCAGGCTCCCGCAACCGCTGGCGCTGACCAGGATCGCCTCGCAGCCGGCCTCGATCTCCGGCCACCAGGCATCGATGTTGCGCCGCATGGCCTCCAGCCCCGCCTCGCGGGCGTTCAGATGATAGGCCACCGCGCCGCAACAGCCGGCCTCGGGGGCTTCCACCAGGTCGATCCCCAGGCGGGATAGAACGCGCGCGGCGGCGACATTGGTCCGGGGGGTGATGACCGATTGCACGCAACCGGCCAGCGCGAGCATCCGGCGGCGCCCGACCGGCCGAGGCCAGGCGCGCGCCGGCTGGCGAGGCGGCAGTTTGGCCTTGAGCCCGAGCGGCAACAGCGGGCGCACCCGCTGTCCCAGCCAGACCAGAGGGGCCAGGCGTGCGCGATAGGGGACGATCCAAACGAGCGCCTGGCGCAACCATCGCTCGCGCCAGGGCCGGGTGACACGCGCCTCGACGTAATGACGGCCGATGTCCGCCAGGCGCGCGTAACGCACGCCCGAGGGACAGGTGGTCTCGCAGGCGCGGCAGGTGAGACAGCGATCCAGGTGGCGTTGCGTGATCCGCGTGGGCGCCTGCCCCTCCAGCACCAGCTTGATCTGATAGATGCGTCCGCGCGGCCCATCGAGCTCGTCGCCGAGGAGCTGATAGGTCGGGCAGGTCGCGGTGCAGAAACCGCAGTGAACGCAGGCCCGGAGAATGGCGTCGGCCTCCTGGCCCTCGGGCGTGCGCAGGAATTCGGGCAGGATCTCGGTTTGCACGCTGATCCCCTAAAGACTGGCGTAGAGACGGCCGGGATTGAGGAGGCCCATCGGATCGAAGGACTGCTTGACCTGGCGGTGCAGCCGCATGAGCGGCTCGGGCAGGGGCGGATAGACCTCGCCAGCGCGGTCGCCGCCGCGAAAGAGCGTGGCGTGACCACCCAGTCTGGCGGCCTCGGCGCGGATGGTCGCGGCCTCCGCGTCGCTGCGCAGCCAGCGCTGGGATCCGCTCCATTCGATCCATTGGGGTCCGGCGAGCGCCAGAGTCGGGGCCGCCTGGGGCAGGGACAGACGCCACAAGGGGGTCTCGCCCTGGAAGAAAGGATGTTGCTGATCGCGGACCCCGTGGTGCCAGAACGCCTCGGCCTCGGACGCCTCGACCGGTTCTCCGCCGATGCGCTCCGCCGCCTCGATCAGGCCCGGCCCGGTACCGGACAGGCGCACCCAGAGACGCTCGCCATCGCAAGAGGTCGCCGTCACCGGCCAAGGCTTCGCCGCCCATCGGGTCATTCGGGTCAGCGCCTGCTCCAGGCCAGCCTCCAGGACCAGGGTCCGGGTCGCCGGTGGAATCGGCAACACCTTGAGGCTGACATCCAGCAGGATACCCAGGGTTCCCAGGGCGCCGACCATGAGCCGCGAGACGTCGTAACCGGCGACGTTCTTCATCACCTCGCCGCCGAAGCGCAGCACCTCCGCGCGCCCGGTCAGGACCCGGACACCCAGCACCAGATCGCGCGCCGAGCCCTGGTAGGGCCGGGCCGGACCGGACAGTCCGCAGGCGATGGTTCCGCCCAGGGTGGCCTCGGAAGCGTCGGGAGCCCGGAAGCGGGGGGGCTCGAAGGGCAACATCTGACCCTGCTCGGCCAGCGTGGTCTCCAGTTCCGCGAGGCTGGTTCCACACCGGGCGGTCACCACCAGTTCCTTGGGCTGGTAATCGAGAATGCCCGCATGCCCCGCCAGACTCAGCGGCTCGCCACGCGCGACCCGACCCATGAACGTCTTGGTGCCACTCCCCAGGAGCGCCAAGGGCCTCCCGCTCGCGGCCGCGGCCTCGACGCGGGCCTGAAGCTCGATCGTCAGATCCTTACCCACGGTCCGCCCTCGATCTGAGTTGAGATGGAAAGTAACCGAGCCAGGTTCCGCGCCGGGCGGGACCGGTCAGGGAGGACTGACCGTGCGCAGCGCGCTCCGGATGATCTCCTCCGACGTCTTGGCCCCATCGTCCGCCGCGCGCGCCATGCGGTTCGCGTCCGGTGGCCGGTAGCCGAGCGCCACCAGCGCGCTCACGGCATCCGCGAGGGCCTGATCCCGCTCGCCACCGGCCGGCCGGGGCATCCCGATTCCCGGCGAGCCACCGGCGCCCAATCCATCGATCCGATCGCGCATCTCGATCACCAGGCGCTGCGCGGTCTTCTTGCCGATGCCGGGGATGCGGATCAGGGCGTCGCTGTCCTCCTGCTCGACGCATTGCGCGAAGCGTGCCGCGTCCATGCCGGAGAGGATCGCCAGCGCCATGCGCGCGCCCACGCCCGTGACCTTGATCAGGGCGCGAAACAGCGCCCGATCCTGATCGCGGATGAAGCCGTAGAGTATCTGCGCATCCTCGCGCACCACCAGATGGGTGATCAGGGTCACCGTCCCGCCCACCGGCGGCAGCTCGTAGAAGGTGGACATGGGCGCTTCCAGCTCGTATCCAACCCCGCCCACGTCCAGCAGCAGTTGCGGCGGTTGCTTCGCCAGGAGCTGACCACGGAGCCGACCGATCATTGGAATCGGACGGCAGGGAGGGATCGACAGGCGACAGCCGATCGATTGAGATTGGATAAGGACCATTCAAACATCATCGTTCCGCCGCCCGCCTCGCGAATAAGGAGAAGCCAGCCAAAAGCAAGGCCGCGCCCAGCCAACTGACAACTGACAACTGACAACTGACAACTGACAACTGACAACTGACAACTGAAACCATCCCCCGCCTCAGGGCCGCCAGTCGCGCCAGGAGGCCGCAGCGCGCTTGCGTGTCGGAAGGCCCATCGAGTGGGCGTGACAGAGCGCGATGGCGAGCGCGTCGGCCTCGTCCTCGCCTGGGGTTTCGGACAGTGATAGCAGGACTCTCACCATGTGCTGAACCTGCGATTTCTCGGCCCCGCCAGTCCCGACCACCGCGAGCTTGACCGATTTCGGGCTGTATTCGTGCACGGTCACCCCACCCTTGAGACCGGCGCAGAGCACCGCGCCGCGCGCCTGGCCGATCTTGAGCGCCGCCGTCGGGTCGCGCGCGAAGATGAGCTGCTCGACGGCCATCTCGTGAGGCTGATACTCGGCCACGATGGCGGCGATCCGATCGAAGATGAGACCCAGACGACCCGGCCAGGGCTGGTCCCCGACCCGGATGCAACCGCTCGTGATTCTGACGCTGTGGCGCCCATCGCTATCGATCACGGCAAAGCCGGTATTGCGTGAGCCCGGATCGATCCCCAGGATGCGATGGCGTAGGTTCGTGGCGGGGATCATCGCGGAGCGGCCGCGATACCGGAGCGCATCGAGCCGGGAGCCCAGCCGCGATCAGGCATCCAGCGCCGCCAGGATCTCGTCGGCGATGTCGGCGTTGTGATAGACCTCCTGCACGTCGTCCAGATCCTCCAGTTGCTCGACCAGCTTGAGCAGCTTCTCGGCGGTCTCCAGGTCGAGATCGATCAGCGTGGCGGCGTTGTAACTGATCTCGGCGACCTCGGTGTCCAGCCCGGCCTGGGTCAGCGCCTCCTTGACGGCCGCGAAGTCCTCGGGCGAGCTGATGACATCGAGCGAGCCGTCGTCATTGACCACCACATCCTCGGCGCCGGCCTCGAGCGCCGCCTCCATCACCTGCTCCTCGCTGGTCCCCGGCTGGAAGCTGATGACGCCCTGCTTGGTGAACAGATAGCTCACGGAACCATCGGTTCCCAGATTGCCGCCACGCTTGCTGAAGGCATGCCTGACCTCGGAGGCGGTGCGATTGCGGTTGTCGCTCATGCAATCGACCATGACGGCGACCCCGCCGGGGCCGTAGCCCTCGTAGCGGATTTCCTCGTAATTCTCACCCTCCATGCCGCCCGCCCCGCGCTTGATGGCGCGCTCCACGGTGTCGCGCGGCATGTTGGCGCCGAAGGCCTTGTCCATGGCCAGGCGCAGACGCGGGTTGGCGCCGGGATCGCCGCCGCCCTCGCGCGCCGCGACCGTGACCTCGCGGATCAGCTTGGTCCAGACCTTGCCGCGCGTCTTGTCCTGCGCGGCCTTGCGATGCTTGATGTTGGCCCATTTACTGTGACCGGCCATGGATGGTTTCTCCTGACATGGAATTCGGCCCGGGACGGGTCACCGGGCAAGCCGAGGCGCGAAGGCGGCGCCCGACTGGGGAGCCCCAGGCTGGGGATCCACCCCCATCGAACGGGGCTCCGACGAACGCGGAGCGCCGGCCGTGCGTCTTGTTCAGCGGCGCATATTAGCATCCCGAGCCGGCCGCCTGGTAAGCGCCGGGCGCGCGCGAGGCTGAAATGGCGACGCTGAGCGGCGCGGGCACTGTGCTAATCTTGGCGACCCGATTCCCGCCCGCCGCCCCGACGATCCGAATCCCGAGAGCCCGCTATGTACGCGACACCCGAAACCGCCGATGGCTGGATCACGCACTTGCTCGCCATGGACGACGAGGGCTTCGTCGTCGCGGCGCGCTTCGCCATCTCGCCCGCCTTTCGCCGCCTGGTGGGGGGGCGCGAAGCGGATCTGGTGTTCGCCGCGCGCAGTCGTCTGGCACGCATGGGAATCAACATCCTGCCGCTCGGCGAGCCCGATCTGAACGGGGATCATTGCGACATCCAGTTGCGCATCCTGGCCGCCATCCGCTCCTATGGCATCGCCGCCCATCTGGAGCGCATCGTGGTCCCAGGGCTGCGCGTCGGCCGCCTGGTGTTCTGCCCGACGGACAATCGGCTCGATTCCGCCGGGATCCATCGGCTCATCCGCGACAATAGCCTGCAGGTTCCAGCCGGCTTCTCGCTTGATGGTCACGGGTATCTCATCCTGCGTCCACAGCAGCGGATCTATCGTTTCCAGAAGCCCCTGACGCCCGACGAGGTGACGGCCATCGCGACCCACGCCGACGGCAAGGATCTGCTCAACCGGCTACAGATACGCGAGAAGGTCGATCATATCGAGCTGCCGCCCAGGGACGGACTGGTCACCGCCTGCTCGATGTTCCTGCATCGCCATTACGTGGTGCTCCGTAACCTGGACGAGTCGCTGGGGGTGCACCTGCAAGCCACGGTGCTGGATCCGGTCTCCACGCGCGGAACCAACGTCTATCTGGAATTCATCAACCGCACCGAGCAACTCATCATCAATCCGAGCGTGGCCGCCTCGGTGCACGAGGCGATTCGGGTGGATCCCAAGCCGCGTTACTGGCATGGGCGCCCGGACGACCGCGAGGAGCCGGAGCCGCGCGAGACGATCGACGCGACGGGTTACCAGGCCCTGCTCGGGATCTTCGATCGGCTGGAGGCCAGTCCGGTGGGGAATCGCTACTCCCATCGCATGACGGCCATCACCCGCGATGCCCAGGCCCTCATGGACGGCGTGGATCCGGATCTGGTCTGGACCCAGCCCCTGACGCCTCGGGATCCGCGCGGCGGAACCGACCTCGCCGCCGGCCTGGTCGCGGAAGGGCTGGACCTCAACACTCGGACGGAGTGCGGAACCGAGATCCTGGCGCGACTCCCGGACGAGGCGCGCGCCACACTCTTGCTCGGCTATTTCCCGAACCTGATCGAGCACACCCAGATCTGCGAGGCCGCGCTGCGCCGGCGCCTCTCCCGCATCGTCTTCCGGCGCGCCTCCTTCGAGCACGGACCCTTCCTGTCCTCCCGCGATCATGGGCGACTGGCCGACTACGAAGGACTCGGGCTGCGGGTCTTCTGGTGCAACGAGCCGCGCGGTCATGTGGTGCGCCATGTCTTCAGGGGATTGCGTGGCTACTTCACGACCCCCGATCAGGTGGATCGCTTCCGCTCCTGCCTGATCTTCGCCGTCTATGGCTCGACCAAGCCGCTCAACGACCAGGCCGCGCGCCAGGTGGAACGGCTGCTCGTGAATCTGCGCGGCCTGTTCGGCAGCGATATCGGGATCCTGACCGGCGGTGGCCCAGGCGCCATGCAACAGGTGACCGATGCCGCGCACCGACAGGGGCTGATGGTCGGCTCCAGCTTCATCGAGACCATCGATCAGGAGCCCAACCAGACCGCCGAGTTCTACCAGACCTTCCAGGCACGTAGCCGACAGGCGCGGCAGCGCTGGTTCGAGATCGCGAGCTTCCATCTCTTCCTGGTCGGCGGCGTGGGCACGCTTGAGGAGATCGGGCTCACCCTCACGGACATGAAGCTGGGCGTAATCGAGACCGGCCCCGTGGTGTTTTTCGACAGCTCTGGCGGAGATTTCTATTGGGATGGACTGCGCCGCCAGCTCGATGAGATGGAGCGACAGGGCCGTGTGCCGGGTTGGCTGATCGAGCAGATTCTGATGACGACCGATCCAGACGCCATCCCGAGGTTCTACAAGCAGGCCCTCAGACTGGGCTGAACGCGCGCGAGCGGGAGCGAATCGCGGCCCGCTCGTGACATGACGCACCGAAACCAGGACAATTCCGGGGAGGCCCTCGCGCATCGTGGAACAGAGGTTCGGGAGGCGCCGATCGATGCGGACGTCAGGGCGTCGGTCGAGGATCGGAAGACGAGGATATCCAGACTCATTACATGGTTGGCGACATGCGCGCCTTGACCCGGTCGGCAGCTTCCAGGCCATCCGCGGCATGGATCGGCTCAGCGCCGCCGTAACAGTTACTTGGTCGCCTGGCGAGCCGCGTTCCGACCGCGACCAGCCGGACTCGAGACAAGGCCGTGTCAACATTGATCACCTTCGAACATCCTCTCAACGAACGTATCCGAACCTTCCTGCGGCTCGAACATCTGTTCCGTCAACTGGACCAGTTCGTCCACCAGGAGGATCAGCGATCGTCGCGCTGCGCCATCTGGGTGCTGCTGGACATCGTCGCGGTCACCGCGCGCGCGGATGTCAAGAACGAGATTCTGAAGGAGCTTGATCGCCACATCGGCAATCTCAATCGACTCTCGACCCAACGCGGCGTCGATCCGGAGGCGCTGGCCGAGGTGCTGGACGATCTGCGTCGAGCCATCGACGGCATCCAGCAACTCAATGGCCCCATCGGTCACGGCGCGCGCGAGGACGAATTTCTCAAGGCCATCGCGCAGCGCAGCAGCATCCCTGGGGGCACCTGTAGCTTCGACCTGCCGCACTTCCACTATTGGTTGATCCAGCCGACGGAGCGCCGTCAGGCCAGGTTCGGTGAATGGCTCGGGGATCTCAAGCCAGCGATCGAGGCCATCCAGCTCGCGCTCTCGCTGGTCCGCTCAAGCTCGGCCTCGCGCCAGGTCGTCGCCGAGGGCGGCTTCTACCAGGAGGCCATCGACCCCCTGGCGCCGGCTCAGATGCTGCGCGTCGGCCTGGAGGGCGAGGCGGCCATCTTCCCCGAGATCAGCGGTCACAAGAACCGCTTCAGCATTCGCTTCATGAATGCCGAGCCCCAGGGTCGGGCGACCCAGCACGGCGCGGATGTCTCGTTCCGCCTCACCTGCTGCGTCTTCTGACACCATGGTCACGACAGTCGCCTGTCCTCATTGCGGCAAACCCGTGGCCTGGACCGAACAGGCACGCTGGCGCCCCTTCTGCAGCGAGCGCTGCCGTCTGATCGATCTGGGGGATTGGATCGACGAGCAACATCGCATCGCCGATCCCACCGACGCGCCGAGCGAGGATCCCCCGGCCTCCGAGGACGAACCCTACCGTCACTGACCCGGCCAGAGCCCGCGGATCGCCCCGATCCCCTGCGCGCCGTGACGGAAAGCCTCTTCCAGATCCTCGGACCTCAGCCCGCCTAGGGCATAGACCGGAAGCGGCACGAGATCCACCAGATCGGCGAAGGTCCGCCACCCGAGCGGAATCGCCTCGGGATGACTGGCCGTGACCTGGACTGGCGAGAGTACGCCATAGTCCAGACCAAGCTCGGCCGCGCGGGCCAGTTGGGCCTGATCGTGACAGGAGGCGCCGACGATCTCGTTCGGCCGCCCAGGGCGCTCGGAAAGCCCCATGAGCGTCTGGCTGGTCAGGTGCAATCCGTGCCGTGGGACGCCGTCCACCGATCGCGGATCGCGATTGAGCAGGAGGCACGCCCCATGCGGCTCGCACAGAGCGTGGGCGGATCTCGCCAGCCGGACATAGTCGTCCAGCGACAAGTCATGCGCCCGCAGTTGGACAAGCCGGATGCCCGCCGTCAACACCTGGGCGAGTCGCTCAAGGAAATCGACTGGTCGGCGAGGATCCTCGCCCGTGATCAGCAGAACGGGAGGAAGGCGCAGGGCATTGATGATGGGCCGGTCGGCCGCCGGGAATCGTCCCGGATCCATGGCCTCCGGCGCCACCCAGGCCAGCGGCTGACCTTCGCATCCGACCGGAACGCCGGAATAACGGTCCACCCGACGCACGTCGAGTAGCACATGACGATCGCCGTAATCATGATGAACCCGGATCAAGGGCCGGCTGGCAAGAACCTGGATACCCAACTCCTCGTTCAGCTCGCGCCTCAGACCCTCCTCGGGAGTCTCGCCGATCTCCAGCTTGCCGCCGGGAAATTCCCAGAGACCGCCCTGATGGACGTGATCCGGACGCTTGGCGACGAGGATGCGCCCATCGGCATCGGCGATCGCGCCCGCCATCACATGAACGGACGCCGGGCTAGCTCCGGTATTCGGCGTTGATGCGGACATAGTCGTAGGAGAAATCGCAGGTGAGCACACGCGCGACGGCCTCTCCGCGGCCCAGCGAGACACGGATCAGGATCTCGGGCTCGGCCATGACCGCGGCCCCCGCCTCCTCCCTGTAATCCTCCGCCCGTCCGCCCGCCTCGACGATCCGGGTCGCGCCAAGCGCGATGTCGACACGCTCGATATCCAGGTCGACGATGCCCGCGCGGCCGACGGCCGCCAGGATGCGCCCCCAATTCGGATCGGAGGCGAAGAGCGCGGTCTTGACCAGCGGTGAATGGGCGATGGCGTAGGCGACGCGCCTGGCCTCGTCATGATCGACCGCTCCCTCGACCAGCACGGTGACCAGCTTGGTCGCGCCCTCGCCATCGCGGATGATCGCCGTGGCGAGATCCTGGCAGACGGCTTCGACAGCCGACAGCAAGGCCGCGTGGTCCGGATCGGCGGCGTCGCGGATAAGCGGATTGCCGAGCGCCCCGGTGGCGACCAGGACGCAGGCGTCGTTGGTCGAGGTGTCCCCGTCCACGGTGATGGCATTGAAGGAACGATCCGCCACCGACTGGAGACAGGACTGGAGGATTCCGGACTCGACGGCGGCATCGGTCGCGATGAAGGCGAGCATAGTCGCCATATCGGGACAAATCATCCCGGCGCCCTTGGCGATGCCGGTCACGGTCGCCCGCTCGCCCCTCAGCTCGAACGATCGCGATCGCAGCTTGGGCACCGTGTCGGTGGTCATGATGGCCCGCGCGGCGACTGGCCAGGCCGAGGCGTCGAACCGACCCAAGAGCTCGGGCAGCGCCGCCGCGATACGCTCGACCGGAAGATGCTCGCCGATCACGCCAGTCGAGAAGGGCAGAACCTCCTCCGGCCGGCAGCCCGCCCGCTCGGCCAGGGCCGAGCAACTGGCCAGCGCGTCCCTTAGCCCCCGCTGGCCCGTTCCGGCATTGGCGTTACCCGAGTTGATCAGGAGATAGCGCGGAGCCGCGTGGAGCAGGTGGTGACGCGCCAGGGTCACGGGCGCCGCGCGAAAGGCGTTGCGGGTGAAGATGGCGGCGCAGGCGGCGCCGGGGGCGATCTCCAGCACCAGCAGATCATCGCGCCCCTGGTAACGAATGCCGGCGCCCGCCGTGGCCAGTCGTATCCCAGGGACGGGCAGGAACGATGGATCGGTCGCGCTCATGGCGTTTGCGTCCTAGTTGACCTGGCCATGGCACTGTTTGTACTTCTTGCCGGAACCGCAGGGACAGGGTTCGTTGCGGCCAACCTTGCGACCATCGCGCACATAGGGCTGGTGCGTCTCGTCAGAGGGGTCATGGGCGTTCGGATCCTTGTCCTGTCCATCCAGGTCACCGCCAAATCCCTCGAAGACCTCGTGCTTGAACTCGAAACCCTTGCGCTCGGCGGGGACCGGTGACGGTTGAGCGGCGAATCCCGGTCCGGGCTCGCCTTCGCCGGACTGAATCTCCAGCTTGGCCAGCGTCGTCACCACATCCTGCTTGATGCCATCGAGCATGGCCGAGAACATCTGGAAGGCCTCGCGCTTATATTCCTGCTTGGGATTCTTCTGGGCATAGCCGCGCAGGTGGATACCCTGACGCAGATAGTCCATCGCCGCCAGATGGTCCTTCCAATGACCGTCGAGGGTCTGCAACATCACCGCCTTCTCGATCTGGCGCATGTTCGGCGACCCGACCAGCGTCTCCTTGTCCCGATAGCGCTGGAGCAGGGTGTCGTGAATACGGGCACGCAGACTCTCCTCGTGCAGGTCATGATCCCGATCCAGCCAGGACCGGATCGGCCAATCCCCACCGAAGTGCGCGGACAGAACCTCGCTCAGTTCGCCGACATTCCATTGCTCCTCCAGGCTCTCGGGCGGGATGCAGGTATCGATCAATCCCTTGAGCGCATCCTCGCGCATGGCGATGACGGTATCGGAAATATCGGTCACGTCCATCAGGTCGCGGCGCTGGCGATAGATCACCTTGCGCTGATCGTTGGCGACATCGTCGTATTCGAGCAGTTGCTTGCGGATATCGAAGTTGCGTCCTTCCACCTTGCGCTGGGCGTTCTCGATCGCCTTGGTCACCCAGGGGTGCTCGATCGCCTCGCCCTTCTGCATGCCGAGCCGCTGCATCATCTTGCCAACCCGCTCGGAGGCGAAGATGCGCATCAGGTTGTCTTCCAGCGACAGATAGAAGCGCGAGGATCCAGGATCGCCCTGACGGCCGGAACGACCGCGCAACTGGTTGTCGATGCGGCGCGATTCGTGGCGTTCGGTGCCGACCACATGCAGGCCACCGGCGGCGATGACCTGCTCGTGACGCTGCTTCCAGGCGGCGCGGATGGCGTCGCGATCGGCGTCGGGGCCGGCGTCTTCCAGCTCGGCCTCCAGATTGCCGCCGAGCACGATGTCGGTTCCGCGACCCGCCATGTTGGTCGCGATGGTCACGGCGCCCGGCCGGCCGGCCTGGGCGATGATGCCGGCCTCGCGCTCATGCTGCTTGGCGTTGAGCACCTCGTGGGGGATGCCCTCCTTCTCGAGCTGAGCCGACACCAACTCCGAGGTCTCGATCGAGGCGGTGCCCACCAGCGCGGGCTGGCCCCGCTCGACGCAGTCGCGAATGTCGTTGATGATCGCCTGGTATTTCTCTTCCTGGGTCAGATAGACGAGGTCGCCCCGATCGTCGCGCACCATCGGCTGATTGGTCGGGATCACCACCACTTCCAGACCATAGATCTGCTGGAACTCGTAGGCCTCGGTATCGGCCGTGCCGGTCATGCCCGAGAGCTTGGGGTAGAGCCGGAAGAGATTCTGGAAGGTGATGGAGGCCATCGTCTGGTTTTCAGGCTGAATGGCGACGCCTTCCTTGGCCTCGACCGCCTGATGAAGCCCTTCCGACCAACGCCGACCCGGCATGGTGCGGCCGGTGAACTCGTCGACGATGATGATCTGACCGTCGCGCACGATGTACTCGACGTTTTTCTGGAAGAGCACATGGCCGCGCAGCGCCGCGTAGACATGGTGCATGAGCACGATGTTGGCGGGATCGTAAAGCCCGGCACCCTCTTCCAGGACGCCGATCTCGACGAGCATCCGCTCGACCTTCTCGTGACCTTCCTCGCTCAGATAGACCTGACGCGCCTTTTCATCGACGGAGAAGTCCCCCGGTCCGAAATCCGGCTGACCCTCCTCGTTGGTGATGGGGGCCTGGCGCGTGAGCCTGGGAATGAGCGTATTGATCCGCTTGTAGAGATCGGTGCTGCCTTCCGATGGACCCGAGATGATGAGCGGCGTGCGCGCCTCGTCGATCAGGATGGAGTCAACCTCGTCGACGATGGCGTAGAAGGGGTCGCGCTGGACCCGCTGCTCGGGCGTGAACGCCATGTTGTCGCGCAGATAGTCGAAACCGTACTCGTTGTTGGTGCCGTAGGTGATATCCGCGGCATAGGTCTCGCGGCGGGTCACGGGCCGCATGTGCCGATAGCCCTGACCAGCCGAGGATTCGAACGTGGGATCGAATAGATAGGACGCCATGTCCGGCCCCATGCCGCCGGAGGAGTTGATGACGCCAACCGAAAGCCCGAGAAAATGATACAGCCGGCCCATCCAGGCGGCGTCGCGGCGAGCCAGATAGTCGTTGACCGTGACGACATGCACGCCCTTAGCGGGCAGCGCGTTCAGATAGGCCGCCAGGGTGGCCACCAGGGTCTTGCCCTCGCCGGTGCGCATCTCGGCGATCTTGCCGTCGTTGAGCACCATGCCACCGACCATCTGCACATCGAAGTGCCGCATGCCGAGGACGCGCCGGCCCGCTTCACGCACGACCGCGAAGGCTTCGGGCAGCAGGCTGTCGAGATCCGCGCCGGCCTTGAGCCGAGCGCGAAACTCCTCCGTCTTGGCGGCGAGCGCCTGATCGGAGAGTTGGGCGAGTTCGGGCTCGAGCGCACTGATCCGCGCCACCGTCTTCAGCAGTGTTTTGACGAGCCGATCGTTGCGGCTGCCAAAGATCTTCTTGAACAGATGTGTAACCATCGAAGGAACTTAAAGGCTCTGGCGGAAATCGGCGGATGATACCGGATTTCGATAACGAAGGTCGCGGCGCATTCGATTTGGCGCCGCGGATGATGCGGATCAGCCGTTGAGATCGGCGTCCGTGCTGGCCAGCCGGCGAGTCGGCATGGCGCGCAGATAGGACATGGGATTGACCGACCGGCCGTCCTTGATGACCTCGAAATGGACATGCGGACCGGTCGCGGTTCCGGTCGATCCGACGGTCGCGATCTTCTGCCCCTGCCTCACCATCTGACCTTTCTTGACGAGATTGCTGGTGTTGTGCGCGTAGCGGGTCACCAGACCGTCCATGTGCCGGATGTCCACCAGGTTTCCGTAGCCGCCCTTGCGACCGACGAAGGACACGACACCGTCCGCGACCGCATGGATGGGAGTGCCGCGCGGACTCCCGAAATCGACGCCGGCGTGGAAAAGGCGCGCCTTCTTCACGGGATGGATTCGGAAACCATAATTGGAGGTGATGTACCCCGAACGCACCGGCCAACCAGCCGGGAGCGCCTGAGCGGTCAGCTCCCTCTCCATGATGTGGCCTTCGATGACGTCGAGCTTACGCTGACGATCCTGGATGAAGCCCACGAAGCTCGAGAGTTCGTCCGCCAGTTCCTTAATGGAATAGTCACGGGCCACCCCGGTTTCCGGCCCACCCTGGGGAGGCGGATTCTCGAAGTCGAACTCCTCCGGGTTGAGGCCGGACATCTGGACCAAGCGCTCCCCGAGGGCATTGAGCCTCATGAGCTGCGCCTGCATCTCACCGAGACGGGCGACCATCGCGTCCACCTCGCGGGGCAAGGACGATTGACCGACCTCCCGCGCGAGCGACCGGTTGACGGACGGGCGATCGAGGCTAATGTTGGCGAGGTCCGGGCTGGAGGAGTAGTGTCCGATCCAGAATCCCAGCCCAGCGCCGGCCAGGGAAAAGGCCAGGACAGCGAGGAACAAGACAACAGCATGTCCACGAGTGGTTTGTTTGCGATTGATCCGAGGCATGAGTGTATCTCTGCTACTGGTCAAATTTGGCCATCGACCCGTCCGCCGTGCCCGGCGCCGAGACGCCCTTCGTCGATATCGACCAAACGAAGCCGGCGGTCGGGTTCGGTGAGCCGCCGCGATTCCGCGACGAAGGGAGGGGTTTGACGTGCCAGCGCGCTTTTCGCATATCCGCGACCATCTGCGCACACATGGAATTGCCCGCGACCTGCTCGAGCGGAGCCGTCGGGAGCGAGATCTGGTCGCGGCGCTGAGGGCGCGTCTACCCGAGAATCTGGAACCGCACTGCCTTGACGCGGGGGTCGCCGACGGCAAACTGACCCTGTTTCTCGATTCACCGGCCTGGCTGACCCGCGCGCGTTTTCAATCCGAGGCGATCCTGGCCTCGCTGACGTCATACAAAATCGACGAGATTCGATTCCAGGTACGCCTGCCTGACAAACATGGATCGACTGACCGATCGCGTGTCGCGCCATCCCGACGGCTCTCGGAAACCGTGGTGAAACACCTGCTCGAGGCCGCGGAGCATCAGACGGACAAAGGGCTGAGCGACGCACTCAGGAATCTCGCGCGACGCCACGCTCAAGAGACGCCAGACAGCCGGGATTAAACGGCTGGAACCGGTTGCGCGTAACAAATCGGCGCCGCCGCGGAGTCCTCGAATACGACCTCTTCCCAAGCCGCTTCATCCGCGACGAGCGCGCGCAGCAGCTTGTTGTTCAGGGCATGGCCGGATTTATGCCCTTGGAATGCCCCGATCAGGGTGTGGCCCAGCAGATAGAGATCCCCGATGGCATCCAGGATCTTATGTCTGACGAATTCGTCTTCGTAACGCAGACCTTCCTCGTTCAGGATCCGGTATTCATCCACCACCACCGCATTGTCCAGACTCCCGCCCAAGGCCAGATTCTGCTGACGCAGGGCCTCGATCTCGCGCAGGAAACCAAAGGTGCGAGCACGGCTCAGTTCGCGCACGAACGAGGACGTAGAGAAATCGACGACGGCCTGATTGGCACGCGACTGGAACGCCGGATGGTCGAATTCGATCGAGAACTCCACCTTGAAGCCATCGTAGGGCGTAAAACGCGCGACCTTGTCACCGTCGCGCACCTCGACAGGACGCTTGATCCGAATGAAGCGCTTGGGACGCGGCTGCTCCTGCACGCCCGCCGATTGCAGCAGGAAGACGAAGGGCGCGGCACTGCCATCCATGATGGGCACCTCGGCGGCACCCAGGTCGACATAGGCATTGTCGATCCCGAGACCGGCGAAGGCCGCGAGCAGATGCTCGACCGTCGACACCTTCACGTCGCCTCGCACGAGGGTCGTCGACAGCCGGGTATCGCCAACGTTGAAAGGCGTTGCCTTGATGACAACCGGCCGATCCAGATCGACACGACGAAAGAGAATCCCCGTATCCGGCGCGGCCGGGCGAAGCGTCAGCTCCACCTTCTCGCCGGTGTGCAGGCCGACTCCGGTCGCCCGGATTACATTTTTCAAGGTTCGCTGCTTGAGCATCGATCGGGATCTCCCATCGCAATCCACGGCGGCTGTCGGCGCATCCGGCCAGCTTTCGACTACCGCACATGATCCGGACGAGTCTTGCCCGGAGCCACGGTCGCTGTCCTTTCAAATCGCCCCGCGCTTCCATTTGGAAGCGCGTCGACAATAGCCTAGGGTTTTCCCGGAAGTTTTTCAAGCCCAATCTCAAAGCGAGCACTACATCATTGTTTTCATAAACCTTCTTATTAGAGGGAAAGCCCTGATCAATCAGCCTGACGACGCAGAAACGCCGGAATGTCCAGATAGTCCAGATCGTTCTGCTCGTTCGTCTCGGTTCCCGCGGCGCCACCGGCCTTGCGGTAGATCGCCGGACGGCGCTCCATTTCCCGATAGTCCGGCGCCGCATCGTCGGCATCACCGGTCACGAGCCGCATCGCGGGCTCGCCGCTCGGACGCTTCAGCTTGACGCGGCGCTCGCCCAGACCCGTGGCGACGACGGTCACGCGCAACTCGTCCTCCAGCTCCGGATCGACGACCGTTCCAACGACCACCGTGGCATCGTCGTCGGCGAAATCGCGCACCGTGTTGCCGACTTCGTCGAACTCACCGATGGTCAGGCTCATGCCGGCCGTGATGTTGACCAGGATGCCCTTGGCGCCGGCCAGATCGATATCCTCCAGCAGGGGGCTCTTGATCGCGGCCTCGGCCGCCTCGCGGGCGCGATGCTCGCCGGTCGCCGAGCCGGTTCCCATCATGGCGACACCCATGTTGGACATGACGGTCTTGACGTCCGCGAAGTCGACGTTGATCAGGCCGCGGCAGGTGATGAGTTCCGCGATGCCCTGGGTCGCGTTGAACAGGACGTCATTGGCGGCCTTGAAGGCATCGAGCAGGCTCATGTCCTTGCCGAGCACCGCCAGAAGCTTTTCGTTGGGAATGGTGATCAACGAGTCGACGTGCTGGGCAAGTTCGCAGATTCCCTCCTCGGCGATCCGACGGCGCTTGGCGCCCTCGAAGGGAAACGGCTTGGTCACCACGGCCACGGTCAGGATACCCAGCTCCTTGGCGACCTGCGCCACGACCGGAGCCGCGCCCGTACCCGTGCCGCCGCCCATGCCGGCGGTGATGAAGACCATGTCGGCCCCTTCCAGCGCCTCCTGGATACGATCGCGATCCTCCATGGCCGCATGCCGTCCGACCTCCGGATCCGCGCCGGCTCCCAAGCCCTTGGTGATGCCCGCGCCCAGTTGTAGGATGGTCTTGACATTGGAGCTTTTCAGCGCCTGAGCATCGGTATTGGCGCAGATGAAGTCGACACCCTCGATGGTCGACGCCACCATGTGGTTGACCGCGTTGCTGCCGCCGCCGCCAACTCCGATGACCTTGATAACGGCATTCTGACTGTGCGTATCCATCAATTCGAACATTGATTTATCTCTCCGGCGCACTAGGCGCGCCACCATGAACTTGTAATCCGGCCATGGGCTCGACACCCGCGACCCCCCCCGACTTGACCAGTACGCTCGCAACGCCCTGGCTAGAAACCAGCCATCCTGGCCTCCGATTCCGATGAAGCCCCGCGTTAGGCCATCAACTCGCCCGGCAACCGGAAGCGTCAACAACAAGGCTCCCAGCACTCATCATCCATTGCGATCCACTGGCGTCCTTCCCAGCGCATCGCTCACGATCACTCGACTAGAAATTCCCTTGAAACCAGCTTCGCAGACGCGCCAGAACCGCCTTGAGTCCGAGATTCTCGGACAACTCCGGACGCCGCGCGAAGCGATGCTGCCGCGCGTACATCAACAACCCCACTCCGGTCGAGTGTATCGGATTGTTGACGACCTCCTCCATCCCGAGAACATAGTGGGGCACACCCAGGCGCACCGGCATGTGGAAGACCTCCTCGGCCAACTCGATCAGGCCCTGCATCTTGGCGCTGCCGCCAGTCAGGACGACACCGCCCGCCACCAGGTCCTCGAAGCCACTGCGACGCAGCTCGTTGTGCAGCAGGGTCAGCAACTCCTCGTAACGGGGCTCGACCACCTCGGCCAGTGTCTGGCGCGAGAGACGTCGCGGCGGACGATCGCCGATGCTGGGAACCTCGATGGTGTCGCCGTTCGCGGCCAGTTGGGTCAGGGCGCAGGCGTGCTGGACCTTGATCTGCTCGGCATGCTGGGTCGGCGTGCGCAGCGCGACCGCGATGTCGTTGGTGACCTGATCGCCCGCGATCGGGATCACCGCCGTGTGACGGATCGCGCCGTCCGTGAAGACCGCCAGATCCGTGGTGCCGCCGCCGATATCGACCACGCAGACGCCCAGTTCCTTCTCGTCCTCGCCGAGCACCGAGTAGCTGGAGCTCAATTGAGCCAGCACTAGATCGTCGACCTCCAGGCCGCAGCGGCGGATGCATTTGATGATGTTCTGCGCCGCGCTCACCGCGCCGGTGACCATGTGGACGCGCGCCTCCAGACGCACCCCGCACATGCCGATCGGCTCGCGGATGCCCTCCTGGTCGTCGATGATGAATTCCTGCGGCAGGATATGCAGGATCTTCTGGTCCGCCGGGATGGCCACGGCCCGCGCCGCGTCGATGACGCGGTCCACGTCGGCCTGGGAGACCTCGACCTCCTTGATGGCCGTGATCCCGTGCGAGTTGAGGCTGCGCACATGGCTGCCGGCGATCCCGGCGTGAACCGAGTGGATCTCGCACCCGGCCATCAGCTCGGCCGCTTCCACCGCGCGCTGAATCGACTGGACGGTGGACTCGATGTCCACCACCACGCCCTTCTTGAGCCCCCGAGAAGGATGGGTTCCGATGCCAATGATCTCGATCTGATCGTCGTCCTTCAACTCGCCGACCAGACAGGCGATCTTTGAAGTGCCGATATCCAGCCCCACCAGCAGGCTCTTGTCGTTACGTCTCGACATCCAAATTTATCCTCGATTGCCGGATCGCGCGATGCGATCGGGATGCGCGCGGACCTTCGAATCCGCATTCGGCGCCCATTTCACGGAAAAGCCGTTGCTATAGCGCAGGTCGACCATCAAGGGCTTCCCGGCGGCCTCCAGTTGTGGCGCGCTCGCGATATAGCGCGACAGGCGTTCCTCGACCAGGCCCGTGCCCAGGCGCAGCTCGGTCCCCATCACGAGAGCGACACGCCAGTCGCCACGCGGATCGACCGACAGGGTCTGAATCAAATGTCCGACCAGCATCAACTCCTCGCGCCACTTCAGATAGCGCGCGGTCACCTCGGGGGCGCGCGCATCGTCACCCTCCAGCAGCGGCAGACCGGGCGGAATGGTGCCGCCGCCCGGACGGAAGACGACCCCCTCGGCGGTCACCAATCCATCCAGGTTCCAACGGGCGATCGGACGATGCTCCTCGACTCGTACCCGCAGCGTATCGGGCCAGATCCGCCGCAGGCTCGCCCGACCGACCCAGGGCAGATCCTCGGCGGCGGTCTTGAGATCGGCCAGATTGGCGGTCAGGATCCCGCCACGCAGGCGCTCGCCCAGGTTCTCCTGCAAGAGCTGGGAAGAGTGATGGTGCAGCTCGCCCTCCACCTGAATCACGCGGATCGGCAAGAGTCGGGGCTCCCACTGACCAAGGAGCCAGATACCGGCACCCATGACCAGGAAGGCGAGAATCCCGAGCAGGGCACGCAGGCGCGAGCCGACTCCGGCTCGCGCCTCGGGCTCATTGGCGGTTTGGCTGTGGCTAGTCACGTCAGGTGCTCGTCTCGAGGATGCGCCAGACTAGGTCATCGAAATCGATGCCGGCGACCCGTGCCGCCATGGGCACCAGGCTATGATCGGTCATGCCTGGAACCGTGTTGATCTCCAGGAGGAAAGGCCGTCCTTCCCCGTCCAGCATCATGTCCACCCGACCCCAGCCGCTGGCGCCGACCACGTCGAAGGCCCTCAGCGACAGCTCGCGGAGATTCGCCTCGACCGCCGCGTCGAGACCGCTCGGACAGTGGTAACGGGTGCTGTTGGCCTGATACTTGGCCTCGTAGTCATAAAAGGCATGCGGGGTTTCCAGCCGAATCATTGGCAGCGCCTCTCGACCCAGAATGGCGCAGGTGAGTTCGGTTCCCTGGATCCAGCGCTCGGCGAGGACCAGCGCATCGAACTCGGCGGCCGCGCGCCAGGCGCGCTCGAGGGCCTCCTCCGACTCCACGCGCGCCATCCCGATGCTGGAACCTTCGTGAACCGGCTTGATCATCAGGGGGAAACCGAGCGCGGCCGCCGCCGGTAGATCCGCCGCCTCGCGCAGCAGCACGAAGTCCGCGGTTGGAAGCCCACAGCCCGCCCAGGCTAGCTTGCAGCGGTATTTGTCCATGCCGAGCGCCGAACCCAGTACACCGGAACCGGTGTAGGGCATCCCGATGGTCTCCAGCGCGCCCTGGATCAGCCCATCCTCGCCACCCCGACCGTGCAGGATGATGAAGGCCCGGTCATAGCCGCCCGCGCGCAGACGTTCCAGGATGGCCTCGTCCGGATCCAGTGGGTCCACATCGACCCCAAGACGCTGGAGCGCCTCATGTACCGCGCGACCGCTCTTGAGCGAAATTTCGCGTTCCGCCGCGCGCCCGCCCATGAGCAGCGCGACCTTGCCAAACTTGGTTGACGAGCGATCCGTCTCGATTGTCATGGTCTCTCTCCGGCGACGCGTCGCACCTCGGGCACCAGTCGAATACCCGTGCGACGCTCGACCGCCTCTTGTACATGGTTGATGAGGCTCGCGATATCGGTCGCGGTCGCGTCACCACTGTTGATGATGAAATTCGCGTGCTTCTCCGAGACCTGGGCCCCGCCGATGCGCAATCCCTTGAGCCCCAGGGACTCGATGAGGCGCGCGGCATGATCCCCCGGCGGATTGCGGAACACCGAGCCACAGCTCGGAAGCCCGACGGGCTGAGTCGCCGCGCGGCGATCGAGCAGGGCGCGAATCCGGGCCAGGCCCGCCTGCCCGTCGCCATGGGGTAGTTCCCACTCGGCGGCGAGGAACCATTCGCCCGGCGGACCCTTGACCTGACGATACGCGGGCACGTAATTCCCCGCCTCGCGCTCGCGGATCCGGCCGGCGCGATCAAGGGTCCAGACACGTTGGACGCACGCCCAAGTCTCCCCCCCCCAGGCTCCCGCGTTCATCGCCAGGGCGCCGCCCATCGTGCCTGGAATTCCCGCCAGGAACTCGACTCCGACCAGATCGTGCCGAGCGGCGAAACGCGCCAGCTTGGCGCAGGAAACGCCGGCCTCGGCATGGATCCGGGTCTCGCCCCGACGCTCCAGGGCGGTCAGCCCACCCTGGGTCAGGATCACGGTCCCATCGAATCCCTCGTCTCCGATCAGGAGGTTGCTCCCAAGACCCAGCCAGAGCAGCGGCTCCTCCGGATCCAACCGACGCATAAAGGCGACCAGATCCTCGACATCGGCCGGTCGATAGAAGCGTCGCGCGGGACCGCCAACCCGCCAACTCGTGTAGCGAGCGAGCGGTTCGTCGGTGAGCAGATCACCTCGCAAAGGCGCCGTCGTCAAAGACTCGACGGACATTGGATACCGAACATCGCCGGACAGGCGGCCTGGGCCGGCGCGCTCAAGGCGCTCCGCTCCATCGCGAGGCGCTTGAGGCGCGATGGCCGCATCCGGTCTTTCCCGGTCGGTCGTCACAGCCCTTGCTCGATCAGGCCTGGCAGACGCGCCGCCAGACCACCGATATCGCCCGCCCCGCAGACCAGCAGGATGTCGCCGTCGCGGATCAGATTGGCGAGCAGACCAGGGACCGCGTCGAGCCCCTGCGCGAAGACCGGGTCGAGCGTGCCGCGCGTGCGGATGGCCCGACTCAGCGCGCGCCCGTCGGCGCCGGTGATGGGCGTCTCGCCCGCCGGGTAGACCTCGCAGAGCACCAGGGCGTCCGGGGTCGACAGCACCTCGACGAAATCCTCGAACTGTTCCTGGGTTCGGCTGTAGCGATGCGGCTGGAAAACCAGGACTAGGCGCCGCCCCGGCCAGCCGGCACGCGCGGCCTCCAGGGTCGCCGCCAGCTCGCGCGGATGGTGTCCGTAATCGTCCACCACCAGCAACCGCCGGCCCTGGGGATCCCGGATCTCCCTGGCCACGAAGCGCCGCCCCACGCCCTGGAAGTCAGACAGCGCCCGGACGATGGCCTCTTCGTCGACCCCCAGTTCCAGGGCCACGCTGATCGCGGCCAGGGCATTGAGGACGTTATGCCGGCCCGGCAGATTGAGCGTGACCGGGAGCGGACGATCCAGTTCGGCGCCATGCACGAGAAAGGAGGTCCGCATGCCCTCCTGACGCAGATCCGTCGCCCGGACATCCGCCTCCGGACGGGTTCCATAGGTCCGGATCGGGCGCGGCACCGTGGGCGCCAGCGCGCGGACCTCGTCATCGTCGATGCAGAGCACCGCCAGCCCGTAGAACGGCAGGTGATGCAGGAATTCCATGAAGGTCTCGCGCAACCGATTGAAATCGTTCCCGTAGGTACGCATGTGATCGGCGTCGATGTTGGTGACGATCGACACCATCGGCTGAAGATAGAGAAAGGAGGCGTCGCTCTCGTCGGCCTCGGCCACCAGATACTTGGTGGTGCCCAGCTTGGCGTTGGCCCCGGCGCTGTTGAGCTGACCACCGATGACGAAGGTCGGATCCAGCCCGCCCTCGGCGAGGATGCTCGCCACCAGACTGGTCGTGGTCGTCTTGCCATGGGTTCCGGCCACCGCGACGCCGTAATAGAAACGCATCAGCTCGGCCAGCATCTCGGCGCGCCGCACGATCGGGATGCGCGAGGCGCGCGCCTGCTGGATCTCCGGATTGGTCTCGTCGATGGCGGTGGACACCACCACGGCATCGGCGTCGGTCACCTGCTCGGCGCGGTGCCCGATGAAGACCTCGACCCCGAGCCCGACAAGCCGGCGTGTCACCGCGCTTTCGCGCTGGTCCGACCCTGCCACCTCATAGCCCAGATTGGCCATCAGCTCGGCGATACCGCTCATGCCGGCGCCGCCGATGCCGATGAAGTGCAGGCGACGCACGCGCCCCATGCGCGCGGCGGTGTGCTGACGATGGGCGCTCATGGACGCGCGACTCCCTTGGTGGTTTGATCGCCCAGCGACGCCGGGCGGCCAGCCCCTCCGGCGGCCAGTTGCAGACAGACGGCGGCGATCCGGGCGGCGGCCTCGGGCCGCGCCCGGCCTCGCGCCGCCTCGGCCATCGCCAGCAAGCGCGTCCGATCGGCGAGGAGTTCGGTCAGCGAGTCCATCAGGCCAGCACTCGTCAGGTCGCGCTGAATGACCAGACGGGCCGCGCCGACATCGGACAGATAACGGGCGTTGCCGACCTGATGGTCGTCCACGGCGAAGGGATAGGGCACCAGGATCGAGCCGACGCCGGCCGCGGCCAATTCGGACACCGTCAGCGCCCCGGAGCGACAGACCACCAGATCGGCCCAGGCGTAAGCCTCGGCCATGTCCTTGATGAAGGGCACGACATCGGCCTCGACGCCCGCCTGACGATAAGCCGCCCTGGCGGTGTCGATGGTGCGCTCTCCAGCCTGATGCCGAACCAGGGGCCGACCGGCGGACGGCATGGCCGCCAAGGCACGCGGCACGGTCTCGTTCAGGGCTTGGGCGCCCAGTGAGCCACCGAGGACCAGGAGACGGGGAACGCCAGTCCGACTGGAGAAACGCTCGCGAGGCTCGGGGATATCCAGGATTTCGCGACGCACCGGGTTCCCGGTCGCGACCGCTCCGCGCCCAACCGGGAAACTCCCTGGAAAGGCCTCGAACACCTGGTTAGCGATGCGCGCCAGCCATTGATTGGTCAGGCCGGGCACGAAGTTCTGCTCATGAATCAACAGTGGCACGCCTAGGGCACGCGCCGCCAGACCACCCGGACCAGAGGCAAAACCACCCATGCCGAGCACCAGCGCCGGCCGGCGACGGCGCAGGATCCCCCCGGCCTGCCAGAGCGCGCCCGCCAGACGAAACGGAGCCTTGAGCACCGGGCCGACGCCCTTGCCGCGCAGTCCCTCGATACGGATCCACTCCATCTCGAAGCCATGCTCGGGCACCAGCCGCGACTCCATACCCTGGCGCGTGCCGATCCAGAAGACCCGCGCGCCCTGCTCGCGCAGATGCTCCGCGACCGCCAGGGCGGGAAACACATGACCGCCGGTCCCACCGGCCATGACACCTAGGCTCGGACCCATCGCAACCCCCGCTTGGGTCCGGTCTCGGACTCCAGTTGACGCACCAGGATGTCGATGCGCAGCAGCACGGCGACCGCCATGCAGCCGACGATCAGGCTGTTGCTGCCATAGCTCAGGAACGGCAGGGTCAGTCCTTTCGTCGGGAGAATGCCGACGTTGACACCGATGTTGACGAACGCCTGAAGGCCGATCCAGATCCCGATCCCCTGGGCCACATAGGCCTCGAAGGGACGCTTCAGCGCCTCCGCCCGCGCCCCGATGGAAATGGCGCGCCAGCTCAGGAAGGCGAAGGCCGAGATCAGAACCAGCATGCCGACCAGGCCCAGTTCCTCGCCGATCACCGAGGCCAGAAAGTCGGTGTGCGCCTCGGGCAGGAAATACTGCTTCTGAATCCCGTTGCCCAGGCCCACGCCAAACCATTCGCCACGCCCGAAGGCGATCAACGCCTGACTCAGTTGGTAGCCGGAGTTGAAGGGATCCTCCCAGGGATTAAGAAAGGAGACGACCCGTGCCAGGCGGTAGGGAGACAGGATGACCAGGGCCACCAGTCCGGCGGCGACGACCCCGAGCAGGAGAACGAATGGCATGAGGCTGGCGCCGCCCAGGAACAGCAGTCCCATCACGGTCGCCAGCATGACCGCCGTGGTTCCGAAGTCCGGCTGCATGAGAATCAGGGCGGCCGCGATCCCGATCAGGAGCATCGGCCGAACGAAGCCGGAAATCTGATTCGCGACCTTGTCGGCATGGCGTACCAGATAGCCGGCTACATAGATGACCGCGAACAGCTTGACGAACTCGGAGGGTTGCAGATTCAGCGGGCCAAGCGGGATCCAGCGGGTCGCGCCATTGACCGTGCGCCCAATCCCAGGAATCAGCACCAAAATCAGCACCAGGACGCTAAGCAGGAACAGCCAGGTGCCGTAACGCTCCCACCACTCGGTCGGCACGCGGAAAGTCAGGAGTCCGGCCGTCAGGGCGAGGCCCAGGGCCAGTCCGTGGCGCATGGTGTAAAAGAAGGGATCCCGACAGCAGGTCTCGGCGATCGACATGGAAGCGGACGTGACCATCACGAAACCAAAGGCCAGCAGCCCGAACGCGCAGAAGAACAAGGCGTAATCCATGGGTTGGATCAGGCGCTCGCGCCGACGCGAGCCAACCCGTTTGGAACGCACCGCGGCCGTCGTCATGGCAGCCTCCGCACGGCGTCGGCGAAGACCCGGCCGCGATGTTCATAGTTATCGAACATGTCGAAGCTCGCGCAGGCCGGTGACAGGAGCACGCAGTCGCCGGGGCGCGCCAATTCGGCGGCCAGCCGGACCGCCTCGGCCAAGTCTCCGGCATGGACCATGGGCACGGCTCCCTGCAAAACGGCCTCGATCCGCGCGGCATCCCGCCCGATCAGCACCAGACCCCGAGCGGCCCTCGCCACGGCCGGACGCAAGGGCGCGAAATCCGCGCCCTTGCCCTCGCCCCCCGCGATCAGCACGATGCGACCGGGCACGCCCTCGGGCGCGAGCCCCTCGAGGGCCGCGACCGTCGCCCCCGGATTGGTGCCCTTGGAATCGTCATACCAGCGCACCCCGCCACGCTCGACGACCAGTTCGCTGCGATGGGGCAATCCCGGAAAACCGCGCAGCGCCTCGCACGCGGGCGTCAAGGGGATCTCGCAGGCGCTCGCCAAGGCCAGGGCCGCCAGGGCATTGGCCAGATTGTGCCGACCTGGGATCGCCACCTCCGAGGCCGGCAGGATGGGTTCAAGCCCCCGGCAGATCCAAACCTGTCCGTCGATCGAGCGCGGCCCGAAATCCTCGGCCTCCGGCGCGTTCAGGGTGAAGCCGATCTCGCGCGCACCGACGCGGGGCATCGCCGCGACCACGGGATCGTCGCGATTGATCACCACGATCCGCGCCCCCTGGTAGACCCGTGCCTTGGTTTCGGCATAAGCCGCCAGGCTCGGATAGCGGTCGAGATGGTCCGCCGAGACATTGAGCACCACGGCCACCTCGGCGCGCAGGCTCGGCGTGGTCTCCAACTGGAAGCTGGAGAGTTCGACCACGTAGAGATCGACCGACGCCTTGATCAGATCCAGCACCGGCTCGCCCAGATTGCCGCCAACCGCGGCCTGACGTCCGGCCAGCCGGGCCATTAGCCCGACCAGTGTCGTCACCGTGCTCTTGCCGTTCGAGCCCGTGATGGCGCACAGCGGGGCTTGCCGATCGCGCGCGAAAAGTTCCACATCGCCGATCGCGGGGACGCCGCGCGCCATCGCCTGCTGGATCAGCGGTTCGGAGATGGGCACGCCGGGGCTGACCACCAGCTCGGAGGCGGCGGCGAAGACATCCGGCTCGAAACCGCCGAGAAACACCGCGATCTCGGGCATCTCGGCCTGAAGCGCCTCCAACCCCGGAGGACGCGCGCGGCTATCGGTGACCGCGACCCGCGCGCCTCGCGACCTCAGGTAACGCGCGCAGGACAAACCGGTCTTGCCCAAACCGACAATCAGGGTCTTGGAGTCGGGTATCTTGGCCCGATCGATCGCAACCGAGTGGGAGTGGCTCATGGCGCTCACCGGATCTTCAGGCTCGCGAGACCGATCAGCACCAGGACCACGGTCAGGATCCAGAAACGGACGATGACGCGCGGCTCCGGCCAGCCCTTGAGTTCGAAATGGTGATGCAGCGGCGCCATGCGGAAGATGCGCTTGCCCGTCAGCTTGAAGGACATGACCTGCAACATGACCGAGACGGTTTCCATCACGAAGACGCCGCCCATGATGAACAGCACCAATTCCTGACGCGCGGCGACCGCGACCACGCCCAGCGCGGCCCCCAGCGCCAAGGCGCCGACATCACCCATGAAGACCATGGCCGGGTAGGCGTTGAACCAGAGAAATCCGAGTCCGGCCCCGACCAGCGCGGCACAGAAGATCACCAGCTCGCCGACCTCCGGAATGTGAGGGATCAGCAGATAGTTGGCGATCTGGGCATGCCCGGAGGCATAGACGAAGATCGCCAGGGCACCGGCGACCAGCACGGTCGGCATGATCGCCAGGCCGTCGAGTCCGTCGGTCAGGTTGACGGCATTGCTGGCACCGACGATCACGAAATAGGTCAATAGAATGAACCAGGGGCCGAGCTGGATGGCCAGGCTCTTGGCATAGGGAATCAGCAGGGCCGTCTCCGCCGGTGAGTTGGCGGTCGCATAGAGGGCGAAGGCCGCCGCGAAGCCCGCGAGGGTCTGCCAGAAATATTTCCAGCGCGCGATCAGTCCGCGCGGGTCGCGCATCACCAGCTTCTTGTAGTCATCCACCATGCCGATGGCGCCGAAGGCCAGGGTGGTCAGCAACACGATCCAGACATAGCGATTGGTCAGATCCGCCCAGAGGAGGGTGGCGACGGCCACCGCCACCAGGATGAGCGCGCCACCCATGGTCGGCGTGCCGGACTTGGAGAGGTGGCTTTGGGGACCATCGTCGCGCACGGTCTGGCCGATCTTGTAGGCGCGCAACCGCTGAATCATGGGACGGCCGACCAGCAAAGAGATCGCCAGAGCGGTGAGGACGCCAAGAATCGCGCGCAGCGTCAGATAGCGGAAGACAGCGAAGCCGCTATGGTGCTCGGCAAGCCAATCGGTCAAGAACAACAGCATTAGGATTTCACCTCGGCGCACAGCGCCTCGACAACAACTTCCATCCGGGCCAGACGTGAGCCCTTCACCAAGACCCGATCGCGCGCACCCAGTTCGGCGAGGAGACTGGCGACCAGCGACGCCTGATCGGGAAAATGCGCCGCGCCCGCGCCGAAGGCACGACTGGCGCCGGCGCTCAGGGTTCCGACCGTCGCTAGGCGGTCCAGGCCCGTGGCCCGAGCGCGCGCGCCGATCTCTTCGTGCAAGCGCGGCGCCTCCGGCCCCAACTCGCCCAGGTCGCCCAGCACCAGCCAGCGCCGCCCCGCGAGTCCGGCCAGCACCTCGATGGCGGCGGCGATGGAATCCGGGTTCGCGTTGTAGGTATCGTCGATGAGGCCGACGCCCCGGCAGTGACGCGGACAGAGACGACCCTTGACCGGCCGCAGGGAGGCCAGGCCGTCACGGATGGCCGTCGCCTCGACCCCCATCGCCATCGCGCCCGCCGCGGCCGCGAGGGCATTACGGACGTTGTGATGGCCGGCGAGCCGCAGGGTCAGCGGCATCTCGATCGCGCCGAGTCGGGCCGTGAATTCGGTGCGAAAGCCATCCTCGTCCCAGCTCACCCGAATCGAGGCCGCCTCGGAGGTCACATCGGCGGGTCCATCGAGGGCGAAGGTCAGCCGCTGCCGGCCCTCGGCCAGCGCATCCCAGAGCCCGGCATGAGGCGAATCGCCGCTCGTGACGAAGACACCGCCGGCCGGAAGACCGCGGGCGATCTCGCCCTTGGCGCGCGCGACCCCCTCGACACTGCCGAATCCCTCCAGATGCGCCCGACCGGCATTGGTGATGAGCGCCACCTCCGGGCGGGCGAGGTCGGTCATGTAGCCGATCTCACCGGGATGATTGGCCCCCATCTCCAGCACCAGGAAGTCCTCGTCACGGGCGCGCAGCAGGGTCAGGGGCATCCCGATGTCATTGTTCAGATTGCCTTGGGTGGCGCGGACCCGGCCGACTTGCGCCAAGATGGCCGCGATCATCTCCTTGACGGTCGTCTTGCCGTTGCTGCCCGTGATGGCGATCAGGCGGCCGGGGATACGATCGCGCCAGGCGGCGGCCAGCCGCCCAAGGGCGAGGCGGGTATCGTCGACAACCCATTGGGGCAGATCGAGTGGCAGGGGATGATCCACCACCGCCGCGACCGCGCCGGCCGCGCGCGCCGCCGCCACGTAGGCATGCCCGTCGAAATTATCCCCTCGCAGGGCGATGAAGAGCTGCCCCGAACAATCGGCGCGTGAATCCGTCCCGACGGACTCGAAGGCCGTGTCGGGTCCAATCAAGGTTCCGCCGGCGCGCTCGACGGCTTCGGCCAGGGTCCACATCAGTGGTGACCCTCCTGCCATTCGCGCAGTGCCTCGACAACCTGCGCGCGGTCGCTGAAATGGACCTTGAGATCACCCATGTCCTGTAGTGTTTCGTGGCCCTTGCCGGCGACCAACACGGCATCGCCCGTTCCAGCGAGCGCGATCGCCAGCCGGATCGCCAGGCCGCGCTGGCGCTCGACCCGGACGGCCTCGGGAGCCGCGACCCCGGCGAGAATATCCGCGATGATGGCCTCCCCAGGCTCGCCGCGCGGGTTGTCGTCCGTCAGGATAAGCCCGTCGCACAGCCGCTCCGCGATGGCGCCCAGGCGTGGGCGCCGGCCGACATCCTCCCGGCCACCACAGCCCAACACGCAGAACAGTCGGCGGCGGGCATGGAGACGCAGATCCGTCAGCGCCCTTTCGACGGCCTCCGGCGTTCGTGCCGAGTCGACCACCACCAACGGCGCTCCCTCGCCCCCGAAACACTCCATCCGACCTGGCGCCCCGCGAAGCCGCGAAAGCACGCGCGCCGCGCGCTCGAGCGACGCGCCACGCGAGCGCAGAACCGCCAGAACGGCCAGCAGGTTGGAGGCACTGGAGCGGCCGATCAGACCGACATCGACACTGGCCTGCTCGATGTCGTCCTCACCGACGCACTCGAGGTTCAGCCGCAGACCCAGCGGGAGCGTTTCGATGGCCGTGGCGCGCAGCAGGAAATCGCATCGAGCCGGTTTTCGCGCGTCGGGGCGGGCGCTGTGGACGGTCGCGGAAACAGTCGGCGGCAAGGCCGCGAGAATCGCCCCGGAATCCGGATCGTCCAGACTCGACACGACGCGACCCGAATCCGGCAGGAGCGCGAGATCCCGAACCACCGCGGTCAGGGCCGACGGATCGCCCCCCGTGACGTTCGCGAGGACGAGGTGACTGAAACGCACTGCCGCCACCCGCGACCGGGTCGCCGGATCCGAGCGCAGTTCCAGGATCACGGATTTAGCCCCTCGACCCGCCAGATCGTCCAGCGTCCACTGGAGCCTCAGCGGATCCTGTTCGGCTTCGGGCCAGGCGTGAAGATCATCGGGAAAACCAATGCCGAGTCGCCCCACCAGCGCGCTCGCCTGCTCGGTGTCGAGGGCCTGGGCCAGCAAATGACCGAGGGTGGCCTTGCCAGGCGCACCGGCGACGCCAAGCACCTCCAGACGTGCGCTTGGCACCCCATGGAAGCGGTCGGCGATCGCGCTCAACCGATCGCCCAGACCGTCGACAGGGATGACCGGCAGACCAAGCCGGTCGTTCAGATATTCGATGTCGGTGCGCGACCAGGATTCGCCGATCTCGGCGAGGATCGCGGTCGCGCCACACCGCTTGACCTCCTCGGCGAAGGCCAGGCCATGGACCCGAGAGCCCTGGCGGGCCATGAACAAGGCCCCCGGGGCCAGCGTCCGGCTATCGAGCGTCAGGCTCGAGATCCGGCGATCCTCGAGCGGTGGGCGCCGAGGCTCCAGGTCGACCAGCCCCCCGAGGAGATCCCCGAGGCGCCAGGCAGGGCCGGCGTTCGCGAGGGCCATCATGGTGCCGCGTCTCGGTGATGGGCGAGCAGCATGGCGGGCGCGAGTTCGTCCGGCGGGACGTTGAAGAGGCGCAAGGCACCCTCCATCACCTTCTGAAAGACAGGAGCGGCAACCGTGCCGCCATAGTAGGACGCGCCACCCGGCTCATCGATCATCACGACCATGACCAGACGCGGCTGGCCCGCCGGAACGAAGCCCGCGAAAACCGACTGATAGCGGCCTCCGCCATAGCCCGCCTTGCCCGCGGATTTCTTGGCCGTTCCCGTCTTGCCCCCGACTCCGTAACCAGGAATGGCGGCTAGCTTGGCCGTGCCCTTCTCGGACACCACCGTCTCCATCATGGCCCTGACCTTGCGCGCGGTGTCTGCGCTCAGGATACGGACCTCCTCGGCCCTGGAGCCAACGGCGGAGGGATCGCGCTTGAACAGGGTCACGGGCCGCTTCACTCCATCCGCGGCCAGGACGGAATAGGCCTGAGCCAACTGGAGCGATGTCACGGAAAGACCATAACCGAAGGCCTGGGTCGCGTACTCGAAGGGCCGCCAAGTCGAATGGTGCCGGAAATTACCCCGGCTTTCCCCCGGGAAGCCAACACCCGTGGCATGACCAAAGCCCAGTCGATCGTAGAGACTCCAGAGGTCGGCATAGCTCATCATCTGGGCGATCTTCACGGACCCGACATTACTGGACTTGGTAATGATGCCGGTGACGTCCAGGGTTCCGTAGTTGTGCACGTCGCGCACGACGTTCTTGCCGACGTTATAGGTGCCGGGTCCGGTCGCGATCCGCGTCGTGGGCGACACCAGACGCTTTTCCAGGGCCGCCGCGACGACCAGGGGTTTCAGTGTCGATCCGGGCTCCATGACGTCCGTCAGGGCGCGGTTGCGACGGCGGTCGATGCCACCACTGCGGTCGATGTTCGGGTTGAAGCCCGGCTGATTGACCATCGCCAGCACCTCGCCCGTGGCCACATCCAGCACCACGACGGTGCCACCCTTGGCCTTGTGCTGCGTCACGGCGGCCTTGAGCTCCCGATACGCCAGATATTGCAGCCGCCGATCCAGACTCAGGACGAGATCGCTTCCCGGACGCGGAGCCCGGATCTGTTCGACCTCCTGAACGATCCGCTTGCGTCCATCGCGAATGACGCGATGCAGTCCTGGCTCGGCCTTGAGAACGTCGTCGCGAGCGAGTTCGATCCCTTCCTGGCCGTGATCCTCGATGTCCGTGAACCCGATGACATGCGCGAAGACCTCCGCTCCTGGATAGAATCGGCGGTACTCGGTGTCGAAATCGACGCCCTCGATCTTGTGTCGCGCGATCACCTCGCGCGCCGCGTTCGACTCCTCGAGGCTGATGCGGCGCTTGAGATAGATGAAACCCTTGTCACGGTTGGCCTCGATCTTCTCGCGCAATTGACCGCCATCCATCCCCAGGGCGGTCGCCAGCGATGGAATCGCCTCCAACTGGTTGACCAGCTTGCGCGGCTCCGCCCAGACGGTTTCCACGGGCGTGCTGACCGCGAGCGGCTCGCCGTTGCGGTCAAGGATCATGCCGCGCCGGGCCGCGATGACACCATCGCGCAGATAACGCGCCGCGCCTTCCTTCTGCAGGAATTCGGTCTGAATGACCTGACGGTAAAAGACGCCACCCGACAGGGCGACGAACGCCAGGGACAGCGCGCCCACCAAGAGCCGGCGACGCAGCGGCAGGTTGGGTTTGCTCCGGCGAGTCGAGACCCGTCGAGCGCGACGATTACGGATGACCATGACCAGTATCCTCGATCAGGAGTACGTCGCCGACCCTCGGGGGGAACATTCCAAGCTCGTGCCGCGCCTTGCGCTCGACGCGCCCATGGGTGGAAAGCGCGGCCTCCTCGAGCCGCAGGCGGTTCCACTCCACGTCGCTGGCGTCGCGCTTGGCTCTCAGATCCTGCAGTTGCGCGAAATGAATGCGTGTCATGTATTTGGTATGGATGACCCCGATCGACGTCAGGATGATGGCGAACGAGAGCCCGGCGATAGTGACCAGATGACGGCGTATCATGGCAACCGCTCCGCCACGCGCATGATCGCGCTCCGGGATCTTGGGTTGAGCGCCTCCTCCTCGGCCGACGGGCGCGCCGGTTTGCCGATCGCTCGCAGACGCCCATGGTTTTCCATCGCCCTCACCGGAACGCCCTTCGGGAAATCGAACCCCTTGGTCTCCTTGCGAATGAAGCGTTTGACGATCCGATCCTCCAGCGAGTGGAAGCTGATCACCACCAGTCGACCGCCGGTCGACAAGGCGTCGCAGACCTGATCGAGACAGCGACGCAGTTCGTCCAACTCGCCATTGACCTGGATGCGCAGCGCCTGGAAGGTTCGGGTGGCCGGATGCTTGCCGGGCTCGCGCTTGGGTACGGCACGAGCGACCAGTTCGGCAAGCTGGGCGGTGGAGCGGATCGGCGCCTCGCCGCGGGTCTCGACGATCGATCTGGCGATCCGCCTGGCGAAGCGCTCCTCGCCGAACTCGCTCAGAACGGCGGCGATTTCGGACTGGCCGGCGCGCGCGAGCCATTGCGCGGCGGATTCACCGGCGTCCGGGTCCATGCGCATATCGAGCGGACCATCGGCCCCGAAGCTGAATCCACGCTCCGGCGTATCCAACTGAGGCGAGGAGACGCCGAGATCCAGAAGCAGACCATTCAGCCGGCCAAGCAGACCGGCCTCCGAGAGAACCGACCCCATGTCGGCGAAGGATCCCCGGTGGACCGAGAAGCGAGCGTCGGACGCGGCCAGGGACCGCCCGGCCGAAACGGCATCCGGATCCCGATCGAACCCGAGCAGACGCCCGGCCGAACCCAGTCGCTCAAGGATGGCGCGGCTGTGCCCACCTCGACCGAAGGTTCCGTCGATATAGATCCCATCCGGTTGCACCAGCAAGGCGGACACGCTTTCCTCCAGTAATACAGGCTTGTGCGGCAAACAGTTGTTCTCTTGGTCATCATCGTCATGCAACGGCGGGCGGGAGCCTCAAAGCGTCAAGGCGCCAAGACCCGCCGCCAAGGCCAGATCACCGATCGCCACGTCGTTCAAGGCCGCCTCGTTTCGAGCGTGCCACGCCTGTTCGTCCCAAATCTCGAATTTGATGCCCTGGCCAACGAACGCGGCACGTTTATCGAGGGAGGCGAATTCACGCAGATAGTGCGGCAACAGGATCCGACCCTGGGCATCGATATCCACTTCTTGTGCATTGCCAACGTAGAGCCGTTGCAGGGAGCGCGCGGTGGGATCGAGCGCGGGGAGCGCGGCGAACTTTCGTTCGATGATTTCCCATTCGGGCTCTGGATAGAGGAGCAGGCAGCGATCCCGATCCACCGTCACGACCAGATGGGAATCGCACGTCTCCTGCAAGCGCTCGCGGTGTCTGGACGGAATCGCGAGACGTCCCTTGGCATCCAGGTTGACGATGGAAACCCCCCGAAACACCAGCGCACCTCTCGCAAGCCCGCTTTCGGCGAAACGCCCCCGGATTCCCCACTCTTCCCCACTCCATCCTCATGTTAGAGAGGGACTGGATCAACGTCAAGAAACCCTTGGGCTTTATTCTTGAGAGTCAGCAACTTACAGGCCGAAGATGAACAACGGCTCAGACGTCGGAAAAACGCCTAGTATTCAGCATAATGAACACGTGAGCTAACAAATGAAGTCAGAAATGCGCTGCAACTTACAGAGGCTTCGATGGAGCTCCAAGGGAGCCCCGGGAAGGAAGACGCGGGGAATGATTGGGGGTAAGGAGTCGGCCGATAAGCCGGGTTCTGTCAAGGACAGCCATTCATCTAGGACAGGCGTCACCGCCTGCCTCAAGCGACCTACCCGGGAACACGCGCGGGCCGCGCGTCGCAGTCGAGACTGCCTGTTCCCCTATTTGGTCTTGCTCCGGGTGGGGTTTACCCTGCCACTGATGTTGCCACCAGCGCGGTGCGCTCTTACCGCACCTTTTCACCCTTACCGACCGAGCCGAGCACGGAGCGGCGGTATCTTTTCTGTGGCACTTTCCGTGGACTCGCGTCCCCCAGGCGTTACCTGGCACCCTGCCCGATGGAGCCCGGACTTTCCTCCCTTTCCGCGAGCGGAAAGAGCGGCTGCCTGGCCAACTCCTTGGCCGGCATGGTACCAGAGAGTATCATCCGCTGTCGCGCGGTCCACCGGGGCGAGTCCCCGACGGGTGTCGATCCGACTCGCTCCCCAAGCCCAGGTCGAGCCCTAACTGATAGAGGGCGTTCTTCTTGCCGCCCGTCAGGCGCGCGGCCAGGGCGGCAGCCTGACTCAGCGGCAACGACTCGCCCAGTACGCGCAGGACCCGCGCGCATTCCTCCTGCCGCGCATCGCCATCCCCGTCGGGGCAGCCTTCCACCAGGACCACCATCTCGCCGAGACGTTGCTGCTCGTCCGATTCCAGGCGACGCATCAGTTCCTCGGCCCGCCCCGTGAGGAAGGTCTCGAAGCGCTTGGTCAGCTCGCGCGCGATGACCAGGCGCCGGGAGCCACCCAGGACCGATTCGATGTCTTGGAGCGTCGCCAATACCCGCTTCCCGCTTTCGTGGATGATCAGGGTTCCAGGCTCGCGGGCGACGGCCTCGAACCAAGCCAGACGCCGAGCCTGCCCTCTGGGAGGAAAGCCGAGGAAGAGAAAACGGTCGCTCGGCAGACCGGAGGCGGACAGGGCGCAGATCGCGGCGCTGGCCCCGGGAACGGGCGTGACCGTCAGGCCGCGCGAGCGAGCGGCGGCGACCAGGGTATAACCGGGATCGCTGATCAGGGGCGTGCCGGCGTCGGAGACCAGGGCGAGGTTCCGACCCTCCTCCAGGGCGTCCAGCAAGCGCGGCGTCACGGCGGTTTCATTGTGTTCGTGATAAGCGATCAAGGCCCCGGAGATCCCGAAATGACCGAGCAGCTTCCGGGTCTCTCGGGTGTCCTCCGCGGCGATCAAGTCGACCTCGGACAGAACCTTACGCGCGCGGTCGGTCAGATCCCCGAGATTGCCGATCGGAGTTGCGACCACGTATAGTACCCCAGCTTGTTGCTGCATCATCCGCCCCGACAGCCTTTTTCAATGGAACGGAATCATGCCCAAGAATTGCGTCGCACGTCCCTCTTTTTCTTCCCCGTGGTTTCTGGCACCCCTGTTCCTTGCGTTGACCCTGTCGGGCTGCGCCGTGAGTCCGATCCAGGAAGAAACCAGCATCCTCGCCCCCATTCCAACCGCCGAGTTGAATCGCGCCTTGATCCTGGAGACCCAGGGTCAGCCAGGGGACGCCGCGAAAATCTATCTCGACCTGGCCGCCAAGGCGGAGCCGCCGGCCAAGGCGCAATTGCGGATCAAGGCTGCACGGGCCTACCTCGCCGGCGGCCAAACCACCGAGGCGCGCGCGACGCTCGACGCGATCACCCAAACGGAACTCACGGCCGGCCAGCGCGAGCTGTTCCAGTTGACCAGGGCGGAGTTGTCCTTGACCCTGGGACGCCCCAAGGACGCCATCGCCGACCTGGAGCGCATGCGGACTCAAGGCTTGCCGAACGACCTCAAGACCAGACGGCTCGGCGCCCTGGCCTCGGCCCTGCGACTCGACAACCAACCGGTCGCCGCGGCCGAGGCACTGAGCGAAATCGACCGCCTTCTGGTGAAGGACGAGCGACTGTTCAACCAGGTTTCCCTGGTCTCGACCCTGAGCGCCCTGGACGGCGCCGAGTTGCGGAAACTCACCAGCCAGGGCCGAGGCCCAATGAAGGGCTGGGCCGATATCGCCCTGCTCGCGCGGCACAGCGGAGCCGACCCCAGTCGAATGGAGTCCAGCTATCGTGAATGGCATCAGAAACATCCGGCGCATCCGGCGCTCCCCGAACTGGGACGCGCCTATGCCGAGACCCTTTCGGGCGGGTACGCGGCCGGCGATCGAGTGACCGTCATGCTACCCAGCGGTGGCCGCTTCGCCGCCGCCGCCAAGGCCGTTCGCGACGGGATCGAGGCCGCCAGGCGCGCGGACCGGGGCGAGAAACAGCCAGTCCTGGACTTCGCCGACAGCACCAACGCCGGTCGAGTCCGCGCCCTGCATGCCGCCGCCACGAAACAGGGCGCCAGGTATGTAATCGGTCCACTGGAAAAGCCGGCCGTCGATGCGCTCACATCCGCCAAGGCCCTTTCAGTACCTACCCTGGCCCTGAACGAGGCGACCCGTTCCGATCGGCGCGCGGAAAATCTCTTCCAGTTTTCACTCTCGCCCGAGAACGAAGCCGCCGAAGCGGCCAGCAAGGGCGCGGGCCTGGGAGCCAAAACCGCGCTCGTCCTCTATCCCGAGAACGCTTGGGGTCAGCGCCTCGCGAACGCCTTCCAAGCCCAATGGCGAAACCAGGGCGGAACCCTGGCCGGACAGGCGAGTTTCAATCCAGCCGGGTCGAACCATGGCAAAACCTTGAGCAAACTCATCGGCGGAAAGGACGCGGACATGCTCTTCCTGGTCGCGACCGACGACATGGCCCGCGAGATCCACCCCCAAATCCGAGCCGCGACCACCAAGCCACTGATGGTCATCTCCACCTCGCATGTCTATTCGGGCCGCTTCGACGCGACACGCGACAAGCCCCTGGTCGGTCTCTACTTCGTCGACATTCCATGGATGCTCGACGCCGGGGCGAATGGCCCGCTCTCGCGCCGTGCCGTCATGGGCCAGACCTCCAGCGCGGCCGGCCCGCTGGCCCGGCTTTACGCCATGGGAATCGACGCCTATCGGCTGACGCCGCGACTGACGGAGCTGGCCAGGAATCCCGGCGCCTACCATCCGGGACAGACCGGAGGGCTCGCGGTCGATTCGCTCGGACGCATCACCCGCCGGCTCGAACTCGGCCGCTTCACCGAGACTGGACCACGTCCGGCGGAAGCCTCGGGGAAGGCGTCCGACGCGGAACCGAATTAGGCCAACAGGGTCGATCAGGGATGAATAGCGACGCGCGCGACGACCGGACAGGGGCCGATTCACGAGCGATCGGCGACGACAAGGAACGTCTCGCCGAGACCTTCCTGACCAGCCGCAAGCTGAAGCTTCTGGCGCGCAACCATCGCTGTCGGTTTGGCGAAATCGACCTCGTCATGCTCGACGAGGCGGTGCTAGTGTTCGTCGAGGTCCGCTATCGAAGCTCCGGTCGGTTCGGTACGCCCGCGGAAACCGTGGACGCGCGCAAGCAGAAACGTCTGATCGCGGCGGCGCGCCACTACCTCCAGACCCATCCCAGTCAACGGCCCTGCCGCTTCGATGTCATCGCCATCAGCGGCCGGGATGAAATCCAGTGGATCAAGCATGCCTTCATACTCGACTCTTCCTAGACGAGGCGCGCTCGCCAGTCTCATCGTCTCGCTCGGCCTCGCCGTGACGGGCTGCGCGCCCTTGATCGTCGGCGGTGCCGTCGCCGGCGCCTCGGCGGTCTATGACCGACGCCATTATCAGGTGGTTCTTGACGATCAGCGGATCGAACTCGCCGCCATGCAAGCCCTGAGTCAGGATCCGGACATTCGGGACCGTGCGCGCATCGCGGTCACCAGCTACAACCACAGCGCCCTGCTCACCGGACAGGCGGACTCCGAAGCCATCGCCCAGCGCGCCGGCGACCTAGTCAGCCGCATCCCCAAGGTGACGCGGGTCATCGATGAAATCGGCATCGGCGCCAGTGTCGGGATGGCGCGAACCTCCGACGACGCCCTCATCACCTCGCGCGCCAAGCTTGAACTGACCAGCATCGATCTCCCCGACTTCAATCCAACGCGGGTCAAGGTCGTCACCGAGAATGGCGTGGTCTATCTCATGGGACTGGTGAGTCCCAGTGAAGCGGAGGCCGCCGCCGAACGCATCCGCTATGTCCCAGGCGTCCGGCAGGTAATCAAGCTCTTTGAATACTCGGTGTCCGATGCCTGAACTCACTCCGGGCCTACGCGCCGACCTCGCGCGCATCGCGGGTGACGGCGGCCTCCTGACGGACCCGGCCGACTGCTGGCCCTACGGGTACGACAACAGCCGCCGGCACGCCCTGCCGCGGGCGGTCCTCTTCGCCACGCGCGAGGAGCAGGTCGCGGCACTCGTCGGGCTCTGCGCCAAGGCCGGTCTGCCGCTCACGGCGCGCGGCCTGGGGACCGGGACCACCGGGGCCACGGTGCCCGATCACGGCGGCCTGGTCCTGTCCTTCGAGCGCATGGACCGGATCCTGCGCGTCGCGCCCGGAGACCGCCTGGCCGTGGTTCAGCCAGGCGTGATCAATGCCAAGCTGCAGAAGGCCGTCGCCTCCGCCGGTTTCTTCTGGCCTCCCGACCCCACCAGCGCGGCGACCTGTACCATCGGCGGTAACCTCGCCTACAACTCGGCTGGCCCGCGTGCCGTCAAATACGGAACACCGCGCGACAACACCCTGGGGCTGCGCGCCGTGAGCGGCACCGGCGAGGTCTTTCGCGCCGGCGTGCTGACCACCAAGGGGGTCGTCGGCTACGATCTGACGCGGCTGATCATCGGCTCCGAAGGCACCCTGGCCCTCATCACCGAAGCCACGCTCAAGCTTACCCCTCTGCCCGAGGCCAAACGCACACTGCGCGCGACCTATGCCGATATCCACGCCGCCGCCCGCGCGGTCTCGTCCATCATGGCCCAGCCCGTCACCCCCTGCGCGCTGGAATTCATGGATGCGTCCGCGATCGCCATGGTCAGCCGCTACTCGGAGATCGACCTCCCGCAAGGCGCCGGAGCACTCTTGATGATCGAGGTGGACGGCCCGGCGGCCTGTATCCACGAGGCACAGCAGGCGGTGGCGGAAGCGGCTCGAATCGCGGGGCCGCTCGAGCTGCGGCTCGCCGAAACGGCGGCGGAAGTCGCGGCGCTCTGGAAGACACGCAAGGCCCTTTCGCCCGCGCTGCGCCACATCGCACCGAAAAAGATCAACGAGGACGTCGTGGTTCCGGTCTCGCGCATGGGCGAATTCATCGAGGAACTGGAACGGCTCTCGCGCGCGACCGGTATCCGGATCGTCAATTTTGGCCATGCCGGCAACGGCAACATCCATGTCAATCTGCTGATCGACCCAGAGGATAGCGATGAGGTGGCCCGCGCCGCCGAATGCCTGGACGCGGTCTTCGCACTGGTGTTGCGTCTGGAGGGCACGCTCTCCGGGGAGCATGGCGTCGGACTCGAAAAGCGGGATTTCGTGGATCGCGAACTGGATCCGGTCGCGCTCGGGCTCATGCGCGGAATCAAGGCGCACTTCGACCCGGCCGGCATCCTCAATCCAGGCAAGTCGCTACCACTGGAAGGTTTTCTTGCAAAACCCGACCGGGGGCTCGTGAAATAGACAGGATTGAAAATTTCCAGGAAACCTTGCGCCCCTGATCCGCCCGGTCATAGACAGGATGAGCAGGATTTATAAAGCTCTGTTTTTAATCCTGTAAATCTTGAAGAATCCTGTTAATCCTGTCCATTTCCGGAGCTTTCGGTCGGGTACGGACGCTCCCGGAAATCGCCCCAGGCTCGCTAGATTCCGATCTACCGGCCCGGCCGTACCAGGCCACCCAGCCCGACCGTCTCAAGGGCATCCAGCAGCAACCGGCGGACCGAGCCGGCATCCTCGCATTGCAGGGCCACCTTGAGCACCTCGCGCGCCCGCACCTTGCTGATGCTGCGGATCACCTTCTTGACGCGCAACAGACTGCCGGCTCCCATGCTCAGACTATGGACACCCATCCCGAGCAGCAGGAAGGTGGCCAGCGGATCACCCGCCATCTCGCCGCAGACGCTGACCTCCTTGCCGTGGAGTCTGGCGCCCGTCAGGATCTGGAGCAGGGCGCGCAGCACGGCCGGGTGGTATTCGTTGTAGAGCTTGGCGACATGCGGGTTGTTGCGATCGACGGCGAGCAGATATTGCGTGAGATCGTTGGTGCCGACCGAAAGGAAGTCGACCCGGCGCGCCAGGGCCTCGGCCTGATAGACGGCGGCCGGAACCTCGATCATGACGCCGACCGGCGGCATCCTCACCTGATAGCCTTCCTCAAGCAGTTCGTCATGAGCGCGACGGATCAGCAGCAGGGCATCGTCGACCTCGGTGACGGTGCTGACCATGGGTAGCAGCAACTGGAGGTTGTCCAGCCCAATGGCCGCCCGCAGGACGGCCCGGACCTGGGTAATAAAGATTTCCGGGTGATCGAGCGTGATGCGGATCCCTCGCCAACCGAGAAAGGGATTGGCCTCGTGCATCGGAAAATAAGGCAATGGCTTATCGCCGCCGATATCCAGGGTGCGGATGGTCACGGGGCGTGGCGCGAACAGTTCGAGCACATGTCGATAGTTCGCCATCTGGGCGGCCTCGCCCGGAAAGCTATCGCGCACGATAAACGGCAGCTCGGTGCGATAGAGGCCGACCCCGGCGGATTCCTCGATCCCCAGTGGACGGTTCTCCGAGACCAGGCCGGTATTGAGGTACAGGGGAATCAGATAGCCGTCCGTGGTCTCGGCCGGAAGATGCCGGAGGGCCTGGAGTTCATTGGTCAGCGCCGCGTCGTCGGCGGCGAGCCGCTGATACTCCAGACGCACCGCCGGACCGGGCGAAACGTAGACACGGCCGCGGTAGCCATCCACAACCATTTCGCGTCCCTCGACCCGCCCCACGGGCAGATCCGACACACCCATCGCCGCCGGAACCCCCATGCCACGCGCCAGGATGCCGACGTGGGATGAACCCGAACCGGTGGTGGATACGATTCCAGCCAGCTTTTCGCGCGGGACATCGGCGATCTGCATGGCGCTGATCTCCTCGCCCACCAGAATCGCCTGGGCTGGGTACTGGATCGGCGCGGCGACCTGATTCTGCAAATGCATCAGGATGCAGCGGCCCAGGTCGCGGACATCGGAGGCCCGCTCGCGCAGATAGGTGTCATCCATGTTGTCGAACACCCGGGCGTGCTCGGTGATAGTCTCGCGCAAGGCCCCAGGCGCCCAATTGCCGTCGCGAATCCGTGACAGGGTGCCGTCGATCAGGGTATCGCTCTCCAGCATGAGGCGCCAGGCATCGAACAGCGCCATGTCCTCCGTGCTCAGATGAACCTGCGTGCGGGAGGCGAAACGGTCGAGATCGTCGGCCACGTTTCGTACCGCCCGGCGAAAATCCTCCGACTCCGCCGCGGGATCCTCGGGCCGACGGTCGGGCACGGCATCCAGATCCGCCGGCGGATAAACCACCACGGCGACGCCGATACCGATACCTGGAGAAGCCGCCAGACCCGGCAGAAAGCGTTGCGGAATGCCCTCGTCCTGAAGGCGCGCGAGTTCGCCGCTGGTACGGGCGAAGGTGATGGCGCCCGCCAACTGCGAGGCCAGGGTCATGACGAAGGTGACCTCGTCCTCCCCGAAGTGCCGCTGCTCGCGCTGGCGCAAAACCAGCACGCCCAACACCTTGCGGTTCTGAATGATGGGCGCCCCCAGGAATCCGTGATACCGCTCCTCGCCGGTATCGATGATGCACTCGTAGCGAGGATGATTGGCCGCGTCGTCCAGATTGATGGGTTCGGCGCGCTCGCTCACCAAACCGATCAGCCCCCGCCCGAGTTCCAGCCGCACCCGCCCGACGGCGTCCTTACGCAGTCCATCGGTCGCGTGCAGGACATGTCGGTGATTGTCGTAGTCGTTGAGGTAGACCGAGCAGACATCGGCGCCCACGGCACCCTTAACGCGACGCACGATGATGGTCAACGCCTCCTCAAGGTCACGGGCGTTGTTCACCTCCTGAACGATGCGCCTGAGGGATTCGAGCATGCTGAAGGACGGGCTCACGCCCGGCGACGATTGGATGTCGGACAAACTGGTGCCTGGCTGAAGGGTTGCTGGATCGAATTGGCCGCCATTGAAGGCAAGAGCCGGAAGTGACGGAGCCGCTTATCAACCAGCGCGCCCGCGCCTTGAACTCATTCACGGACAAGAGGTTTGGGATCGGCTAGGGATACCTTTGGCGCAGAAATTTGGAGGTTCCGGAATAGACATGGCCGCGTTCCGGCACACCCTCCGGGTAGAGTATCGGAGCCAGTTCCTCAAGCGCCTGCTGATAGACGTGGCGCTTGAAATACACTACCTCATATAGGGGCTGCCAATACCTGACCCAACGCCAGGCATCGAATTCCGGCTTGTCCGTGCGGTCGAGGCAGAAGGCGTCCTCGCCGCAGTCGACCCGGAGCATGAACCAGACCTGCTTCTGACCGATGCAGGTCGGGCCACAGTGGCGACGGATATAACGCTTGGGCAGATGATAGCGCAGCCAGCCGCGCGTGCAGCCAAGGATGGTCACATGCGGCTCCCTCAGGCCGACTTCTTCCTCCAACTCCCGAAACATGGCCTCCTCGGGCGTTTCGTTTGGATTGATGCCCCCCTGCGGAAACTGCCAGGCATTCTGGCCGACGCGGCGCCCCCAGAATAGGCGTCGGTCCTGATTGGTCAGGATGATGCCGACATTGGGTCTAAAGCCGTCGTGGTCGATCAAGGATTCATGTCCCCTTGGCTTGTCCTGCCCCATTTTTCCACAGACCGCTCGTCCCCGGCAAGCAAGGCCGAGTATAAGCGATTGCCAATCAAGAGCTTGGTCGTCGTGGCCGGGGCTTCCGTCACGCTCGGCGCGACGCGCCGGAACCGCACGGACAACCGACGGGCCTTGAAACAGGTTCGCGAATCCGTGAGTATCCCGGATGCTCCGGGATACTCACCCCCATCCTTCATCACCGACTGGAATCCGCCTCGTGCCACTGGCTATTTTCGATCTCGACAACACCCTTCTGGATGGCGACTCCGACTACCTCTGGGGACGCTTTCTCGCCAGACACGGCGTCGTGGATGGCGATACGTACGAGCGCGAGAACGAACGCTTCTACCGCGAATACCTGGCCGGCACACTTGTGATCCAGGAATTCCTCCGCTTTTCGCTGCGTCCGCTCCGCGATCACCCCAGGAACCGCATGGAGGCGCTGCGCGAGCGCTTCATGGCCGAGATCATCCAGCCCATCATGCTCCCGGCCGCGCGCCGCCTCATCGAGACCCACAAGGCCGCAGGTGACATCCCGCTGATCATCACGGCCACCAACGCCTTCGTCACCGCCCCCATCGCCGCGCATTTCGGGGTGCCGCACCTGATCGCCACCCTACCCGCCGAAAGCGAGGGCGTCTATACGGGCGAGGTCGAAGGCGTGCCGGCCTTTCGCGAGGGCAAGGTCATCCGCCTGGAGCAGTGGCTGCGCGAGCACGACCTGGACCTGACCGGAAGTTGCTTCTACAGTGACTCGCACAACGACCTGCCGCTCCTGGAGCGCGTCGACCGTGCCGTCGCGGTGGATCCGGACGCGCGATTGCGCGAGACCGCCGAGGAGTGCGGCTGGCTGATCATCTCCCTGCGCGGCTGAGCCCCGGCACGACCCACCCAGGCTAGCCGCCCCACGGTCACCTCCCCGTCATCGGGTTCACATCAGCCCGCAACAGTCGCGCACTAAGATCATCCTCCAGGCATTTTTCCTTCGGAGGGTTTTTCATGGTCCTGTCCGCCAGTGCGTTGCCAGCCAAACGCGGCGAGCGTCTGTTCGTCGAGATCGCTACCTCCGAGCCGGAGGTGCGGGAGGCCCAAGCGCTTCGCTACCGGGTCTTCGGCAAGGAGATGGGCGCGAAGCTAAAGGGCGGCGTCGGCTACGACTGTGACGAATTCGACGACTATTGCCAGCATCTGCTGGTCCGCGAGACAAGCCGCGGCGAGGTGGTTGGCTGCACGCGCCTCCTGACCACCGAGGGCGCCGGCCGCGCGGGTCGCTTCTACTCCGAGAGCGAGTTCGAGCTGGGGGCCATCACTCGCCTGGAAGGACGTCTCCTAGAGGTTGGCCGAACCTGCATCGACCCTGAATTCCGACAGGGTTCCGCGATCGCGGTACTCTGGTCCGGACTGGCTGGATTCATCCAGCGACATGGATTCGACTATCTCTTCGGTTGCGCGAGCGTCCCGCTCGGCGAGCATGACATCCAGGCATCCGCCATCATGAATCGCCTACGCCGGCAGGCCATGGCGCACGAGACCCTGCGGGTGAACCCAAGGGTTCCGCTGATCGCCACCCAGGTGCCGGATGACATCCTGGACGCACCGCTACCGCCCCTGCTGCGCGCCTATGTGCGTCTCGGCGCCAAGGTCTGCGGGGATCCCTGCCGCGATCCCGATTTCGGTGTCGGAGATGTCCTGATGCTGCTCGATGTCGACGAACTGAATCCAACCTATTCCCGGCATTTTCTCGAAAGAATCACGAACGATTAAGAAACGATGGTTACCCGGTCACTGTGGAGAACCCTGCGGGTCGTCGAGCACCTGACGACAGGCGCCCTACTTGCCCTATCTATCCGCCTGACATCTGGCCAGGGTCGTCGGCCAGCCTGGCTGCCCAAGGCCGTCCGCTGGTGGCACCGCCGACTCTATCACGCCCTGGGAATCCAACTCAGGGTGGAAGGGCGTCCAATGCCCAACGGCCTGCTGATCGCCAATCATATCTCGTGGCTCGATATCCCGATTCTGGGGGCTCAGGGTGAACTCGGCTTCCTCTCCAAGTCGGAGGTTCGGGGCTGGCCGCTGATCGGTTGGATGGCGAAGATCGCGGGCACCCGCTTCATCGAGCGCGGCGCTCACCAGTCCCAGGCGGTGCTTGACCGGCTTCTGGAGGATCTGTCCCAAGGTCGTTCCATCATGATCTTCCCCGAGGGAACCACGACGGATGGACGCGGCGTGAGCCGCTTCCACCCGCGACTCTTCGCGCTCGCCCAGCAACCGGGAATCCATGTCCAGCCGGTCGCGATCAGCTATCGGGGCGTAGGCGCCTCCGGGCCAGACACCCAGGTTCCCTACGTCGGGGAAGATACACTGATCGCCAATCTCTGGCGGCTGATCCGTCATCCGGGCCTGGTCGCTCATGTTCGGTTCATGCCTCCCATGCGGGCCGAGCAAGGGGAATCGCGCCGCGCGCTCGCCGAACGCGCCCGATCTCGGATCGTCGAGGCACTCAACCTCGAATCCCGGCACCCCGATCGCGATACCCCGATCAGCGCGGTCGAGACGTGGCCGCATGGTGTCGACGATAGGGTCATCAACCTGGATCCGCGTCCGCTCTGAGCGCATGAGCCCTCCGATCCCCATGTCATCGACACACCAGCCTCGCGACCGGCTCAGGATCGCGATCGTGACCGAGACCTACCCCCCGGAAATCAACGGGGTCGCGAACACCATGCTCCACCTTGCCGAGGGGATGGCGGAGCGGGGCCATGACATCCAATTGATCCGCCCGCGTCAGCGGACCGATCGGCACAAGCCGGAGCCAGGACAGTTCGATCTGCATCTCGTCCCAGGGCTACCCATCCCCGGCTACCGCGGCCTACGCTTCGGACTACCCGTCTACTGGCGTCTGCGCCGGCTGTGGAAGCGCCATTCGCCCGACCTCGTTTATATCGCCACGCAGGGACCGCTCGGGCACGCCGCGCTCGCCACGGCGCGCGCGCTCGGAATCGCCTCGGTCACGGGTTTCCACACCCAATTTCATCAGTACAGCCAGCACTATGGACTCGGCCCGCTCATGCACCGGGTCGAGGATACCCTGCGTCATTTCCACAATCGATCCAACGCGACCCTGGTTCCCACCACGGAATTGCAGAGCCAACTGGCTGGGCAAGGGTTCGAGAACGTCCATGTTTTCGGTAGAGGCGTGGATGTCGCACGCTTTGCCCCAAGTTGGCGCGATCCGGAACTACGCCAGTCCTGGGGCTGCCGCGAGGATTCACTCGTCGTCCTCTATGTTGGCCGCCTCGCGGCCGAGAAAAATCTGGATCTGGCGCGCACTGGATTCCAGGCGATCCTATCGGATTGCCCGGACGCGCGCTTCGTGCTGGTCGGCGACGGGCCAGAGCTTATGCATCTGCGACGCGAATTCCCGAGTTTTTTATTCGCCGGGGCGAAAGTTGGAGACGAACTCGCCGCCCACTACGCCTCCGGCGATCTTTTTCTCTTCCCGAGCCTGACCGAAACCTTCGGCAATGTCGTGACCGAGGCCATGGCGAGCGGGTTACCGGTGATCGCCTTTGATTACGCGGCGGCCCGCTCGCACATTACCTCATGGGTCAATGGCGTGACCTCGCCAGTCGACGACCGCGAGGGCTTCATCGCCGCCTGCCGCGAGGCGATCCGCGATCGGGAACGACTTCGCCGAATGGGGCTCGAAGCCAGAAGGACCGCCGAGGACATCAGTTGGGCGAGGGTATTGGGCAGACTCGAGGAGCGTCTTTTCGAAGTAATCCACCGACAACGCGGAACGGAGGCTTGTCATGCAAGCATGGCTACAACATCTAAATGATCTAGAGCTGTCCGTCTGCCGCGTCTGGAGTCGTTCTGGTCAGCGTCAGTGGATCCAGCGACCCTTCGCCATCGTCAGCCGGCTCGGCGACGGCCTATTCTGGTACAGCCTGATGGGGGCCTTGCCCTTGACCCACGGCCTCGCCGGCCTGCAAGCCAGTCTCCACATGCTCGCGACCGGCGGGATCGCACTCTTGATATACAAATCGCTCAAGGGCGTTACCCGGCGCGAACGTCCTTGCCACCATGCGCTGGACATCAACGCCCTCGTACCACCGCTGGATCACTACAGCTTTCCGTCCGGTCACACGCTACACGCCGTGAGTTTCTCGACCGTCGCGATCTACTACTTCCCGGAACTGGCCTGGGTATTGATCCCCTTCGCAACCCTAGTCGCCATGTCGCGAATTTTATTGGGACTCCACTATCCAACCGACGTCCTGGTCGCGACCCTGATTGGATTAGGACTCGCCTACACGGGCATTTCGCTGGTTGCCTAGAGAGGACCAGTGCGGCGCGGGGGCGGTGCGGGATCTTCGGCGAGTGCGGTAGAGAGGCGGTTTAGATCCGCCCCCTGGCGGCCAGGGGCCAGGGGGCGGGAGATCGCGGAGGGTTGAGTCGCGCGCGCAAGTCTTTATCGGGCAAAACAAAACCCCCGGTTCCGGAGGAACAGGGGGTTTTGGGGGATAAGGCCCTGGCGGTGACCTACTTTC